>DAOTVV010000150.1:0-1872 GCA_034436255.1 Anaerolineae bacterium
GCCCGCCACAGATACGGCATCACTGTCCACATCATCGCCTGTCACCCCCTTACCTGGAGTATGTTTTGGCCTGGTTCCAGCCACCTCATGAATTGGGCGGATGAATCTTCTGGTGCCTGGTCCCTCAGCCTTTCTCGCTTCAAGTATCGGTACTTCCTAGCACTTTCTGTATGAGAAAGCCGTACTAGATCCGTAAAGGATGCGTAAAACTGGCGTAAGGCGTGCCAGCAGCCTCAGGCAACAGCCAGGTCCTGGACGCGCACCCAGCCATGGCGTACTGCGTACATCGCCGCCTGAGTGCGATCATCCACCCCGAGCTTGCGCAGCACGGAGCTCATGTGGTTCTTCACCGTCTGCTCGCTTATGTTGAGGTTGCGCGAGATTTCCTTGTTGCTCATCCCGTTCGCCACGCACATGAGCACCTGCATCTCGCGTGCTGTCAGCGGCATGCACACGTCCTCGGGCAACTCCCCTTCACCGGCCGCCTGGCTTAGCCGTCGCGCCAGCCACTTGCCCATCTGCTCGCGCGTCATCGCCCGGCCCTGCACTACGCACATGCCCCGGCTCACCTGGCGCAATGCCGCGACCAACTCGCCCGGTGGAACGTCTTTCGAGTAGTAGGCAGCGACGCCCACCCGGAAGGCGCGCATCATCTGCTCCTCGTCGTGGAAAGCGGTCAGGAGCACTACGTGGGCCGCTGGATTCTCCTCACAGATGCGGCGGGCTGCCTGCAGGCCGTCCAGCGCCGGCATATTGACGTCCAGAATGACGACATCGGGCCGCTGACGGCGCACTTCGCGCAGAGCCAGTTCGCCTGTGTCCGCTTCCCCGATCACCTCCATATCCGCTTCGGCCTCGACGATATGGCGCAGGCCCTCGCGGAACACAGGATGGTCGTCAACGATGAGGACTCGGAGCAGTTCCTTTTCCAAGGCATCCCCCAATAGCACCGCAACCCAATAGTCAATGGCGCGATAGGGCTACTTACCCTATTATCGGCAGCGTGGGCGCCAGCTTTAGCCTCCTGGGACTGTTGTACTATGCCGCCGTCCGAGCGTGCCTGTCGTCAGAGCAGGCTCGCCTGGCGGTACCCGGCGTCGGGTGCGCCCCGGCGAGCAGGTGAGCCTGGACCTCGCGCCAGGCCCGCGCTAAGCGCAAGGGAGAGAGCGATGCCAGACGAGGCCGTTGGCCGAGGCGTGTCTTTTCTTCAGGAGAGCCACAACGGCGATGGTGGCTGGGGTTACCACGCGAGCGAGCACTCGGTGGTCGAAGCCACGGCTTGCGCCCTTCTGGCGCTTCAGGCCTCAGCCCAGGAGAGTTCGCTATGCCAGAGCGGGCTGGCATGGCTGCTGGCGGCCCAGAACCCCGACGGCGGCTGGGGCGTGGCCGAGGATGACCGACAGAGTGGCTGGCAGACCGCCTGGGCGATCCTGGCGCTGGCTGGGGCGGCGGCTGCAGGCCAGGCGCTGGAGAAAGCCGCAATCTGGCTCGCCGGCGACGCTCCCGTCCGTGGTTCCCCTCCGGACCCGGCCGATCCGCAGCAGGCGATAGTCCGCATTGACCTGAGCATCACTGGTTGGCCCTGGCTGCCCAAACAGAGCAGTTGGGTCGAGCCGACCGCCCTGGCGATCCTCGCAAGCACCGCCCTATCGCGCCGTGCCAAAGCGGCAAGCGCTCAGGCGAACCTGCAAGCTCGTGTCGCGGAAGCGGTGCGCTATCTGGAGGACCGGCGCTGCGAGCACGGTGGCTGGAATTTCGGCAATCCCTACATGTTCATCGCCTTGCCCGCCCGCGCCGAGCCGACAGGCCTGGCCATCCTGGCGCTGGCGTCAACATCGGCCGAGACTGTGCAATCTGAGGACCTGGCGGCCC
>DAOTVV010000151.1:0-5570 GCA_034436255.1 Anaerolineae bacterium
TGGCCAGCGCCTTCACGTTGACCATAATCATCAGCCTGCTCGGTTGAGCGGGCTTCGAGGTGACTAGATTGAGCCTTCCTGCGCCCATGGTGGACCTGCATACGCATAGCGTGATGTCCGACGGCGGCCTCGAGCCGGCTGCGCTCGTAGCGGCGGCGCGTAAGGTTGGCCTTGCCGCCGTTGCCCTCACCGACCATGACACAGCCGAGGGCGTGCCTGCGGCGCTGGCAGCCGGCGCGGCACTCGGCATAGAGGTAGTGCCAGGTGTTGAGCTAAGTGTGGACTGGAACGGGCACTCGATCGAGGTGCTCGGCTACCTCTGGCGCGAGGGCGATACGCCGCTCAGCGCCCTCCTCGCCAGCAAGCATCACGGCCGCCTGGAGCGAGCGCGGCGGATAGTGGAGAAGTTGGCCCAGCTTGGCCTGCCCGTCTCCTTTGAGCGCGTACTGCAGTTGGCGGGGCAGGGCACCGTCGGCCGGCCGCACGTCGCCCTGGCCATGGTGGAGGCGGGCTATGTCCGCTCCTCGAAGGAGGCCTTCGACCTGTACCTGGGCAACTCTCGCCCTGCCAACGTAAGCGCCGGCGGCCAGACCTCGCTCGCGGCGGGCGTAAAGGCCGTGCATGCCTCCGGCGGCGTTTGCATTGTCGCCCACCCCGTCATCCCGGGCGTACCCGACTATGCGGACGTGGAAGAGCTATTGCCTGCGGCGATCGAGGCCGGGGTAGACGGCTGGGAGGCCTATTACCCTGGCTACTCCCCGGAGCTGAGCGAGAGGTTGCAGCGGCTGGCCTCCGAACACGGGCTGATCGTCACCGGCGGCAGCGACTACCACGGCACGCCGCAGGGACCGCAGTACCAGCTGGGCGAGGCACACGTGCCCGTGCGCTGTCTGCACGACCTGAAGGAACGACAAAAGCTCTGGCGCGCCTGACTGGCCGGCGCAGGGCCGGGCACCACCTGCGCCTGGGTGTCCGGCCCGCTTGCTCAGCTCTAAATTGTTCGTGGATCAGCGTCAGCGCCCGAGGTCGGTGATCGCCTCAGCGAAGGCCTCGCGCAGGGCGACGAAGCCGTCGTCCAGCATGTCGTCGGTTATGGTGAGGGGCGGCGCGACTTTCACCGTCGCATTGCCGAAGCCCACCGGTGCGAAGAAGAGCAACCCCTTGCGGAAGGCTCGCTCCACGATCGCATGCGCCAGTTCGGAGTCCGGCTCTTTGCTGCCCTGGTGAACGATCTGGATGCCCGCCACCAGCCCCTTACCATGGATGGCACCGATGACCTTGCCGAATTGGGCCTGCAAGCCCTGCAGCAATCCAGCCAGATGCTCGCCTCGCTTCGCCGCATTGCCCACCAGGTCCAGGTTGAGCAGTCGGCGAATGTTTGCGGTGGCAGCAGCGCAGGCCACGGGGTTGCCAGTATGGGTGCTGGTCATCGAGCCAGGCGGGTAGAGGTCCATGATTTCATGCCGGCTGATCACGGCCGAAAGTGGCAACGAACTGGAGATGCCTTTGCCGCAGATGATCATGTCCGGCACGATGCCGTAGTGCTCGAACGACCAGAACTTGCCGCTGCGGCCGAACCCGGCCTGCACCTCATCGCAGATCAGCAGCACGCCATTGTCGTCGCACCAGCGTCGCAGGGCCTGCATGTACTCCACCGGCGCGAAATCCGCCCCGCCGCCCTGGAACGTCTCCATGATGACAGCGGCCACATCAGCGCCCTCCAGGCCCTTGGCCTTCAGGGAGCGCAGGAACAGGTCGAAACTCGTGTCTTCTGTGCGATAGCCATCGGGGAAGGGCACCTGGTGAAAGCCGGGGTCCAGGTTGACGATCCATTCCTTCTGGCTGGGGCTGCCACCGGCCTGCTGGGCACCCATGGTCCGGCCATGGAAAGCGCGCTCGAAGCTTACGATGCCGATCTTGCGCTTGCCCCCCTGCAACTGCCCCCAGGTGCGGGCCAACTTGATGGCGTTCTCGTTCGCTTCGGCACCGGTCGTGAGCAGGAAGACCTTGTCCAAGCCCGGCGGTGCGACGCTGACGAGCAGCTTCGTCAGTTCCGCCCGCTGCCGGCTTGGGAAACAGTAGTTGTGCAGCAACTGCGCATTCGCCTGGTCAACGATCGCCTGCTGCACTTCGGGCGAGCAATGACCAGAGTTGGCCACCAGCACGCCGCTGCTGAAATCCAGCCACATATTACCATAGGCATCGTAGACCTGGCAGTCAACGGCCCGGTCCCAGACGATGGGCGGTTGGCCGGTCATCGCCACTGGTTCATACCGGCGCAGGTCCTCCAAAACGGCGAGCGACTCCGGCGCCGGTATCTGGGTGACGATGCGACGATAAGGCGTCTGAACCGGCGGCACGGACCGCGGTGTCAGGTCGAAGGTGAGTCCCGCCATGATTGCAATTCCCCCTTGAGAGTGAGCAGTCGCTCTGGGCGACCCTATAGGAGCTTCGGCCTCATATTGTCGTCGAAACCGACATAGGCACTGTTGTTCTCGAAGCTGATGCGCGCCGCCTCGATCACGGCTGTGCCGATGAGGGCTTGCCGAGGCAGCGGGCGCTTGTCGGCCCAGTTAGCAAGCATCTGACGCCGCTTCTCCTTGGCTGCTGCAGCGTCCAGCCCTTGCGTCGCCAGGTATATGGTGCGGATGTCGTTCAGGCCCATGACCAGGCTGTCGTACCCATAGCCGGTCCACTGATCCTTGTCCGGGTCATCCCAGTCGTCATAAGCCTTGAAGAAGTTAGGGTTGTAGTCCTCATAACCGCCCCGCTCGGTGACAAAGTGCAGTCCGCGAGCTTTGTGGTCGGCCCAGTACTCGCCCTCGGTGCCCAGCACCATCATGCCCTGGTTGGTGAGGGTGCTGTTGCGGTTGGAGTTCACCCAGGATGTCTGTACGAACAGCACCGAGTTGTCTTCCCACTCGATCGTCGCCTGAGCGGTGTCGTAGGCATCAATGCCCTTACTGACAAGCAACTTCTTCTGGGCGAAAGCCACCAGCCGCCGCGGCTTCAGGCCGGTGACGAAGTAGTAGGCGTCAACATAGTGCACGCCGATGTATTCGAAAGGCGAACTCTTGCCTGCCCAGAGGACGAACTTCTCGAGCGGGATCTCGCGCTTCTCCTCGATCCAGGCGTGCCCGTGCAGCATCTCGCCCAGCCAGCCACGACGGTAGCGGTAGCGAAGGGCCCGGATAGCGCGGTCGTGGCGCTTGTGGTAGTCGGTGTAGACGTAAGCAGCCTTCTCATCGGCGCTCTCGATAATCTTCCAGGCGTCGGCCGTCTTGATGCAGAGCGGCTTCTCGGTCACAACGTCGAACCCGGCCTCAAGAGCCGCCAGGATCATTGGGGTGTGGAGGTGGTCCGGGGTAGCGACGACCACGGCCCCGGGCCTCTCCAGGTCGGCCAAGGCCTTCTGGAAAGCATTCGGATCGGCGACTTCCGATCCCCCAGCCGCCTCGGGGTAACCAGTGAACTCACGCCCTGGGAAGATCTGCCGCAGGTGCTGGATGGTGCTGGAACGCCGCGTGGCCACGGAGACCTTGCCGATGCGGCCGGCAGCCTGTTCCTGGAACAGAGTGGGGAGAAGAACCTCCTCGGAGATCATGCCACCACCGATAAGGAGCACGTTCAGCTTGGTATCACATTGGCTCATGCTGCTCACCTCCTGGCCGGCAATTGTATGCCGGCAGCGACGTCTGTGCACCTCCCGGACGCGAGCGAGGCTCGCGCCATTGGCACAAAGCAATGAGCCACCTTCGCCACGAGGCAGCCGAATCGCCGCAGCCGGAGGAGCCGGTGCGCCCAGGCGCCAAGACGTGAAGGCCGCACCGCGGGACGGCAACACGTTGCCACCGCTAGGGATGGCCAGCGGCCCACCCCATCCCAGGCTATCCAGGCCTGCGCCCAGGGGGAGACTGTAGCGCGCTCCGGCAGCGGCATGCAGGGCCATTCCACAGGCTACCATCGATAGCCTGACCCCCGCGATCTTGGCTCGTGCTCTCTGGCCAGCAGCGCTTTACAGGAAGCAGCTTTCCCATTAGAATGGCCGGCTAGCGTCGGGGTGCACTGTCGCGAAGCAGCGCCAGGCTGCAGATGACCGTCATTTCGGCTGAGCCCGACCCAGCCAGAGACACAGTTAGGAGGTACCAAGATGCCATTCGAACTTCCGCCCCTTCCCTACCGTTACGACGCCCTCGAGCCGTACATTGACGAGACCACCATGCACCTTCACCACGACAAGCACCACCAGGCCTATGTCACCGGCCTGAACAAGGCCGAGGAGGAGCTGGCCAAGGCACGCAAAGCCGGCGATTTCGCCCTGATCAAGCACTGGGAGCGCGAGGCGGCCTTCAACGGTTCCGGCCACATCCTGCACACACTTTTCTGGGGTAACCTGTGCCCGGGGTCAGAGGAGGGCTCTCAACCCACAGGCGACCTGGCCGAGGCTATCGCTCGCGACTTCGGCTCCTTCGACACCTTCAAGGCTGAATTCACGGCAGCCACCATCGCCGTGGAAGGCAGCGGTTGGAGCGTGCTCTGTTACCGGCCTTTGGATGGCAAACTCGTCATCCTGCAGGCTGAGAAGCACCAGAACCTCACCCAGTGGGGCGTGGTGCCCCTCCTGGTGTGCGATGTCTGGGAACACGCCTACTACCTCAAGTACCAGAACCGCCGCGCCGACTGGGTCAAGGCCTTCTGGAGCATCGTGGACTGGGATGCGGTGGCTGACCGTCTGAAGGCAGCGCGGCCGTAGCTGTCGCCATGGGCTAACGCGTTCGTTCGTAGCATTAGCCACGGTGGCTTTGCCGCCTGGCAGGGTGAAGCGGCACCGGAATGGTGCCGCTTCACCCTTTTCTGCGTCCGTCAGCGTCCATCGCCGTTCATCGGTGTTCCCCTGTCTTGCCTCGAGAGCACTTTCCGACCACACCTATTGGCCCTGACCGGAGCGGCTGCTATACTTGAGTCGTGGCGAGAAGATGGCGGTACCTGGCCAACATACTCCTGCTGGCGGCGTTTCTGGCGGCGCCTCTGCCGCGTCCGGCTGCGGCGCAGGCCGACCCCGTCAAGGACTTCATCGCCTCGCTCACCACACAGGAGAAAGTGGGCCAACTCTTCCTGGTCGCCTTCGCCGGCGATGACGTCTCCAAAGCCTCGGACATCGCCCGGCTGGTGCAGCGCTATCGCATCGGCGGCGTGATCCTCTCGCCGGACAAGGGTAACATTCGCAACGAAGGTAACGGCGCCGCCGACGTCAAGCGCATGGCCCAGGCGCTCCAGGCCCTCGCTCTTGAGAACCCGGTATTGCCCGAGCCGACAGCCACGCCCACGTCCACACCAACGCCAACGCCGGCCGAGTTCCCCTCGGCACTCGCGACACCAGGAGTGGCGCTCACCCCCGCCGAGACAGCGACGCCCGGACCAGTCGTCACCCCGGCTGCTGGCGCCACTGCACTAACGACGGAAGTTGCCACGCCGCAGCCCGTGCATCCGCTGCCTCTCTTCATTGCCGTGCAAGAGGATGGCGATGGCTACCCCAACTCGTCAATCCGTAGCGGCATGACCCCCTTACC
>DAOTVV010000152.1:0-10370 GCA_034436255.1 Anaerolineae bacterium
GCAACACTACGTCGTTGCGCTGGCCAAACGAACGCAGGAATTCCTCGTAAGTGATCGAGCGGCCCTCCGCAGCAAGGGTCGCCTGCCAGGCCAGCCAGTGGTGCTCGGCCGAGTCCAGCAGCGTACCGTCCATGTCCCAGAGGGCAGCGCCAACCGGTTGCGTCATTTCATCACCACGAAAAGCGAATTTGACCACGGATGAACACTGATAGAACACCGATGGACACAGCTGAGCCCAACACGGATGCAGCCAGATGCGCCCCGACGGCACCGGTGACCAACTGCCTCCGACACTTGACCAAATCGGCGACTTGGCAAGATGCCGAGGCGCTGCTCAAAGCACCATTCGCTTCACGCCCAGCCTTGCCGTACCGAAGTTGAGAATCAGACCGACGTGTAGGCCAGTTGCCCTGAGGTAGTTGAGCAGCTGTGCCTGGTGCGCCTCGTCAATGGCCTTGGCAGTCTTTAGCTCAACGATTACCAGACCGTTCACGAGAATGTCAGGGGCGTATTCTCCTACGACGACTCCATCGTACAACACCTTGAGTGGCTTCTGCTGCTCGACCTCCATGCCGGCTTTCCTGAGTTCCAGGGCCAGGGCATTTTCGTAGACTCGCTCCAAAAAGCCAGTCCCCAGGGCATTGCTCACGCGGTAGCCGCATCCGATGACTGTCTCGGTGATCTTATCTGTGTTCATCGGTGACCATCGGTGACTATCTGTGGCTAATAAGCACCGAACTCGCGCACGGCCTCGTACATCGCCAGGATGTTCTCGACCGGGATGCCAGCCTGGACGTTGTGCACCGTGTTGAACACGAACCCACCGCCCTGCCCAAACACGCTGATCCGCTCCTTCACCTCGGCGCGGACTTCCTCCGCTGTGCCGAAGGGCAGCGTGCGCTGCGTGTCAACCCCGCCACCCCAGAAGACGATCCGATCGCCAAAGTCGCGCTTCAGCTCCCGCGGGTCCATGTCCGCCGCCGAACACTGCACGGGGTTCTCAATCTCGAAGCCCGCCTCGATGAACTCAGGCAGCAGCGCCCGCACCGACCCGCAGGAATGGATGAAGCTCTTCCAGGTGGTATGGGTGTGGACCCAGTCGTTCACCGCCTTGTGGAATGGCTTGAACAGGTCGCGGTAGGCGCGCGGCGAAATGAAAGGCCCGTTCTGGGCGCCGAAATCGGTGCCGCTGATGAAGGCCACATCCACCTGGTTGCCCACCACCTCGTAGATCTTCTCCAGGTTGGCAAGCGCGATCTCGCACTGGCGCTCGAACACCTTGTAGATGAAGTCGCGACGGCTGACCGTACTGACATACCATTCCTCGACATCGCGGATACCTTTCGGATGCTTGAGCCAGGGCGCCGGTACGAGAGCGATATCCCCAAAACTCGTGCCGCCGAAGCTGGCCAGGATCGCTTTGTCCGTCTGCTTCGCCCAGTAGTCCACCTGGCGACGGAAATGCTCCAATTCCTCGGGCTTGACGGGGCCGAACTCCTCCAGGTTGTCCTCGACGCTGAGTTTGCTCTCTTCGATGGGCTCCTGTCGCATGATGGCATCGAAGTAGAAGCCACCGGCCGGCATGCGAGCGCTGGGCGGCGCGCTCTTGTCCCCTTCCGGGTACATTAGTATGCTGCCATCTGGCTCTGGCTCGGTGTTGAAGGCCGCGGGCACCAGCACCGGCGTGCCGTCGGAGAGCGACCATTCCTTCCAGCCTTCGTTCTTGAAGCCAAAGAAGTTGTTGAGACCCCACACGCCGCCGACGTCCACACCCAGGGCGGCCATCAGGTCCGGCGCGATCTCGCCCAGCATCTGGTAAGGCTCGATCACCTTCACCGGTGTACCGGGCGGATCCAACTTGAGCGCCTGGCGCAACTTGTAGACGGAGGCGACGTGCATGCCCGTCGTCGCGCTCGCACCCAGATCGAGTGGCACCCGATCGCCCTGCTTATGCGCCAGGGCCAGACGCACGCGCTCTCTTGAGTTCATGGGACCTCCCCTGCAGCTTCGAAGCTGCTACCCCATATATAAGCTCAAGCGCCGTTTTCAGCCAGCGCCGCGCCGCCTCGAAGGCGCCACCCACAGAGTCTGCGGCTGCGAACCGCACTCGCCACTCTCTCTGGCCTGGATAGAGCACGGGACCAAGGGGACCGGCACCTGTCGGCGTCGCTAACGCAGCCCCTACACTGCAGAAGCCAGAGTTTCCAGGACAGGTGCCACCGGGCATGGCTCCCGGTAGCATGCTATACTGGGCGCTGCCGACGCCACGCCCAGAGGTGAGACGAGAGCCGTGTCCACCAACCCCATCACGCCCTCAACAGGGCCGAGCTTGCAGTCGCTGGAGGGCACCGTCGAGCGCATCACCTACCAGAACGACGAGAACGGCTACACTGTCGCGCGCCTCATTCCCAAGGGCAAGAGCCATGAAGTGACTATCACCGGCAACCTCGCCGGAGTGCACGTGGGCGAATCAGTGCGGCTGCAGGGCTTCTGGACCAACCACCCCCAGTATGGCCGCCAGTTCGAAGTCCGCAGTTTCGTCCCTCTCCTGCCGGCCACCATTGAAGGGCTGCGCAAGTACCTGGGCAGCGGCCTGATCAGGGGCGTCGGCCCGGTGACGGCCAGCCGCATCGTGGACAGGTTCGGCAGCGAAACCCTGGACGTTATCGAGGTGCGGCCGGAGCGCCTGCGTGAGGTGGACGGTATCGCCGAGAAGCGGGCCAGCTACATCGTGCAGGCCTGGGAGGAGCACAAGCAGATCAAGGAAATTATGATCTTCCTCCAGTCCTACGGGGTGAGCGCCGGCTTGGCGGTGAAGATCTTCAAGCAATACGGGGACGCATCCCTCGAGGTCGTGCGCAGCGACCCTTACCGCCTGGCGAAGGACGTGTATGGCATCGGCTTCAAGACGGCCGACAAGATCGCGCGGCAACTCGGCCTGCCGGAGGACGCGCCCAGCCGTCTGCAGGCCGGCCTGCTTTACGCGCTCTCAGCGCTCAGCGACGACGGCCACTGTTTCGCCCGCCGCGAGCAACTGGCGGAACAGGCGTCCGAGTTGCTCGGCCTGCCGCCCGAGGCCTGCCTGGGGCAGTTGGAGCAGCTTCTCGCTCAGCGCGCCCTCATCCAGGAAGAGGATGCCATCTACCTGCCGCCCTTCTATCACGCCGAGGTCGGCGTCGCGAATCGCCTCCACCGGCTGATGCAGGCGCCAGTAGATCGCCTCGCCTGCTTTGCCGGCACTGATTGGGACAAGGCCTTCGCCTGGCTGGACGCGCGGACAAGCCTGCGCCTCACAGAGCGGCAAATGGCGGCTATCCGGATGGCCCTTTGCGAAAGGGTGAGCATCGTCACAGGCGGGCCGGGCACGGGCAAGAGCACGATCACGTCCAGCCTCATCCGCCTGCTGCGGGCCAAGGGCTGCAGTGTGCTCCTCGCTGCCCCCACCGGGCGCGCCGCCAAGCGCCTGGCTGAGGCTACCGGGTTCGAAGCCAGGACCATCCACCGCCTGCTCGAGTACAAGCCCACGGCTGGCAGCACCTTCCTCCACAACAGTGACAACCCCCTGGACGCCGACCTCGTGATTGTGGACGAGGTCTCCATGGTGGACCTGCTGCTGATGAACCACCTGCTCAGTGCCATCGCCCCGGGCAGCCACCTGCTCCTGATCGGGGATTCGGACCAGCTCCCCTCCGTCGGCCCCGGGAACGTCCTGCACGACCTGATCGCGAGCGGCGCCATCCCGGTCACCCGCCTCGACACGATCTTCCGCCAGGCCGAGGACAGCTTCATCGTCGTGAACGCCCACCGCATCAACCAGGGCGAGATGCCTCTGCTGCCCCGCAACTCGCGCGACTTCTTCCTCTTCGCCGAGTCGGATGCCCAAAGAGCGGCCGACTGGGTGGTGGAACTGGTGGCGCGGCGTATCCCGGCCAAGTTCGGCCTGGACCCGCTGGAGGACATTCAGGTACTCTCACCCATGCACCGTGGCGCCGTCGGCGTGTCCGAGTTGAACGAGCGCCTGCAGGCCGTCCTGAACCCGCCCTCGCCAAGAAAGGCTGAGCGGCAGCATGGCCAGCGCCTTTTCCGCCAGGGCGACCGCGTCATGCAGCTGCGCAACGATTACGAGCGCTCCGTCTTCAATGGTGACCTGGGGCAGGTGCGGGGCATTGACGCCGAGAACCAGTTGCTCACGGTATCCTTCGATGGCCGGCCGGTGCAGTACGAATTCAGCGAACTGGACGAACTGGCGCACGCCTACGCCATCAGCATCCACAAATCCCAGGGCTCAGAGTTTCCCGCGGTGGTCATCCCACTGCTGACGCAGCACTACATGATGCTGCAGCGCAACCTGCTCTACACAGCGGTCACCCGCGCCAGGCGCCTCGTCGTCCTGGTCGGGAGCAAGAAGGCCATCGCTATTGCCGTGCGCAACAACCGCATTAACGAACGCAACACTCGCCTGGCGTTGCGGCTGAGCGCGCAGGCTTCCGCCTGATGATAGCGCCCGCCCTGCCTGCACCAAGAGCCGATGAGGGCGCCACGGCCAATGCCGGGAACAGGAAGCCGCTTCCTTGACAGAGGGCGACTTGGAAGGCTATACCGCAGTTACAGCGGATACTAGCAAGGAGGCTGGCGATGGCCAATGCCAGAGTACTGGTCGTTGATGATGACCCCGACTTCGTGGAGATAACCCGTACTATCCTGCGGGCGCACGGCTTCGACGTCGCGAGCGCCAGCAGCGGCAAGCAGGCGCTTGCCGAGATGCGCCAGCATAAGCCGGACGCCGTGATATTGGACGTCATGATGAACGGCGCCACCGATGGCTACGACGTGGGCCGCATGATGCGTGAGGATGAGAGCCTGCGAGATATACCCGTGCTCATGGTCACTTCGATCCTGGACAGCCCACGCGCCGGAGACTTCCCCACGGATGAGGCCCTGCCTGCGGATGAGTTCCTCACCAAGCCCGTGAGCCCGCAGCAGCTCGTGGAACGCGTGCGGGCGGCGATCAAGGGGTAAGAGGTGAGCCAGGGCGTGGAAGCTCGAGCGGAGGGGGCGCGCATCTGCATCGGCGGCATCATGCAGTGGCGCGACCTGGTGCGCCTCGGCGTCATGAACATTCCCGACAAGCCCGGCATTGCCGCCGACATCTTCACTGCCCTGGGCCAGCGCTGCATCAACGTGCTGCTCATCGTCCAATCTTCGGACCTGCAGCAACAGACCCATATCGTCTTCTGCATCCAGGCCCGCGACCTGGATGCGGCCAGAGCCGTGCTCTGCGAACTGCAGCCTCGCCTGGAGGCCGAAGCTATTATTGAAGAGCCTGGCCTGGCGATCGTCTCCATCTACGGGCCGGACTTTCGGGAGCGCCCAGGCGTGGCGGGAGTGATGTTCGCCGCTCTCGCCGCCGCTGGCATCAACATCCTGGCCATCAGCACTTCGATCTCCACCTGCTCTTGCCTCATCCATCAGGAGAAGCTGCCATGTGCGGTTGCGGCGCTGCAATCCGCCTTCCGGCTGCCGGCTTAGCCAGCAGTGACCGGCCTGCCCCGTGGGCGTATGACTAGCGGTAAAGGGCCGGACGCTGCCATGCCTGACGCATTCAGCCCCGATGGCCAGCTGGCATTGCAGCGGGTGCGCTGGCTCATCCTTCTGCGCTGGACGGCTATTGGCCTGGTGTTGCTCGGCGTCCTCGTGGCGGATGTGCTCTTCCCGGGGATGCTGCCCACGGCCAGGCTGCTGGCCATCGTGGCCCTCCTGGCGGCATTCACCTTCGCCGTCATGCTGGTCACTCGCTACCGGGCCGAGCAGCCGTTCGGCCTGCAGCCTGTCTTTCCGTGGCTCGCCCCCCTCGATCGCCTCAGCCTGGATAGCCTGATCAAGGCCCAGATCGTCGTTGACCTCTTGGCCTACACGCTCCTGCTGCATTGGTCCGGCGGCGCGGAGAACCCTGCCGCCAGCTTCTACATCCTGCAGGTGATCATCGCTGGCGTCCTCCTCTCCGGACGTTGGGCCTTCGCCTGTGCTGGCGCCTCGTCTTTGCTCTACGGTCTGCTCATGTGGCTGGAGTACTCCGGCGTCCTGCCGCACGTGCACCTGGGCGGCCTCATGGACGCCACCCTTTTCCGCCGGCCGCTGGCTCTGCTTACGCTCTGGTCAACGCTCACCAGCGCTTTCTTCGTCGCCGCCTACATTGCCAGCAGCATCGTGGCCAGCTTGCGCCGGCATGAGCGCGAACTCTACCTTGCTAACCTGGCGAGCGAGCGCCGCTCCGAGGAACTGGCGGCTGCGAACGAGCGCCTCACCCAGCTAGAGAATGCCCGCGCTACCTTCCTGCGCAATGTCACGCACGAACTGCGTGCCCCTCTGGCAGCCATCCAGAGTTATCTGCGCCTGTTGCGCGAGGGTTACATCGAGCAGGAGCGGATCGGCGAGGTGGCCACACGCGCTGAGAAGCGGACCGCCGAGCTGCTGGCGCTCATCAGCGACTTGCTCGACCTGGCCCAGGTGGAGCGGGCCGAGTTGCGTGAGGGCCGCGAGACGCTGCGCCTTGAGGACACGCTGCGCGAGGCTGCTGACATGCTGCGGCCGAGCGCCGTCGAGAAGCGCATCGAGATGCAGCTTGACCTGGATCCCGATCTGCCTCTTGTGTACGCCAACCCCCGCCACCTGGCACTGCTCTGGACGAACTTGATCAGCAACGCCATCAAGTACACGCCGCCAGGCGGCAAGGTGACGGTACGAGCGCGCTGCGAGGGCCAGGCTGTCCTGGTGGACGTCAGCGACACCGGCATCGGCATCCCGCCCGAGGATCGCGACCGGGTCTTCACCGAGTTCTACCGCAGCGAGGCGGCACGGCGCTTCGCCAGCCAGGGCACGGGCATAGGACTATCCATCGTCCAGGGTGTGGTTCGCCTCTACGACGGCAGCATAGATTTCGAATCGGCGCCCGGACAGGGCACCACCTTCCATGTGCGCCTGCCCCTCACTTCCCTCGCCGCCAGTTGCCCGCTGCCAGGGGCTCGGCCGCGCCAGCCGGCCGGCGTGGCGCAGACGCTGGTGTGACCCGTCATCCGGCGGCCTGCCTCAGACCGGCGATAAACTCAGCTGCCGCGCCGACGGGGTCCTCCGCCCGGCCAACCCGATCCAGCAATGCTGACCCCACGACGGCTGCGTCCACCAGGCCGTGCAGAGCGGCCACGTGCTCCGGGCGCGAGATGCCGAAGCCGACCGCCAGCGGCAGCGGCTCGCTCAGTGCTGAGCGCACCCGCGCTACCAACTCCGGCACTTGCAGCGGTAGATCGCTGCGCGCGCCGGTGACGCCCAAACGGCTGGTGATATAGAGAAAGGCCGCGCCGCGAGCCGCCAGGGCGCGGATGCGTTCAGTGGCCGAAGTCGGCGCCACAAGAGGGACAATGCCCAGTCCATGCTCTCGGCAGGGAACGTCCAACTCCGGCGCCTCCTCCAGGGCCAGGTCGGGGACAATGAGACCGTCCACACCGGCGGCACGGCTGTCGGCAGCGAAGCGGGCCGGGCCGTACTGCAAGATGGGATTGAAGTATCCCATGAACAGCAGCACCAGATCGGGGCGGCTCCCCTGAGTGGCCTGGCGCACCTGTGCCGCCATCTCCAGGCAGCCTGCCGTCGTGACACCGGCTTTCAGCGCCGCGGCACCCGCCGCCTGAATCGTGGGGCCGTCGGCCAGAGGGTCGCTGAAGGGAATGCCCAGTTCGATGGCGTCAGCGCCTGCCTCGGCCACTGCCGTGGCTAGCGCCGGGAAAGCAGCCGGCGAAGGGAAGCCGCTCATCAGGTAAGCGACGATCGCCAGGCGGCCCTCACCCCGGCAACGCCGGAACATGTTGCCAATGCGTTCACTGCCCATCGCCATCCCCCAGCAAGCGCACCACCGTGTCCAGGTCCTTGTCACCCCGCCCCGAGAGGTTCACGATCATACTCGCGTCCTTGTCCATCTGGGGCGCAAGGCGCAGAGCGGCCGCCACAGCGTGCGCCGATTCCAGCGCGGGAATGATTCCCTCCAGCCGTGTGAGCACCTGGAAAGCCTGCAGAGCTTCGCTGTCCGTCGCGTAGGTGTACTCGACGCGCCCGACCGCGCGCAGGTAGGCATGCTCCGGCCCGACTCCAGGGTAGTCCAGCCCGGCGGAGATGGAGTGCGTATCCAGTATCTGGCCGTCCTCATTCTGCAGGATGAAGGAGCGTGTGCCATGCAGCACGCCCTCACGACCGAGCAAGGGGTCGGCGAAACGAGCGGCGTGGTGACCGCTGGCAATGCCCTCTCCCCCAGCCTCGACCCCGAGCATGCGCACCGCATCGTCCAGGAACGGGTGGAACAGGCCGATGGAGTTGGAGCCACCGCCGACGCAAGCGATGAGCAGATCCGGCAGGCGGCCGATCTGGGCCAGGGCCTGGTCTCTCGCCTCCCGCCCAATCACCGACTGGAACTCGCGCACGATCAGAGGATACGGGTGTGGCCCCAGGGCCGAGCCGAGCAGGTAGTGGCTGCCCTGGACGTTGGTCACCCAGTCCCGCAGGGCTTCGTTGATGGCCTCCTTGAGCGTGGCGCTGCCGATGGTCACCGGGCGCACCTCAGCGCCCAGCAAGCGCATGCGGCGGACGTTGGGCGCCTGACGAGCGATGTCGGTGCTGCCCATGTAGACAGTGCACTCCATGCCAAGCAGGGCGGCCACCGTAGCCGTGGCTACGCCGTGCTGACCGGCGCCGGTCTCGGCGATGAGGCGACGCTTGCCCATGCGCTCGGCGAGCAGGGCCTGGCCGAGGGCATTGTTGATCTTGTGGGCACCTGTGTGCGCCAGATCCTCTCGCTTGAGGTAGATACGGGCGCCGCCCGCCTCCTCCGTCAGCCGCTGCGCCAGGTAGAGTGGCGTTGGCCGCCCGGCGTAGTCATGGTTGAGGCGGGCAAGGCGGGTGCGGAACGCTTCATCGCCGGCCGCCTCGCGGAAGGCACACTGCAATTCCTGCAGGGCCGGCACAAGCGCCTCCGGCACATAGGCGCCGCCGTAGCGGCCGAAACGGCCGCGCGCGTCGGGCAGGCAGGCGGTTCTCTCCTCTGTCGGGCTAATCATCACTGACACTTCTCACCTCATTCACGAATGCTTGCATCAGGTCTCTGTCCTTGTGGCCAGGGCTGCGCTCGATGCCGCTGGCCACGTCAACCGCGAAAGGCCGCACCCGCCGGATGGCCTCGGCCACATTGGCCGGCCGTAGCCCGCCGGCCAGGAAGAGGCGTACTGATTCTCCCAGGCTGGCGGACAGCCCGGCCGCCAGGTCCCAGTCGCAGGTGCGGCCGCTGCCTCCCAGGCGGGCCGGGTCGTAGGCGTCGAGAAGGTGCCCCCAGGCCGGGCTGCGGCTCAGATCGGGTGGTTCCTGCCCTGGCCGCAGGCGCCAGGCCAGCAGGCAAGGCCGGGCCAGGCCGGCGGCGAGTTCTGGGCCGCGCTCGTCGTGTATCTGCAGGTAGTCGAGAGCGCAGGCGGCGGCCACCGCGTCGCTGCCGCCGATGCTCTCGCCGGCGAAGACGCCGACCAGCTTGGGCGGTGCCAGGCCCAGCCGAATCGCCTCGTCCCGAGCGGCATCGCTCAGGCGGCGTGCCTGGTCCAGGCCAAGCCGGCGGGGGCTAGCGGCGACGAAATTGAGGCCCAGGTACTCCACGCCGAGCCGCACCGCCAGGCGCAGGTCCTCCTCCCGCGTGAAGCCGCAAAACTTGATCGCCGTCATGAAGCGACTCCGGCCAACTCGCGTACTTTGGCGGCAGGGTCGGCGCTGCCCAGGATGGCACTGCCCACGAGAACGGCGCTGGCCCCAACCTCGGCCAGGCGCCGGACGTCGGCGTAGCCGCTGATGCCGCTCTCGCTCACTACGGTGGCATAGGCGGCGGCGAGCGGCGCCAAATCCAGGCTTGTCCTCAGGTCGGTGTGGAAGCTATGCAGGTCGCGGTTGTTTATGCCGATGAGGCGCGGCCCCAGGGGCAGGACGCGCTCGAGTTCTTCGCGCGAGTGCACCTCAACCAGGGCGGCCAGGCCGAAGGAGCGGGCAAGCGCGAGCAGGTCGCGCAACTCGCCGTCCTCGAGGCAGGCGGCGATGAGCAGGATCGCATCCGCTCCGGCGAGCACTGCCTGGTATATCTGGTATGGGCCGAGGACGAAATCCTTCATCAACAAAGGCAGTTCCTTGCCGTCACTGAGGGCGGCGCGGGCGCAGGCCAGGTCCTCCAGGCTGCCACCGAAGTAGTCCGGCTCGGTGAGAACGGAGACAGCTGCAGCGCCGTTGCCGGCATACATGCGGCTGATCTCGGCCACGTCCAGGTTGGGAGCAACGTCCCCTCGAGAGGGCGAGCG
>DAOTVV010000153.1:0-14785 GCA_034436255.1 Anaerolineae bacterium
CTACACTACGTCGTATGATGGTGGGTGGCGTGTCGTGTGTACCGCACAGTACGCCGAAGGTCGCGGCTCCATGGGCTGGTCTGCGCATTGAGTCTCGGTGCGTGATATTCGACCGGTACTCTAGCGCCCCCGCCTGGCGAGCGCGGCGCGTTTTCGTGCTCGTGATGCCGGACAGGGCACGGGATCGCTAGTGTCCCAGCCCGGCCGGCCATGATAGACACATGCTGCCGCAGCACAAGGTTGGGTCAATGGTCAGGCCTGGCCCGTCAACTTGCGCCACTCGTCAATCAACGCCCTGGCGTTGGCGGCGGAAAGCGCCGTGTGCTCGCGCACGTTGTCCACTGGCGACAGAATGAACCCGCCGCCTGGGGCGCAGATGCGCATCGCCTCTCGGACCGCCTGCCGCACTTCCTCTTCGGTTCCCTGCTCCACGGTGAGGTGGCCGTTGACGCCGCCCCAGATGCAGACCCTGCCGCCCAACTTGCGCTTCGTTTCCGCCAGGTCCCACTGCTCGGGGTCAACGCCGATCACCGTGTCTATGCCCAGTTCGACGAACATGTCCAGCAGCGGCATGACGTTGCTGGTGATCAGGTAGCCGAACTTGGCGCCCCTGGAGTGTGCCAGTTCGATGTCAGCCTGGAGGATGGGGTAGATGAATTGGCGCCAGAACCTGGGGCTGAAGAAGTCCAGGTTCTCGTACCAGGCGCGCTTGATGTAGAGGTCAACGCCGGCGCTGAGCACGACTTCCATGCGCGAGCGATTCCACTCTGCGATGATGTCGAGCATCTCGGCAATGAAGTCCGGCTGGTCGTAGAGGGCGAGCATCATATTCTCGAGGCCGTAGATCCAGCCGAACATATCGGCGCCAACGCCCCAGCCGCCGGCAAGCAGGAGGTCATGCCTGCGGGCGAGTTCGATGGCGGCCTGTGAACCGGCCAGGAAGTCCTGGCGTTCCTGCTCGGTGGGTGGCACGAGCAGGTAGCGCAGAGCCGGCAGATCCTCTGGCCCCGTCACGATGAACTTGCGCGAGCGTGGGCTGAGATAGTCGTCGAGGAAAGGGACGTGGTCTGCCCAGGGCCAATCGTCCGTCTGGCGGACCTCCGCTGTGAGCGTGCCGGCGGGCGTGATGTACTCCTTGTACATGATGGGGTGCTCTTCCCCTGGCTCACGCTGGGTCCACTCCCTGATGCGCACGCTCGGATGGTAGTTGACCGGGATGCCGTGCAGGTTAAAGTAGTCGTTGCGGAATATGGGGTCGCGCGGTGGGATCTGCACGTAAGCATCCAGGCCGAGAGCGAGTTGGCGCTCGATGAAATCGAGGAAGTCGCGGCTATCGTCGCGCAGGGCATTGAAGAGCATGAAGCTACAGGGCGTATGATCTGGCTCGCGGCACTCGAGCGCTGCTAGCATGCGCTGGCGCGAGGACATGTCTGGCATATGCGTCTCCTTCTCAAGGTTGATGATGGCACCTGCGGGCGACCCCAGGCTGGGCTGCCTCACCCGCAGTCAGGCCATCAGGGCTGGCGACCGACCAATCGCTTCCACTCGTCAATGAGCGCCAGCGTGTTGTTCCAGGTCTTGTCCGAGGTGTCGCGTACATTCTCCACCGGCGAGAGGATGCTGGCGCCGCCCGGCGCGAGCACCTCGTAGGCCCGGCGCACTTCAGCCCGGACCTGGTCCTCGCTGCCGCCCTCCACCGTGGCATAGCCGTTGATCCCGCCCCAGAGGCAGATGCGCCCAGCAGCCTTCGCTTTGATGTCCGGCAACGGAGTGACGGCGGGGTCCACGCCGATGATAGCGTCAAGGCCAGCTTCCACCAAGTGATCCACCAGGGGCAGCGTGCCTGTGGTCATCATTCCGCCGACGCGGGCGCCGGCCTGGTGAGCAAGCTCGCAGTCGGCCTTGAGCACGGGCTGCAGGAACTCCTGGAACAGGCGTGGCGACCAGAAGTCCGTGCTTTCGTAGAAGATGCGTTTCAGATAGAGCTCGATCCCGGCGTCGAGCAGCACCTGCAGGCGGGCCTGGTTCCATGTGGCGACGAGGGCGATCAGATCGTGCATGAACTGCGGCTCGTCCGCCGTAAGCAGGATCATGTTCTCGAAGCCCATCAGCCAGGCGATGACGTCGGCGGTGGCGCCCCAGCCGCCGGCGAGAAGCAAGCCATAGTGGCGGGCCTGCTCGATCGCCGGTGCCGATGCGGCGCGAAAGGCAGAGATCTCGGCGTCTGTGGGTGGCACAAGCAAGTAGCGCAGCGGCTCAAGGTCGTCCGGCCCGGTGACGAGGAATTTCCGGCTGCGCGGCACCAGGTAGTCGTCAAAGAGCGGGACGTGGTCGCCCCAACGCCAGTCTGCCGTCTGGCGAACCTCGGTGCGCAGGATGCCGGCCGGCGTATGGTACTCCTTCACCATGATCGGCCACTCTTCGCCGGCCGGGTGCTCGATCCATTCTTGCACCTGCACCTGCGGATGGTAGCTCACCGGCAAGCCGTGCAGGTTGTAGTAGTCATTGACGACGACTGGAGGGCGGGGCGGCAATTCCACGAAGGCGTCCAGGCCGAGCTCGACCTGCCGTTCGATGAACTCGGCGTAAGATGAGCAGCGGCTCTTGAGAGCGCCGAAGATCATGAAAGACAGCGGTATGTGGTCTGGCTGCTGCCGGTCCAGCGCCGCGAGCAGCCGCTCCCGCGAACTCCAGGGCATCATCGAACCTCCGACGGGGGGACACAAGCGAACACGGGCCGGCACAGATGGGCTCGATAGCTATCTGCATCCATCCCTGTTCGTCTGTATCCCGACCTTGCTCACTTTCGGGCGAACTGGGGCAGGTAGGGCGCGTGGACGGCCAGGAGTTCATCCAGCGTGTCCACGGCCGCCTTGTAGCTGTTCACCACCGGGTCCGCCAGCAGCGCCTCCAGAGCCAGCTCGCGCGAGCCGTGCACAGCCGCCTCGACCACCAGGTCCTGGACGTGGGCCTGGGTGTTGAGCATGGCGGCGATACCGCGCGGCAACGCCCCGACCTTGACGCCCTTGACGCCGTCTGCCCCCACCACGGCCGGCACCTCGACGACGGCCCAATCGGGCAGGTTGGCGATCAGGCCATCGTTGCGGATGTTGACCGCTTCGATCAGGTCGTGCCGGTTGTCCACGGCTGAGACGATGATGGGGAAGGCGAACTCGCCGGACTTGGTGAGCGGCTGGCGGTGGGCCTCCATCTGCTGTTCAGCCGAGCCTTTCCAATCCTCTGGCAGGGGCACAGGTTCCTGGCCCTTGGCGACCGCTTCGATGTACTCCCAGTTCTTGTTCCGCCAGTAGTCGGCGCGTTCGAAGTCGTAGCCCTCCGTGCCGCAGAACTCGTAGGCCCAACCGATATACTCGCCGATGTGGTCGTCGCTTGGGTGAGGGTAGAGGCCGTACTGCCGGAAGAGCAGCCGCGTCATCGGGTAGAAACTCGGGTCGTAGGTCTTGTCGGCTTCGCGCAGAATGGGATAGACGTCTTCCTTGGTGCTCTTGCGGCGGATGCTCAGGATCCAGACGAAGTGATTCAAGCCGGCGGCGATCGCTTCCATGTCGTCGCTCGGAATGCCCGTGATGCGGCTGATGGAGTCGTAGGCCATGCCGATGCCGTGGCAGAGGCCGACGAAACGGATGTTGGTGTAGCGGCTCAAAGCCAGGCCGATGCGGCTCTCCGGGTTGCTGAAGTTCATCAGCAGCGCATCGGGGCAGTACTTCTCCATGTCCTTGGCCACGCCCATGATCAACGGGATGTTGCGCAGGGCATGCGAGAGGCCACCGGGGCCACCGTTCTCGCCCAGCACCTGCTTGATGCCGTGCTTGAGCGGGATCTCGAAATCCTTCTTCCAGAGTTCGTCGCGCTTGATCGCGATGGAGGTGATGACAAACTCGGCCCCAGGGAGGGCCTTGGTACGGTCAGGCGTGCTTTCGATGACGAGGCCGGCGCCAAGAGCGTCGTTCAGGCGACGCGCGTAAGCAGTCATGGTCTCCAGGTGGTTCTGGTCGATATCAACCAGGACGAGAGTGCTGCCGCGCATCTCGGGCGTGAGCACGGCGTCAGCGATCATCCGGGGGCCGAATGAGGCGCTGGCGGCGCCAATCAGTACGACCTTGGTCTTGCGCATGGGATTCTCCTTATACTGAGTCTTGGTTGCCAAGTGGCGACGTCTGGCCGCCGCTAAGCATAGCGATAGCGTTCCGGCGAGAAGGCCTGGGGATTGGCCTTGGCCGCCTCGATGATCGCATCCATCCTGGACTTGGCCTCCGGGCTGACGACGAGTTCGGGCGGATAGTGCTGAGCCAGGATGCGCTCGACCTCTTCGTGCGCTCGCTCGTACACATCCTTGCCGCCCCTGGCCATCCAGGCGTCCCAGCTTTCATTGTTGAAGATGGTGGACCGCCAGTAGGTGTCCCGCATGTGGCGGACGGTGTGCTCGTCGGCCAGGAAGCTGCCCAGGATGCCGACGCGTTTGATCACATCCACTCCCAGAGTCTCCTCGTTCACGACCACGCCATGGGTGAAGATGTGGTCGAGGGCGCTGCCCCACTCGTTATCAATGACGAGTTGCTCGAAGCTGGTGCCCTGGTCAGCACCGACGATGCCCTGGGCGCCGTAGCCGCCGCCGGCGAGCAGCATGGTCATCGCCGACATGCCCTTCTCGAACCCGCCCTGGAAATCGGGCAGGCAAGCATCGGTGAGGCCGCAGTTGGCGCCCGTCTCGAAGCCGTACCAGTTGCCCAACTGGACCGCCGCCAGGCCGATGAGCACCTGGTTTGGCGAGCCGAAAGAGCAGAGGCTGCTGCGCAGGTCCATCGTGTGGGCGCTGCCAGACCAGCCGCAGCGGCTGTCCCACAGATAGGCGACGACATTGGCGATCAGGTTGTAGCAGTTCTGCATCACAAGCGTGCCAGCGAGGGTCACCGGCGCATCCAGGCCGGCCATGGCCATCGGCCCGACATGGAAGCTGTGGCCGGCCTCGACGAAGGTTAGGGCGAGTTCCAGGCTGAAGTCGTCGTAGGAGAGAGCGCCGTTGGGCTCCAACAGATAGCTGACATGATGCTCGCCACCACCGGCACGAATGGCAGCAATGTCAATTATCCCTTTGGCGGCCGCCGGCGTCATGACGTAGACGCTGAAGGGCTTGCGCGAGTAGAGAGCGCAGAGGTAGTAGCCGTACAGGTCGCCCATGTAGCCGGGGCAATCGGCCGGCGTCACCAGCGGCATGGCGTTGGCGATGAAGGGCAGTTCGTTGCACAGGACAATGCCCTTGATGACATCTTCTGTGGTTCCCTGCCGGCGCGTCTTGGCCTGGTAATCCACGATGTTCGCCTCGTTGCCCGGGTGCTGCCCGATATGGCCATCCCGCAGGACGGAGCGGGCGAACTTCTCCTCACCGGTTATGCGCCGCCCGCCGCTGTTGTGGGCGACGGCCTTCTCAACCAAGGCCGGCGGCAGTTTGGCGATGCCGCGGCCGAAGTCAACCTCGGCACCGGCGGCCTGGGCCCGTTCCAGCACGCGCCGGTGCGGCAGGTGGCAACCCACCGTGCTGAGCACGTCAAGCGTCGCCTGGTGAATCATGCCTATCTCAGCTTCGCTGAGCACCTCGACTCGCGAATGGATCTCTTTCATATTCGCTCTACTCCTGCTGTGATGAGCTACAGAGGGACGCAGCCGGAGGTGGGTATGCTATCCCGATATCTGTGTCCACCTGAGTCCATCGGTGGTCCACCTGAGGCTATTTCCCGGCCAATTCGCGTTCGGCACGGGCGTAGATGCGGTCCAGTTCGCGCCGCTTATCGGCCTCCAGTTCGAACTCGTGCCTGGATATGTAATCGGCAACCATGTCCCGGGCGCGCTGGGCAAGCTTGAGCCGCCCCTCGTATCCCTGGGAAGCGAGGAAACCGCGATCGAAAAGCTGCGGATGCCAGTAGACCTGGCGGTAATGGTCGAGGGTGCTGTCAAGGGCGACGAACGAGCCGGCAACCCCGCGGCGCACCTCCTCGATCCAATCGGCCGTCCAATCCTCGCCCATGTCCAACCCTTCGATCAGGCGCTGCGTCTGATCCTTGATTTCACAGTCAATCAGGAGTTGTTCCGGGCTGAACACCTCGTCCACCGAGAGCGTGCCGGCACCGCTGAACCAGCGCACGCCGAGCAGAGCCCCGGCCGTCATGATGGCAGCCTTCTCCGCAGCCGCCTGGGGGCCGGGGAAGTTGGCGCGGGAGTGGATGCCGGCGCTGGCGTTGCCACGCTGGTGCCTGGCACGGCGCCGGCCGCTGTCGTAGAACTCGTTGATCTCGGCATTGAGCTGGCCGAAGAGGTAGCTCTCGGGCGAACCGAAGACCATCGTGCCGAAGCGCAGGTCAATCGCGTGTAGGCCAACGCCGAAGCCGGTCGGCAAGCCTGTGAGCGTCCCCACTATGATGGCACCGCCGATGGACTCGGCGGCGGCCGTCGCCAGGGCGGCGAACGGCGAGATGGGGGCGGTGGCGCCAACAGAGGGCATGTTGCTGACGAATACCGAATCCAGACGATCGCGGTACTGCAACACTCCTTCGAGCGACTCCCCAGCTAACCTGAGCGGGCTAAAGACGTAGACCGGGAGGGAGCGCAAGGGGTGACCGAGCACCTCTGCCATCTCCATGACGTACGGGATGGCGGCCGTGGAGATGGGGTCAACCGGCCGCTGTCCATGCCGCGAGTAGCAGGCGCCAACGCGATACTGGGCGAGAGGCTGCATGGCGGGCGCGACGTCCAGGGGATAGCCGGGCGACGGCGAGTGCACACCCCGCTCATCCAGCACATCCACTAGCTTGGTCATCTCGATCAGCTGGGCGGTGGTGTAGGGGACAATGCGGTCTGTGGCCAGATCGTGGACGTGATGGGCGTAGACGCCGACAGTCAGGTGCAGCTTGTGGTCGTCCTCAGCTGCGCCATTGCCTTCGGCGGGCATCTCAGCCTCACGGCGCCGGCGGCGCTCTTCCAGGTACTCTTCTACTAATGCCGGTTGGATGAAGACGCGCTCGCCCTGGACGCTAAAGCCAGGCCGCCCCGCTAACTGGTCGCGCGCCTCGGCATGTGCCACCTCCAAACCCACCTCGCGCAGGATGCGCAAGGCCAGGGCATGGATGCGCTCGGCCTGGCCTGGGGCGATGAAGTCGCCTGAAGTCTGGTGCGAATAGGGAACCTGCATTGCACTAACTCCGATATGACCGATGTCCAAACTGCATGGAGCCTGCTGCTCAGTGCAGCCTAGACGGGCGCGAAGCCGGTGGCAAGGGCGCTATCGGCGTTGCCCGGCGCGGCGACACTAGGCCCAGGGCAGGTACGGCTTGTTCACGGCCAAGAGATCGTCGAGGAGCGGCTTCGCCACTTCGTAGGTCGGCACAAGCGGGTGCGACATGAGCGCCTGCAGGGCCAGGCGCCTGCTGCCCTCGACGGCGGCCTGCACTGTGAGGCTCTCGTAGGCCTTCACGTGCTGGATCAGGCCACGGATGGACAGTGGTATCTCGCCCATGCGGATTGGGTGCGGGCCGACGCGGTCAACGACGCAGGGCACCTCGACCGAAGCATCGGCCGGGATGCCGTCAATCGCGCCCTGGTTGATGGCCTGGATTATCTGGCGTTCGCCCTTGTTGTGCCGGATGGCGAGCATGGCAGCCATGGCCACCTCCGCGTAGCCGCCACCCCCGCGCTTGTTGAGCAGTTCGGGCCGCTCAGCCAGGTTGGGGTCGGCATATTGGCGGAATAACTCGCTCTCGATCTCCTTCACTTGCTCCGCGCGGACGCGGAAGCCCGGCTGCTGTGCTCTCTCCACAAGCTTGCCCATATGGTAGTAGTTGGCGAGATATGTGGAAGGGATGACGCCTAGAGCGCGGATGAGGTCGGCATCAATGTTCCAGTGCCCGGCGACGGCCTCGATGGCGTCGGCGAGCCTGTCCTGGCCATCCACCCAGAGGCGGACGATGAAGCCGAGGTGGTTGAGCCCCATCCAGTCGGCGTTGGCACGGGCCGGCTCTACACCCATGAGCTTGAGCGTCTGCTCAATCCAGCCTTTGGGCCCCGAGCAGAGACCGACGAACCTGACCTTGCTGTACTTGCCCAGAGCTTCGGCGATGATGCCGCTGGGGTTGGTATAGTTGATAAGCCAGGCGTCCGGGCAGACCTCAGCCATATCGCGGGCCATGTCCAGGATCACCGGGATGGTGCGCAGTGCCTTCATCATGCCGCCGGGGCCGGTGGTCTCCTGGCCAATGATGTTGTACTTAAGGGGAACGCGCTCATCATTGATACGCGCGTCCATGCCGCCGACGCGGATGAGGGCATTGACGAAATCCGCACCTTCCAGGCCGCGTTTTCGGTCCGTCGTCGCCGTGACGCGCACAGGCAGGCCGGCCCGCTCCAGCATGCGCTGGGCGAAGGGCGCCATCACATCCAGGCGCTGCTGATTGATGTCCACCAGGCAAAGCTCACCAACCGGCAGAAGGTCATATTGCTTGATCAGGCCGTTCACCAGCTCGGGCGTGTAGGAACTGCCGCCGCCGAAAATCGCAAGCTTCATGGTCATCTCCCTGGTGCTCTGCCGCCGAAGAAAGGCCGCGGAGCGAACTTGCCGCCATCGGCCGTATCGAAGAAGGAATGGTCGGGCATTGTTGCGGCGAGGTTGTCGTACATGGCCTCCGTCACCGGCAAGCCCAAACCGTCGTAGGCGAGCAGGACGGCGCCTACGGCTGGCTCCACCTGCGGCCGGATCACGTGCACGCTCGGGGCCAGGCGGTGCACTATCTGGGCGATGGTATCCATCAGCAGCGGCCCCTTGCCCTTGAAGACGCTGCCGGAGAGGACCAGGTCGAACTCGAGCCTCTCCATGTGGAAACGCCTTATTGCGGCGACGGCATATTCGGCCAGCGTCTGCCCTTGATGGACCACGATGTCGGCGGCCACCTCGTCTCCGTCATAGGCTGCCTCGAACACCAACGGACAGAGGGACAAGATCTTGCCCCGATCTACTTCGTTGGCCACAAGGCCGCGCAAGAGCATGTCCGGATGTGAGTAGCCCAGGCGATCGAGCACGATCTTCGTGAGCGCCGTCGGTTTGCCCCGGCCGTCCTCAGCGCGGAGCACGGCGCGGACGGCCTCACTGGCGACGTCGCCGGCGCCGCCCTGGCCGGCGTAGTAACCGAAGGCCCATTCCTGACCGTCCGGCGCGATGACACAGGTGTTGGTGCCAGTGCCGGCGGCAATGCCTACGCCGAATGTCCGGCGCATGCCGGCGCGCAGGCCGGCAAAAGAGTCGTTGCGCACGATCACCTTGCGGGCGACGCCCGCTGCCTGCAGGAAATCGTGCCGGCGCGTGTGGTCCTCTGGCCAGTCGGCCCCGGCCAGGCAGAAGGAGGCCAAAGCGATCTGGTCGCCGCTGACTGTGGCCTGGGCCATTGCGTCGCGCACCGCAGCCAACACCACCGCCATAGGCTTCTCTACATCGGCGCCAGAGTAGTTGCTGTTGCCGCTTCGGCCGGCGCCCAGGATATGCCCTTCCATGTCGGCCACCAGGGCGATCGTCTTGGTGGTGCCGCCATCAACGCCCAGAACAAAGCTCTCAGCCACTAGCTGCCAAACCTCAACTGTCATGTCTCCGAGGCGCCTGGCCCCGAAGCGCCTGTATCTGAAATGCTCCCGACCCGCCTGGCCTCCAGGGGGCTGAGAAGGGCCCGCTACGCGGCCCGCTCACACGGTGACGGTGACCAGGCAAAGCGAACAGCGCCGGCTAGCCCTTGATGCCTGTCATCGTGATGCCCTCGATGAACTGACGCTGCGCGAGGAAGAATATGATGATGATGGGCAGAGTGACGATGAGCGATGCAGCCATCAGCAGGTGCCAGGCGCGGTTGCCACGGTTCAGGAAGGCATACAGCCCCAAGGAAAGCGGGTACAGGTCTGTGTTATTCAGGTAGATGACCGGCCCCATGAAGTCGTTCCAGCAGCCCATGAAGTTGAAGATGACCACAACCATGAGGGCTGGCCGCATCAGGGGCAGCATGATGCGCAGCAGGATATGCGCCTCACTGGCGCCGTCAACGCGCGCCGCGTCGCTCAGGTCCCAGGGCAGAGTCATCATGAACTGGCGCAACATGAAGATGTAGAAGGCACCACCGCCGAAGGACGGGATGATGAGCGGCTTGTAGGAGCCGACCCAGTTGAGCCACTTGAAGATGAGGTACGTCGGGATCATGGTCACCACGCCCGGGATCATCATGGTGCCCAGGGTGATGGCGAACCAGATCTCGCGCCCGCGAAATGGGATGCGGGCGAAGCTGTAGGCGGCCAGAGCGCTGGCAACGGTGACGCCGATGGTCGAGAGGACGGCGTAGTTCAGGCTGTTGCGCAGCAGGCGCACAAAGGGAAAACCGGAATGGTGCAGCGAGTCCGGGTAATTGCGCCACATTATGGGGTGGGGAATCCAGGTGAGCGGGATGGTGAACACCTGGTCCGCCGGCTTGAGCGAAGTGATGATGAGCCAGAGGAAGGGCACAAAGAACATGATGCCAACGGCGATGAGCAGAATGTAGGAGATCAGTGGCGGCACGAAGTGGCGCAGGAACTTGGCCCAACGGCTGCCTCTCCTGGCATAGGGAACGGGCGCGGCGGTGGTGGCCAGCGAGGGCACGGTCATCGCCTGCCTCCTTCATAGTAGACCCAGCGGCCGGAACTGCGGAAGATCAGCAGCGTGGCGGCCATGATGACGAGGAAGAGGACAACGGCCATGGCTGAGGCGTAGCCCATCTCGAAGTAGCGGAAGGCCTGGGCATACAGGTAGACCATGTACATGAGCAGCGAGTCGAGCGGCCCCCCGGCTGTGCCCGACGGCCCGCCGCCCGCCAGGCTACCGCCGCTGCCGCTGCCGGCAACGTAGGCACTGGTGAACACCTGGAAGGAACCCAGGATAGCCATCACCAGGTTGAACAGGATCACGGGCGAGATCATGGGGATGGTCACCCCCCAGAACCGTCGCCAAGACCCGGCACCATCCATCGTGGCGGCCTCGATCAGTTCGTGGGGCACTTCTTTCAGGCTGGCGAGGAAGATCAGCGTGCCTGAGCCAATGCCCCAGAAGGACATGATCAGCAGCGCCGGCTTGGACCACTGGGGATCGGAGAACCAGCCGAGGCGGGGCAAGCCGAAGAAGTGCAGCACCTCATTCAGCAAGCCCTGGCGCGGGTCCATGATCAGCATCCAGAGCAGGGTGCCGGCTACAGGGGGCACGAGCGATGGCATGTAGTAGATGGTGCGGAAGAGGCCCACAAACCTGACCCTGGCGTTGAGCAGCACGGCGAGAGCAAGGCTGCTGGCCAGGCCCAGAGGCACCGAGAGAAAGGTGTAATAAACGCTGTTGTAGACAGCTGTGGCCAGCCGGGTGTCCCGGGTGAACATGTACACATAGTTGGTGAGGCCGATGAAGCGGGGGCGCTGGAGCACGTTGTACTTGGCGAATGAGAACACGAAAGAGGCAACAGTCGGGTAGGCCGTGAAGATGAGGATGCTGAGCACCCAGGGCAGGATGAACAGGTAGCCCACGATGTCGGTGCGCAACTGCCTGGGGAGCCGTTCCCAGAGGCTTCTCTGCCCCGGATATGCTGTCTTTCCTTTGGCCATGCTTGTGCCCTACCTCGCTTTGTTTCGCTAGACCGGCCGAGGCATGCCCGGTGGCCTGGTCCTGCCGAGCGAGACAGTTCGGCAGGACCAGGAGCCAGGAGTTTGCCGAACCAGCCTATGCTGGGGCGACAGCTTCCTTGAGCTTGGCCTCCACCTGCTGTTGGGCGGAATCGAGCGCCGCCTGCGGTGGCGTCTTCTTGTGCAATACTTCGTCAACGGCCTTATTGATCATATCGTTGGCGAAGTCATCAACCGGCGAGTTCCACTGGACGACGATCTCGGGGATGTAGGCTCGGGCGAACTTAGTCAACTCGAGCGCCTTCTCCTGGCCGACGCGGGCGATCAGGTCGGCCGGCGCTGAGTCCTCCGGGAACTTCTTCCAGTACGGCACGTCCGACCAGCGGTTCCACCACTGTATCTGGCCTTCGGTGCTGTAGTAGGCGCAAAGCTGGAAGCCTTCCTTCACGTGTTTGGCGCCGGTGGGGATGAACATCAGGTTCGGCCAGTTGGAGGTGGCGTGCCTGGTGCCCGTCAGGCCGATGGGCATCTGGGAGATCTCGTACTTGCGCTCGGGTGGGGTGTGCGTGGCGGACCAGAAGCCATCGGAGCAGATCACCTGAATGCCCAGGCCGAAGGCTCCCTCCGGGTAGGTGTTGTTCAGGGTGCCCTGCTTGTTCAGGTTGTCAATGTCGCCCTTGTACATCTTGTCCAGCCAGGCCAGCCAGTACTCGAGTAAGGCGGTATTCTTGGGGTCGTTGATGGAGTACTTGGCGCCGTCCCAGAAGCCGGTGCCACCGGCGGCGACCATCATGCCCGGCCAGGCCCAGTTCCCGATCCAGGGCGTCGCCCCTGCCATCTTCAGAGTGTCGCCATCCCATTCGGTGACCTCGGCCGACAGGTCCTGCAACTCGTCAAGGGTCTTGGGGAAATCCTCGCGCTTGGTTGGCAGGCCCTTCTCGCCCAGAACCTCGATGTTGTACCACATGACGCACATGCTGCCGTTGAGGGGGACGCCCCAGGTCTTGCCGTTCCACTGCACCTGGGCGAGAGTACTGGCTGGGAAGGCGTCCTTGTTGCAGACGGGGTCGGCATCCATCAAGTCGTCGAGGGCACGGCAGGTACCGCGGGCGGCATAAGCGATGGGGGCGCTGTAGTGCAGGATTGCATCGGGCGGATCGCCCGAGGCAATACGCATGAGGATGACCTCGTTGAAGCCGCCTGTGTAGGCGCTGGACGGGGAGTACTTCACGAAGATGTTGGGGTTCTTCTCCATGAAGTCCTTGATGATCCAGTAGTGCGGCTGGGTCTTGTCCTCGGCGATGGTGCCGTAGGCCGATAGAAGCTCAATGACCGTTTTGCCCTGCGCTCTGGCGGTGGCCTCCGCGTCCTTCTGGCTCTGGTTATACTGTTCCGCTGTCATGCTGAGCACGTCGGCACCGGGCGTGGCGGTGACGGCAGCAGCGGCGATGGCGGCCTCGGTGGCCTGCGCGGCCTGCACCTGGGCGGTGAGGTCAACGTTGGCCGTCGGCGATGCCGCCGCTGCGGTGGTGGCCGTAGGCGCGGCCGTGGCGGCTGGTGCTGATGTGGCGGCGGGCGCCGGAGTTGCGGTGGCGCCACAAGCGGCAGCGAGCGTTGCGGCGCTCGCCAGCCCAGCGAAGCGCAATACGTCCCTGCGATTGACCTTCCTGTTCAGCATACTTCCTCCCTCTCTCGAGCGAGCTTCGCGCTCAGGATCACTTACTGCGGCGGACATACACTCGCCAATGCCGCCCACGCCTTGCCGGCGGTATGGCCTGACAGCCACTCACAGGCTCTACCCCAACTGGCAACTCCTTACGAGGAGCGCTGCAACACGAAGGGCCCGTCTACGCCATCCAGCACCAGAGTGATCGCACCCAGAGCCGCGGCCCGCCGGCCCAGGGGGGAAGGCAGGATGCGCGGCACATGTGGGATGACGCCCGCCAGGCGGCGCTGGATTGGCTGGATCAGCAGGTCCTCGGAAAGGGCCACCCCGCCACCCAGGATCACCACTTCCGGGTCGAGCAGGGCGCCGATGTTGGCGATGGCCAGGCCGAGATAGTCCACCGTCTCGTCCACCACTTGCTGCGCCCACGCTTCGCCAGCACGGGCGGCAGCAAATACGTCCTCGGCCGTGATCTGGCCGTTGCTCACCACGTCCCCACGGCTGGCCAGCAACTGGCGAGCGCGATCGGCGACGCCTTTGCCAGAGGCAAAACTCTCCAGGGCGCCAAAGAAGTCGTATTGCCGGCCAAGGTACTGTGGCCCGGGAACGAGGTAGCCAATCTCGCCGGCAGCCTGGTGCTGCCCGTGGTATAGCGAACCGCCGATGATGACGCCGGCGCCAATGCCTGTGCCGATGGCGATGAACACGAGGTTGGTCGCACCGCGCCCGGCGCCAAAGCTCATCTCGCCCAAAGCGGCCAGGTTGACGTCATTCTCGACGTAGACCGGCAGGCCGAACCGCTCGCTCAGGATTCTCTTGAGGGGAAGATCGCGCCAGCCGAGGCCAGGTGCCCAATGAACGAAGCCCGTCTCAGGTGTGACGATGCTGGGCACGCCGACGCCGATGCCGCGCAGGCGCTGGCCCGCCGGGCGGGGCGTGGCTACAAGCTCAGCGATCAGGTCGCAGAGCCTGTCGAGGTTCTCGCCGGGCGTAACGTCTGGCGCCTCGCTGCTGTGGCGCTGGTAGATCTCACGCTGGATGTGGCCGGAGAGATCAGCAAGCGTCCCCAGAACCTTGGTCCCGCCGAGGTCTATCCCGATCACGGCGTAGGCACTGCCATTGAACTCGATGAGGGAGGAAGGACGCCCACCAGTGGAAGCTTGCATGCCCTGGCTGCGCACAAGGCCCTCGGATTCGAGTGCCTGCACTATGCGCATCACGGTGGGCAGGCTCATTCTCAGGTCGCGGGCGATCTGCGTGCGTGAGACTGGGCCGTGGCGGCGCAGGTAGTCGAGGACGGCGCCGCGGTTCACCCGGCGCACGAAGCCGGCCGTGGCTGCCTGGCGCAGCAACTGCGCACTGTCTGTATGTACGTCCGTTTGGTCAGAGACGCGCACTGAGCGAGCCTCCTGGGTGAGGGCGGAACGAGCCGGGGCC
>DAOTVV010000154.1:0-10251 GCA_034436255.1 Anaerolineae bacterium
TCCCCCGGCCTCGTGGCTCCTCGGGCAGGACTCGAACCTACAACCAACCGGTTAACAGCCGGTCGCTCTACCATTGAGCTACCGAGGAATACGGCACTAGTATAGGCAGCCAAGTAACCACTGTCAAAAAGACAGACGGTTTCCCGCATCCGACCGCCCTGAGTGGTGATTGCTGCCAGGCCGATGCTACAATGGCGGGCGGCCGAAGTGGGCGGATCTTGGCAGCGGGATGCGAAGCCGCCAAGGGCATGAGGGCAGATGAGTTTCCGGGACCTGCGGGATTTCATACTCTCCCTGGAAGCGAGGAACCAGCTCAAGCGCATCACAACGCCTGTGTCAGCAGAGCTAGAGATCACTGAGATCGCCGACCGGGTGAGCAAGGGGCCAGCAGCCGGCAATCTGGCGCTGCTCTTCGAAAACGTGGCCGGCTCTGAAATGCCCGTGCTCATCAATGCGTTCGGGTCTCACGAGCGTGCGGCTCTGGCTTTGGGCGTGAGCAGCCTGGACGTACTCAGTGACAAGGTGCGCAGCCTCCTGGCTGCTGAGGTGCCCGAGTCGCTGCTCGGCAAGTTCAGGCGCCTCGGCGATGTGCTGGACGTCGTCAAGGCTCAGCCTCGCCTGGTCAGCCACGCACCTTGCCAAGAGGTTGTGGAGCGAGAACACCCGAGCTTGAGGGGGCTGCCAGTTCTGAAGTGCTGGCCCGAGGACGGCGGTAGGTACATTACATTGCCGCTCGTGTTCACTAAGGACCCAGCCACAGGTCGGCGCAACCTCGGCATGTACCGGCTGCAAGTCTACGACGACCAGACCCTCGGGATGCACTGGCAGCGGCACAAGGGCGGCAGGGAGCACCAGGACGAGGGCTTGCGCCTCGGTCGCGATCGGCTGGAGGTAGCCGTGGCTCTGGGCGCCGACCCGGCCACGATCTACGCCGCCACTGCGCCTCTGCCTCCCGGGATTGACGAACTGCTGCTCGCCGGCTGGCTGCGTGGCTCTGGGGTGGAGTTGGCAAAATGCGTGAGCGTGGACCTGGAAGTGCCGGCGCGAGCCGAGATCGTGCTCGAAGGCTATGTTGACCTCAGCGAGCGCCGTCTCGAGGGCCCGTTTGGTGACCATACCGGCTACTACAGCCTGCCCGCTCCCTACCCTGTACTGCACCTGACCGCCGTCACGCACAGGCACGACGCCATCTACCCGGCGACGGTCGTCGGCCGGCCGCCCATGGAGGACTACTGGCTTGGCAAAGCCACGGAGCGGTTGTTCCTCCCCGTCCTGCAGTTGTTGCTCCCGGAAATTGTGGACATAAACATGCCAGCCGAGGGGGTGTTCCACAACCTGGTGATTGTGAGCATGCGCAAGCGATACCCTGGCCACGTGGAGCGCGTGCTGCACGGGCTGTGGGGCCTGGGGCAGATGATGCTGGCCAAGGTCATCGTCGTAGTGGATGCGGACGTGAACGTTCACGACCTGTCCGAGGTCGCCTGGCGAGCCGGCAACAACGTGGACCCGGCGCGGGACCTGATTCTGGCGCATGGGCCGGCCGATGATCTCGACCACGCCAGCCTGCGGCCGAACTATGGCGGCAAACTCGGCATTGATGCTACTGCGAAAGGGCCTGAAGACGGCTTCGAAAGGCCCTGGCCGAACGAGATCCGCATGAGTGAAGAGATCAAGCGCCTTGTTGACGGCAAGTGGGCAACCTATGGCCTCTAGCAGGGTGCGCCTGCTCCTTGAGAACATCAAGGCCGAGCACACCATCTTCGCTCTGCCATTCGCCTATATGGGCATGGTCCTGGCTGCCAGGGGCCTGCCCACTCTGGCGCAATTCCTGTGGATCAGCCTGGCGATGGTCAGCGCCCGGACGCTGGCCATGTCAGCCAACCGCGTCATTGACGCCGAGATAGATGCCCGCAACGAGCGCACCCGCAACCGGCCGCTCAGCCGAGGGGATCTGGCCTACTGGCAGGTGTACCTGGTCATACTGGTGGCCCTGGTTCTGTACCTCCTCTCAGCCTGGCGGCTGAACCGGCTGACGCTGGAACTGGCGCCGCTGGCTCTGGTGTTCATGGTTGGGTACTCGTATACCAAGCGCTTCACGTGGGCCTCCCATTGGGTCCTGGGCATCACCGATGGCGCCGCAGCAGCCGGCGGCTGGATAGCGGTGCTGGGGCGCTTCGAGCCTGCGACTTGGCTGCTGTGGCTCGCAGTCACGATGTGGATCGCCGGCTTCGACCTCATCTATGCCTGTCAGGATGTCGCCTTCGATCGTGCCGAAGGTCTGCATTCCGTCCCGGCGGATTTCGGCGTCCCCGTGGCCCTGCGGCTGGCCCGCCTGTGCCACGCAGTGACTCTCGCTGCCCTGCTGGCGCTCGGGCTCAGCATGCATCTGAACCTGGCGTACTGGTTGGGCTGGTTGGGGGCGGCAGGATTGCTCATATATGAGCATTCCTTGGTTAGCCCGTCAGATCTGTCGCGCCTTGATGTCGCGTTCTTTAATGTGAACGGCTATCTGAGTGTCTTGGTGTTCATCGCTACCTTTGTAAGCCTGCTCTGGAGGAGATGAGGATGCTTTCAAGGCTGGCCGCGCCCAAACACTCATTTGTGGGAGGCGTGCTCCTACTATGCCTGCTTGCGGCTCTGGTCAGCGGCTGCGCCCCTGTCCACAAGGCCGTGCCCAGCCCTGCGCCCACTTCGCTCGCCACTGCTGCCCCTGGCGCTCTACGGATTGGCGTGCTGCCGATCACCGACACCGTCCCTTTCTACGTGGCTGAGGCCCAGGGGTACTACCAGCAGCAGGGCCTGAAGGTGGAACTGGTGCCGGCATCAAGTGCTGCTGAGCGCGACCAGCTTATGATTGCCGGCCGGATTGACGGCGAAGTGAGCGACCTGATCGCTGTCGCTCTTTTCGACGCCGATCAGCCGCGCCTGACGATCGTGCGCAAGGCGCGCCAGGCCGTCGCGGGGTCTCCGCAGCTGTACATCCTTGCTCCTAAGGCCAGCACGATCAGGAGCGTCTCTAAACTGGCCGGCGTAGAGGTGGCGGTGTCGCAGAACTCGCTCATCCAATACGTCACCGAGCGCCTGCTCCAGTTGGAGGGCGTGCCCAAGGATCAGATAAGAACAACCAACGTGCCACAGATAGCCGTGCGCTTGCAGTTGTTGGAACAAGGGCAGGTGAAAGCGGCCACATTGCCCGATCCACTCGGCTCGCTGGCGCTGATGGAGGGCGCGCGCCTGCTCATTGACGACAGCAAACATCCGGAGATCAGCCAGAGCGTCATTGCCTTCAGCAGCCAGGTGGTCCGCGAGCGGCCTCAGGACGTGCGCGCCTTTCTGGCCGCCTATGAAAAGGCCCTGCAGGACATCCGCTCCCACCCCGAGCAGTTCCACGACCTTCTTGTCGAGAAGGGCCGCGTGCCCGACGCTCTGAAGGGCCATTACACCTTCCCGGTGTTTCCGGACCCGTCGGTGCCAAGCCGGTCACAGTGGGAGGACGCCACCGACTGGCTTTTGTCGAAAGGTCTACTGCGAGCGCCGGTAGCCTATGAGACGGCCGTAGATGACCAGTTTGTCCGTTAGAGAGAGCGGTCGTACCGGGCGATGATCGAAGTCAGCAACCTTGTGTTTGCCTACCCGGGGCAGTCTACCCCCGTGTTCGATGGTTTCTCCTGGCGGGTGGAGCGGGGCGAGGCCTGGACTGTCATCGGTCCGTCCGGATGTGGGAAGACGACGCTGCTCTATCTTCTCGCCGGCCTCAGGCGGCCGGATTCCGGGCGAATATCCGTGGGTGGTGCCGACGTCGCCGGGCGCGGGCCGTGTGCCGATGCTGCTCTGGTCCTGCAGGACTACGGGCTGCTGCCCTGGGCGACGGTGTGGGATAATGCCCGGCTCGGGCTGCGCGTGCGCCGGCCGTACGGGCGCGCCGGAGACGGCTTCGGGGCGCAAGCGCAGTTCTGGCTTGAGCGCCTGGGCATCGCTGAGCTGCGGAGCAAGTACCCCAGCCAGCTCTCCGGTGGCCAGCGCCAGCGCGTGGCCCTGGCGCGGGCTCTGGCCATGGATCCGGCCGTGCTCTTGCTGGACGAGCCCTTCTCAGCTGTTGACGCCCTGGCGCGCGAGGATCTTGAGCGCCTGGTGATGCGCCTCTGGGCGGACACAGGCGTAACCACCGTGCTTGTAACCCACAGCATCGAGGAAGCCGTGTTGCTAGGTCAGCGCATCCTCGTTCTGAACCGGCCGCCGAACCGGAGCGTCACCATTGTCGAGAATCACATGGCTGGCGACATTTCGTTTCGAGCCCATAGCGAATTCGTCGCCAAGTGCCTGGAACTGCGCGAGCAACTCTCGGACGTATTGCAGCCGTGAGAAGGAGCGACACTGCCATCGCCAGCCTTGCCCTGCTGATCGTGTGGCAAGCGGCATCCCTGCTGCTGCATAACCCTATTCTGCCCGGGCCGCTGCAGGTGCTGCTGGCGGTGGTGAGGCTGGCGCCCGGTGCCTTGGGACGCCACTTCGTCGCCAGCGCCGCTCGGGTGCTGGTGAGCACCGCAATCGCCGTCGGCCTGGCGACGCCGCTCGGCCTCGCCGCCGGGCAGAGCGCCGGCCTGAACCGCCTCATCTCACCCATCGTCTACGTGCTCTATCCCATCCCCAAGATCGTCTTCCTGCCCATTATCGTGCTGCTGCTGGGGATTGGTGATCTGCCCAAAGTGGTGATCATCACGCTGATCCTGTTCTTCCAGGTACTGGTCGTTGTGCGGGATCAGGCAGCGAGCATCCGGCCTGAACTGCTGCTCTCTGTGCGTTCGTTAGGCGCAGGGCGGCTGGCCATGCTTCGCTTCGTCTACCTGCCTGCCACCTTGCCCGCAGTGCTCACCTCGCTGCGCCTGAGCGTGGGAACGGCTGTAGCGGTGCTATTCTTCGCCGAATCGTTCGCCACTACATCCGGGCTCGGCTACTACATCTTCGTCGAGACCTGGACCCGCCTGGCCTACGTAGATATGTATGCCGGCGTCGTGGCCATGAGCGTGCTTGGCCTGGGTCTGTATTTCGCCATAGATGGCTTGGAGCGACTGTTGTGCCCCTATCTCTTCCTGGAGTGAGGCCGTGAACATGTCCGGAGGCCCGGGCAAGGCGACCTTTGTCAATGCCACCTTCGCCAGCATCGCGCGCCGGTATGACCTCATGAACCGGATCATGTCGGCCGGGCAGGATCAGTCGTGGCGGCGGCGGGCGCTGGCACTGCTTGGCAGCCCACCTGGCAGCCTGATACTCGATGTGGGGACGGGCACGGGGGATTTCCTGCCGCTTCTTGTGGGCGCCGGCTACCGGGCCATCGGCGTGGATTTCTGTTTCGCCATGCTCCAGGCTGGCCAGGGCAAACTGTCCGCCTCGGATTCGATGGTGGCCGTAACAGCAGGTGATGCGCGTCACCTCCCGTTTGCCGACGGCCAGTTCGACGGCGTGATCAATGCCTTTCTACTGCGCAACGTCGAGGACCTGCCCGGTGTACTGGCAGAGTTGCGCCGCGTCGTCCGGCGTGGTGGCCGCCTTGTCTGCCTGGAGATCACTTGGCCGACGTTGCCTGTGTTTCGCCAGGCGTTTTCCCTCTACTTCGGGCGGGTTGTGCCCCTGGTTGGCGGCCTGGTCACCGGTGAGCCTGATGCCTACGCCTACCTACCGCGGTCAGTGGCTGCGTTTGTCAGTGCCCCACGCCTGGCCGAGCTCCTGCTCGAAAGCGGTTGGCGTGATGTGACCTATCGCCAGTTGGCCCTGGGCACCATTGCCATACACTCGGCCACCAAGTAGGCAAAGCTTGCTGGCGGGCCCGGTTTGACTGGCCGTATGCCTGCCATATACTCAGGCGGTAGTGTGGGTGCCGGCGACAGCACTGCTAAAGCGGAGGTTTCAGCGTGAAGAAGATCATAAATGACCCCTGGCAGTTCGTTGACGAAGTCATTGAGGGCATTCTCAAAGCCTATCCCTGGCACCTGAAGCGAGCAGAGGGCACGGACCGCGGCTTGGTTCGTGCCGATGCGCCCGTGAGTGGGAAGGTTGCTATCGCCACCGGTGGCGGGTCGGGCCACATTCCTGTATTTCTGGGCTACGTGGGGCCAGGGCTGTGTGACGGTGTCTGCATTGGCAACGTCTTTTCCTCGCCTTCTTCAGAGGCCATGCTTGCGGTGACCAAGGCCATTGATGGTGGCAAGGGTGTGCTCTACCTGTACGGCAACTACGGCGGCGATGTCATGAACTTCGACATGGCGGCCGAGATGGCTGACATGGAAGGCATTCCGGTCAAGACAGTGCTGGCCCATGATGACGTGGCTTCGGCGCCACCCGACCAGGCCAGCCGGCGCAGAGCTGTCGCTGGATTGTACTTCGCCTACAAGGTGGCTGGCGCCTGCGCCGCCGAGGGTGCTGATCTCGACGCGGTCGCCGCGGCGGCGCAGAAAGCTGCCGATCGCACTCGCAGCATGGGCGTTGCCCTGTCGCCCTGCACAGTGCCGGCAGCCGGCAAACCCACCTTTACCTTGGGCGAAAACGAGATGGAACTGGGGATGGGCATCCACGGCGAGCCCGGCATCAAGCGCTCCGAGATCAAGACCGCCGACGAGATCGCCGCTCTCATGGTCGAGGCGATCGTCAACGACCTGCCCTTCCGGAGCGGCGACGAGGTGGCGATCCTGGTGAACGGCCTGGGAGCGACGCCGCCCGAGGAGCTATTTGTCCTCTATCGCAAGGCCCACGACCTGCTGAAGGCAAAGGGGATTAGCATCCACCGGGCGCTGGTCGGAGAGTACGCGACCTCGCTCGAGATGGCCGGCGCTTCGATCAGCCTGCTGCAGCTGGACGATGATCTCAAGCGCTGGGTGGATGCGCCCATGTTCTCGCCCTTCCTGTTGCAGCAGCGCTTCGGCCAGTAGAGGTGGCGCCGATGCAAAAGCTAGGTGTGGAAGATGTGAGATCGGCGCTGGCCAAGGTCGCCGCCGACGTTCCGGCCTATGCTGAGGAACTGCGGGAATTGGATGCGGCAACCGGCGACGGTGACCTGGGTATCACGATGACCATCGGCTGGAAGGCGGTGAGCGAGGCCTTGCCGACGCTGGGGCAGGGTGGCGCGGATATCGGCACCTTGCTCGCCCAGGCGGGGATGGCTTTCAACCGCGCCGCCGCCTCGACCTTCGGCGCCTTACTGGCCACCGCCTTTATGCGTGCGGGCAAGGAACTCCGCGGCTTGGGTGAAGTCGGGCTGACGGAACTGATCCGTGGCTTTGAGGCGGCTCTCCTGGGCATCAAGGAGCGGGGAAAGGCTGAGGTTGGCGATCGCACCATGCTCGACGCCTTGGCGCCTGCAGTCTCCGCCATGAAAGAGGCAGAAAGAGAAGGCCAGGACCTGCCGCAGGCTATGCGTATGGCGGCTGACGCCGCCCTGAAGGGAGCCCAAGGCACGGTCGGCAAGGTGCCCCGCTTCGGGCGGGCGGCCTGGGTGGGCCAGCGCGCTGCTGAGGTGCAGGACCCGGGGGCCACTGCGGTGGCACTGATGCTGCGTTCGCTCGCGGAGTTTGTCCAGAGCTAGGCTGCGTAACAGGCGCGGCGATCAGAGGGGGAGCAGCCTGGCGCTGCTCCCCGCTCATTTCTCAAGAGGTGATGAAGCATGGCGGTTACAATCGTCGGTTTGGGGCCGGGTCCGGTCGAGCAAATGAGCCTGGGCGCCTGGCGCACGCTCGAGAGTGCGAGTGAGGTCTGGGTGCGCACCTCGCGGCACCCTACGGTGAATGGCCTGCCCCGGCAGGTCCGCGTGCGTTCCTTCGACGATGTCTACGAGCTTCACGACACCTTCGAGGAGGTCTACGCCGACATTGCCGCGCGGGTTGTCGAGCTAGGCGCTCAGCCTGGCGGGGTGATCTACGCCGTGCCTGGGCATCCGCTCGTGGGCGAATCGAGCGTGCGACAGGTGATCGCCTTAGCGAGAGAGGCCGGGCAGCCTGTGCAGGTCGTTCCCAGCGAGTCGTTCATCTCTCCCATACTTGTCGCCTTAGGCCTGGACGGGTTGGACCTACAGATAGCCGACGCTGTCGAGATCGCGCAGCACTGGCACCCATCCTTGCGTGTGGATGGGCCGGCGTTGCTGGGCCAGCTGTACGACCGCGGTACAGCTGCGGGCGTGAAACAAGCCCTGCTCAACGCCTATCCGCCTGAGCACGAGGTGATCATCGTCCGCGCCGCTGGCACGGCCGAACAAGAGCTGCGCAGGCTGCCGCTCTATGAGCTTGACCGCCAGCAAGTGATTGACCATCTCACGTCTCTGTATCTGCCGCCGTTGCCCCAGCCGAGCAGCCTGGAGAGCTTTCAGGATACCATCGCCCGCCTGCGGGCCCCGAACGGTTGCCCGTGGGATCGAGAACAGACGCATCGCTCGCTGCGGGAGACGCTGCTCGAGGAGAGCTACGAAGTCCTGAGCGCTCTGGACGACGAGGATATGACCAAGCTTCGGGAGGAACTGGGCGACCTGCTGATGCAGATCTGCATGCATTCGCAGATGGCCAGTGAGGAGGGCTTTTTCACGATTTACGACGTGATCGCTGCCATTGACCAGAAGATCAAAAGGCGGCATCCACACGTATTCGGCGAGACACGGGTGAATGATGCCGACGAGGTGTTGCGCAACTGGGAGAGCATCAAGCGGCAGGAGCGGGGCGAAAGCGATAGCCGCTCCATGCTGGCCGGTGTGCCGGCCGGGCTTCCGGCCCTGGCTCAGGCGGCCTCTTACCAGAAGCGCGTGGCCCGCGTCGGTTTCGACTGGAAGGACGTCGCTGACGTATGGGCTAAGGTGGACGAAGAACTAAGGGAGCTACGAGCGGCTCCTGTTGAGCAGCGCGAGTCCGAGCTGGGTGATCTGCTCTTCTCCGTGGTGAACCTGAGCCGCCACCTGAGGCTGGACGCCGAGTCGGCCTTGAGGGAGACCAACGCTCGTTTCCGGCGGCGCTTCGAGCGCATGCAGGAGCTGGCAGCCGAGCGTGGCCTTGACCTGACGGCAATGCCGCTGGAGGAGCAGGACAAGCTGTGGGAAGAGGCGAAAGGGGAGGAGGGCGGCTGAGCCAGCATCCTCGCTTGAGGGCACGGCCTCAGTGATCCAGCTCGGCGGCTAGCTCCCGATAGTAAGTGTAGTTCTCCCAGCTGACGTCGCTGGGCACGCCATGGTCGCATTCCGGTATATAGCGGCCCCGCTTGACCATTGGCGGCAGTACATAAGTGAGAAAGCCTCGAATCGCCTCCTTGCCCGCAGCGAGCACACGCTTGTCTATGCCGCCGATTATGACGAGCTCTGGGTAAGCCTGCCCTATCTGCACCACATCGTTACCGGCTGCCACCTCGAAGGGGTTCATCACGTCCATCCCCGCCTTCAGGTAGAGCGGAATGGCAGGCACGGCATAGCCGTCGGTGTCAACCTGGAAGTAGACATGCCCTGCCTGGCGCGCACGGGCATTCGTCACCAGTTGCTGGTAGTACGGCAGAAGAAAGCGCTCGAACATGGCCGGCGAGATGAGCAGGCCATGGTTGTAGCAGATATCTTCGTCCAGGTAGATCTCGTCAATCGCGATCTGGCCCTGCACTTTGGCGATGGTGGCGTCGGCGACGACCAGCCACTGGTCCATCATGTCGAGGATCAGGTCGGGATCGTCGTGGAACTTGTAGAGCAGGTCCTCGGGGCCGATGAGCGAGCGCAGGTACATGTAGCCACCGATGACCGACTGCCGGATCAGCATGCCTTGAGCCCGTGCCCGAGAAGCAGCGTCCATCGCGTCAGCGAAGCTGGCCCAGCGCTCGGGGGTGGTGATGTCCAGGCGCGGCAGAACATCTTCTTCCCAATCCCGCCGGCTGGAGACCGCGTGCTTGAGGTAGTCGGGCATGAACCCGTGCCGGCGGCCGAGGAACACTTTCAGGAGGCGCCCGGCCTGATCCTGGATTATCTCGTAATCGCCCTGGCGCTCGACGACTTTGCGCTCGTACTCCGGGAACAGCGGCGGTTCACAACCACCAAGGGGCACGCGCACGTGGTGAATGGCAGGTTCGTCGAAATGGAGCAACTGGCGCAACGCCGGCGAGGCCTGGGGGCTCATCTCCTCGTGGCGAGCCAGTTCCTCCTCGCTGGGCTCATGGTCAAGGCCAAGAATCTCGCGCCAGCTGAGTCGCAGGCCTTCGCTGCGCCAGCGACGGACCGCCTCCATCCATACCGAGAACTCGGTACGC
>DAOTVV010000155.1:0-9566 GCA_034436255.1 Anaerolineae bacterium
CCGCAGCGCTCACGGGGCGATGCCCGATCAGGGTGTGGATGCGATCGCGGTCACCGCTCAGTTGCTGAGCATGCTGCAGCTGATCAGTTCGCGCCAGAAACCGCCATCTGAGCCGTTGGTTGTCACCGTGGGCACCATCCGCGGCGGAGACCGGCGCAACGTGATTGCGGATCGAGTGGACATAACCGGCACTGTGCGCGCTCTCTCGTCTGAACTGCTGCGCAACACAGTGCCGGGCCACCTGCGGGCGATGTTCGACGGCGTCACCTCCGCGATGGGTGCGAGCTATGACCTGGAGTACTATCCCCTGATTGCCCCGGTGATGAACGATGCGGCTTTGGTGCAGGGGGCGCGAGCTGCAGTCGCATCCGTTCTTGGCGGCCAGGCGGTGGTGCCTGATATGGAGAAGGCCATGACCAGTGAGGACTTCGCTTGCTTTGCCGAGCGCGTCCCTGGCCTGTACATCAAGATCGGTTGCACGGCGCCGGGCCAGCCTGTGCTGCCTCTGCATTTCCGCGGTTTCCGGTTCGATGAATCAGCGATCAAGTACGGAGTCGCGGCCATGGCGGCGATCATATGTGACCACCTGGCAACGGGCGACCGCGATAGTCTGGAGGTGTAGAAGATGGAGCGTCTGCGCGTCGCAGTTCTTGGCATGGGCACGATGGGGCTATCTCATGCTCTCGTTTATAAGCATCTCGCGGAAACCGAACTGGTTGGCATGGTTGAGACGGATAACAGGCGGCGGCGAGAGGCTGAGCAGCAGTTCGGTGCCCCTTGCTTCGCCTCCGTTGACGAACTGTTATCGGAGGCGCACCCGCAGGCTGCCAGCGTTTGTCTGCCGGATGGCCTGCACGTTGAGCCGAGCGTCGCATTAGCCGCTGCCGGGGTGCACCTGCTGGTGGAGAAACCGCTGGCAACCACGCTGGAAGGATGTGATGCCATCATCGCCGCTGCGAAGAGCGCCAACGTGAAACTGATGACGGGTTTCACTCTGCGTTTCGATCCTCGCTATTGGCTGCTACATGAATCGGTGCGAGGCGGCCAGGTCGGCCAGGTTGTATACATGTACGCGCGGCGCAATAACGTGCTCGCCAGCCCGCGGCGCCTGGGCGGGAGGGTTGGCTTGCCGTTCTTCCTGCAGGTCCATGACATTGACGCGATGCGTTGGATCGGCGGGGTGGAGGTGAAGCGCGTTTTCGCCTTCTCAGCACGCAAGGTTCTCACTGACCTTGGGGTTGACGACGTTGTGGTCAGTTCACTGCAGTTCCATGACGGCAGTATCGGCTGTGTCGAAAGCAACTGGATACTTCCCGACAGCCTGCCAGCAGGGCGCGATTTCCAGCTTGAGGTAGTCGGTACCACCGGCAAGGGTGAACTGAACGTCACCTACCAGGGGGTGGAAGTGTACGATGGGTCTCGCATGCAGGTGCTCGATCCCATGTACAAGCCGGTCCTCTACGATAACCAGCCAATCATCCTGCGCGAGGAAGTGCATCACTTTGTGGACTGTGTGCTCTCGGACAAGGAACCGGTAGCCGGCGGGGCTGATGGCAGGGCGGCGACGGCAGTCGCCCTGGCGATCGAGCAATCCCTGCGCAAAGGGTTGCCCGTGGATGTCCAGAACTGATCGGGCTCGGCCACAGCCCACCCGGGCTGTGGCCGAGAGCCATTCGGCCTAGCTTGCGTCGCTCCCGGCCGACCCGGAAGCGCCGCTGCTCTCGCTGTCTTCGCCACCGACGATGGGAAGCTTCTTGGCGACGTCCGTGGCCACGCTGGCGATGCGCTGCGTGCTCTGGCCGACCGTCTCCGCAGCCTTGCGCTGCATCTCCTCGGCTCGGCGACGCGCCTGTTCGGCCGTCTCAGCGGCGCGCTGGCTGATCTCTATGCCGCTCTGCTTGAGGCGCTCTCGCGTGTAGCCGCCCGGCTGCGGGGCAGTGAGGACTGCCACGATGGCGCCTGTGGCGGCGCCTACGACGAAACCAAGCATGAAATTGCGGTCAATAACGCTCATTTGATCCTCCTACCACTACTAGCAATTGCCACTACCGAAATAGCCAACGGCCGAACAACAGTTCCAGTGCTCGCCTGAGAGCAGCCCAGAACGAAGCGAGGCGCATGACCGGCGTGACCACGCTGTCGCCCACGAAATCGGCCGTGCCCCGTACAATCGTGACCGTCTCGTTGGCTGTGTTCAGCATGGGAGCGATCTCATGCTGAAGCAGCTTGGTGAGGCTGCGCAGTTGCAGCAGCGTGATAATAAGCACGAGGCCGATGACGATGGACTCGACAGCCAGGATGATGATGGCGACATCCCTGACGATCTGCCACGTTGTCTCCAACGCTACACCTCCACGAGCGAGGCCTGCCGAGCAGCAGTCGCGCCAGTATACTAGAGCCCGGCCAGTTTGACAATGGTCATGGCGACCACGGCAGCAACCAGCCCCTGGATGATATGAATTGGTCCCAAGTGCGGCAGGCTCAAAGCAAGCGGCAGAGCCTGACCGACGGCGAAACCGGCCAGGCTGGCCACAACGAAGAGGCCCAGTTGCCGCAGCGAATTGCCGAACAGAAGGTGATACAGACTGGCGGCAGCCACTGCCACGAGCAGAGAGAACAATAGCGCCGGTGCAGTCATCTAGCCTCGCTCGGCGACGCCAACCGCCCCGGACTGCCCTGCCTGCGCTTGTTTGCGCCTGTAGTCGTTGATCGCCTCGTGGAGCGCATCGGCGGCCAGATTGCTGCAATGCAGTTTCTGCGGAGGCAAGCCTCCGAGCGCCTCAGCCACGGCGCGATTGGAGAGCTCGAGGGCCTCCTCGATCGTCTTGCCTTTCACCATCTCGGTTGTGATGCTGCTTGTCGCAACCGCCGCCCCACAGCCAAAAGTGCGGAACTTGACGTCCTCGATGCGGTCATCCTTAACCTTGATGAAAATCTCCATGATGTCGCCGCAGGTAGGGTTTCCCACCATGCCGACGCCGTCGGCGTCTTCGATGACGCCGACATTGCGAGGGTTACGAAAGTGATCCATTACCAGTTCGGTATACATTGGTCCCAGTCTCCTGAGCTAGGCTCGTTTTCTGAAAGCGGGCAGCAAGCGGAAGATGCGCATCCCAGCCCAAATCGCGCCGGGTTGCAGATCATACGCCAAGGACATCTCCAGATGTGCGGCGAAGCCACACTGGTCGCACGCTATGGGTGCACGGCCTTTCAGATAGCAGCCTTGGACGACGGACCCATCGGGATTGGCACTGGCGACGAGCCAGGGATGACAGCGCCAACCTGGCCGCTTGAGGCCTCGCAAGGCTTGCACTGAATCCAGCAAAGGATACCCTTGGCGCTTCATGGCAATCAAGTGGTCCAGCAGGGCGGCGCGCTTCTCCCAGGGCACGAAGAGGTCCGGTTCGCCTTCGTAGGGGTAGAAGAACTGCACGGTGATGCCCCGCACGTGCGGAGCCAGCGCTGCCACCAGTTCGGGTATCTCGTCAACGTTCATTGTGCTTATGGTAATGTTCGCCAGCAAGCGGTCCCTTGGGCCGGCTGCCAGGTGGCGCATCTGAGTCGCGAATATGGGTCCGCGGATGCGCCTGGTCGTTTCCTCCAGTCCGTCTATGCTCACCCACACCACATCCGGTTCCCTGGGCAAAGGCAGAGTGCCATTGGTGACAACTCCGACTGACCAGGCGAAGCGCTTCGCATAGGCCACTGCCTCCGCCAGCGTATGGGAGCCGTCGCGCCACAGGAGTGGCTCGCCCCCTTCGAAGATCACCAGTCGCACCCCTGCTGCTTTGAGCCGATCCAGTGTGGCACAGACGCCGGCAAAATCCTGGCCAGGCTGCGGATCGCGCCAGAAGGGACAATGGGCGCAGCGGAGGTTGCACTGGGTAGTCAGCTTGTAGCCGGCGAGAAGAGGCCGCCTTGCACCGAACAGGCGCGAGCGCAGTTCGAGCGCAGCGAACCCGAAGTACGGGCTGAGGCCGGCCAAGCAAGCTAACTCTGTGACAAGGCGCGCGGCGCTAGCGGGCTCATCGCCCTCAGGCGCTTGATGATATCCGGGAGGATGGCCAGCACCCGGTCAATGCTCTCCTCGGTGGTGCTGCGCCCGAGCGTCAGGCGCAAGCTGCCATGAGCCACCTCGTGCGTCAGGCCGATGCCTAACAGCACATGGGACGGATCGAGGGAGCCGGATGTGCAGGCCGAGCCACTGCTGGCGCAGATACCCTCCATGTCAAGGCTGAGCAGGATAGACTCGCCCTCAACGTAGCGAAAGACGAAGCTGGCGCTGTTGGGCAGCCGCCTGGTGGGATGGCCAGTTAGCTGGCACTCGGGAATGCTGGCCAGTATGTCCCGAATCAGCCGATCGCGCAGGGCGGCCAGTCGCGCATTCTCTGCTTCTGCCTTCTCATAGGCCAGGGTCAAGGCCTTGGCCAAGCCCACAATGTAGGGTACGTTCTCAGTTCCGGCCCGCTTGCCCCGCTCCTGCCCGCCCCCGGTCTGCACCGGCAAGAAGGGCACGCCGCGCTTCATGTAAAGCACGCCGACGCCTTTGGGGCCATAGAACTTGTGCGCCGACAAAGAAAGCAGATCTACGCCCAACTCATCCACCTTGATGGGCAAAGAACCGCCGGCCTGGACGGCGTCAGTGTGAAATGGAATGTGCCTCTCGCGAGCGATCGCTGCGATCTCGCGGATCGGCTCAATGGTGCCGATCTCGTTGTTGGCATACATGATTGAGATCATGGCCGTGTCATCACGAATGGCAGCGCGCACGGCCTCAGGGTCAACCATGCCGTACTGATCCACTGGCACATAAGTGACGTCGAAATCGCCATACTTGGCCAGTGACTCGCAGGTGTGCAGAACGGCGTGGTGCTCGATGGCGGAGGTGATGATGTGCCGCGTGCCTTTCTGACGGCGGCGAGCCAAGCTGACGCCACGAATGGCCATATTGTCGGACTCGGTGCCGCAACTTGTGAAGTACACCTCAGAGGGCGAGCAGCCCAAGATGCCAGCCACCTGTTCACGGGCGGCGTTCAGGGCGACACCTGCATCTCGCCCGAGTGAGTAGATGCTCGAAGGATTGCCCCATTTCTCGGTGAAGTAGGGCAGCATCGCTTCGACGACGGCGGGGTCAACTGGCGTAGTGGCGGCGTGGTCCAGGTAGATGATCTCGTCTTGGCTGTTCATATGCATACCACCTTGCTCTCGGGATCCGCGGGGAGGGTAACGGTGTTCAGGCTTGTGGCCATTGCAGCCAGGGTCACCTGGCTGAGGGAGTCGTCGAGTTGGCGTTGGAGGGCCTGCCAGAGCGGCTTAGCGACGCAGGCATCCAGGGAGGTCCGAAATGAGCAGCGCCGGCTACCGCCGCAGTCGAGTGGCAAGACGTTGCCGTCGAGCGCCTTGAGGATGTCGGCTACTGTCACTCGTTCGGGTGGCCGGGAAAGCTCGTATCCACCGCTTACACCTCGCCGAGAAACGACGATGCCAGCCCGCCTGAGGTCGCCGATGATACGCTCAAGATAGCGGCGCGGCACTCGCTGAGTCCTGGCGACCAGCGATAAGGGGACCGGACCGGAACCGTAGGTGGATGCGAGGAAGGCCATCGCCCGCACGGCATAACGTTCCTTCGAACTCAGTCTCACAATCGGCAATCCCTACTATCTAGTAGGAATTAGTCTACCCTACAAGGGCAGCCATTGTCAAACAGATGCAACCGTCAACCGCTGGCCTCGATTGCGATGGTAGTGGCGAGCGCCGCGGCCCGGCCGTGCTGTTGCGCCGACAAACCAGGGCCTACGATCGCAGCGAATGCTGACTCTTCGCCCCGAACACTGGCGGCGGAGCATGGCGAGTGCCGCGTGAGGGCGATTGCAGCGCGGCAGAGGAGTGCCTTCCTGTCTTTGTAGGCTTCAACCATTGCTGCCTTGGCGCATCGGCGGCACAGAGATACGCACTCCACGCTTGCGGAGCGCCCATTCGTTAACTGGCTACGACCGCCTCGGCGCAACGTCCAGGTCAAGCGGCGCAATCGCCCTGGAGCGCCGCACAGGGCGAAAGTGGGGTCAGTCGAAAGGCCAGGCCACCTGCATCTCGTCGCACAGGCTGCGCAGGTCTGCTTCCACCTTCGGGTTGAGCGGGATGCCCAGCCGGAGCCGTTCCTCCTCCTCGCGGAACTCCTTCTCGCCGGCGATCAAGATCTCGTCTTGACCGGCGGCCTTGGGCGAGTCCTTGATCTGGGCGATGAACCGGTCCATGTCTGCCTTGAACTCCTCGATGGGCCGGAAAGCGCCCACGTCCAGGGCCAGAAGGAAGTGACCGACGTTGGAAGGGCTGGTCTGCTGCACGCTCGGAGGGGTCACGCCGGTGAGAAAATTCGCCCCCGCCAGCAAGCCGCAAAGGATGTCGACCATGGCAGCCAGGCCATAACCTTTGTAACCAGCTGTCTCGGCCGGGCCACCGAGCGGCAGCAGGGCGCCGCCGTTGTAGATCTTGTCCGGATCGGTGGTGACGTTTCCGTCGGAATCGGTACCCCATCCGGCGGGGACGGCCTCGCCCCGCCGGCGGTAGACCTCGACCTTACCAATTGGGACGACGCTTGTAGCCATGTCCAGGACGAAAGGTCGCCGTTGGTTGGCAGGGGCGGCAAAGGCAATAGGGTTAGTGCCCAGGATGCGCTTTCTGCCATAGGTCGGGGTCACAAGCGGCTGCGAGTTGGTGAGGCAGACGCCGATCATGTCGTGCTCCAGGGCCATCAGGGCGTAGACGCCGGCGGCGCCGAAATGGTTGCTGTTGTTGATCGTCGCAGCGCAGAGGCCAGCCTGATGAGCTTTCTCGATGCAGCGCTGCATCGTGCGGTAGGCGACTGGTTGCCCGAGCCCATTGTCGGCATCTATGACGAGGGAGCATGGCGTCTCGCGCACCGTGCGCACGTTTGGATGGCAGTTGACGATCCCTTTCTGGGCCCGGTGCAGGTAATAGTAGCTCAGGCGTGCAGTGCCGTGCGACTCAACCCCTCGCAGGTCCGTTTTGACCAGAACGTAGGCGGTGATCTCGGCGTCGTCCCTGGGCACGCCGGCGGCGACGAGTAGGTCTGAAACAAGGGACTGCAGTCTTGCCGCATCAACCCGGTGAACCATGGAGCATCTCCTGAAAATGAAGCTGTGATCGCAAGGTAGTCACGCCTCGCTATCCCATGCTGCGGCCCGCAGCAGGCGGCTGGTGAGCACCTGACCGGCAGCAGAGCAGTCGTCTGGCGTCAACTGGCGCGCCAAGGAGGCGTCGAAGAGCAGGGTCACCTCGGATGGGAACTCATCGTCGGCAAGGTGTAGCACTACCGCCAGGCGGACCGGGGGCAGTAGCCTGTAGGCAAATGAAGCGTCGCCGTACTCCAGGGCTTCTCCCCCAAGCGCTGCCGAGGCCCTTTCAAACGACGGACGGTCAGCACCAAAGCGTGCCGCCAGGCGGCGGGACGTGCGTCCGGCAAAAGGGACCACGTAACTCATGGCGCCTGGCAACTCACGGAACGAGATCCAGCGGTTTTCAACCGGCGTCCCATCGCAGCGCCAGAGGCAGCGAAGAACCAGGGCCTCCTCGAGGAGGTTCAGTGGCTGGCCCGAGGCGACGATCTTGCTCGCGACCAGATCGATCGTCAGGGTCTGGCCGAGAAATGGCACCTCCAGCACGCTCGGCGAGCACACCGTAGAGACGCCCACGCGCGAAGCCACGTCGCCAGCCGAGAAGGCGCTCAGACCTTGCCAGGCCAGCTGTCGGGCCAGTGCCGCGCCTTTGAGGCCTGTACTGCTTACTCTCTCCGCTGATGACACGTAGCCGCTACCCTCACTGGCGCGGATTATAGCAGAACCGGCAACCGGTTGCCGCTCCGCCTAAGGGCGGATACTATTGGCCGCATGCATGGTGGTCAACTGCCTCGTGGCAGAAGCGCCGAGACGCTTCGAGGGTGGCCTGTGTGCCTGCATCCTCTGGCACGAGCATTCGCCCTTGCTGCTCTTGTGCTAACACTGACTGCCTGCGCGAGCGGCCAGAAGCAGGTGTGTGTTGCTGCAGACGGGTCAACACGCTGCTTCGCCACGCAGGGGCTCACCGTGCGCGACGTGCTGCAGCAGGCCAATGTCTCCCTGGGGGAACTGGACCGCGTGGAGCCGAGCTACCTGGCGCCAGTTGAGGACGGGATGACCATCAGGGTGGTGCGCGTCAGGCAGCAGAGCGTGACGGAGACGAGGCCCATTCCTTTTGGGCGCCGTGTCATCTCCAGCCCGGGTCTCGCAGCGGGCGAGCAGCGGCTTCTGCAAGGCGGAAAAGAGGGCAGCGAAGAGCTTACGTACATCGTCACTCTGGAGGACGGTAAGGAAACGCAGCGCCGCCTTGCCAGGCAACAGGTCATTGCCTCGGCTCAAGACGAAATCGTCGCCATCGGGGAGCAGGGCCAGGCTCAGGCGGTTACCTTCGCCGGCACGATCGCTTACCTGGCCCAGGGTAACGCCTGGGTAATGCGCGGTAGCAGCCTGGCGGAGCGACCTCTGGTCACAAGCGGCGACCTCGACGGTCGCGTGTTCGCCCTTTCTCCCGATGGTCATCTGCTGGTGTTCAGTCGCTCGAGCGGTGAGGCTGGCAACGGCCTCAACTCCCTCTGGGCAATTCCGACGGACGTGGTCGCGGCTGCACCGACCGCGCTTGGCATCGAGGATGTGCTCGCGGGAGAGTGGTCGCCAGATGGACAGACGCTTGCCTACTCGACCGGTGAGAAGACTGCAGGCAGCCCTGGCTGGCGCGCGCACAACGACATCTGGCTATGGCAGCGCTCGGCGGGCAGCCCACCGAGGAAAGTGCGGGATGCGGGCTGCACTGGCGTTTACTGCTGGTGGGGCCCGAGCCTGACCTGGGCACCGGATGGCAAAGGCTTGTATGTGGCGGATGCTTCCTCGCTGCGCTATCTGGACCTCGATGGCGGAAATGAGCGGCTCGTGCTGGAATACCCCCCTTTCGAGACGCATTCTTCATGGGTTTGGGTGCCCGAAGTGGCCGTGGGCGCTGCGGGAGGGCAACTGGTGCTAACCGTGCATCGAGGGACCGTCGGTGCGCCCGGGGCGGAGGCTGGCAACGCCTTCGACTTGGCCGTGGTGGAGACACGCTCCTCGGCGGCGCGCGTCATCGTCGCCGATGCTGGCATGTGGGCCAGGCCGCGTCTGGGGCACGGGATGAGTGCTGACCTGCTCGCCTACGCACTGGCCGACAGTCCCTCCAATTCGGCTACTAGCAGGTACAGCCTGTGGATCGCAGCTGTGGATGGGTCCGGCGCTCGACAGGTCTTCCCGGCTAGCGGCCAGGCAGGTACTGACATCACTGACTTCGCCTGGTCGCCGGATGGCAAGCAGCTTGTCTTCGCCGCGGGCGATGTTCTGTACATAGCAGATGCGGCTGCGGGTACGGCTACGACGCTGCGTACTGGCATGCCGGCGACGAGGCTGCAGTGGGGCCAGTAGCGCTGCTTTGGCGTCGCTATCGGGTCAGTGCGGTGCTCCTGACTCTCGGCCTGGCGTGCCTGGTGG
>DAOTVV010000156.1:0-9155 GCA_034436255.1 Anaerolineae bacterium
GCTATTTGCCGGCCCATCGCGGCCAACCGTATAATGTTCGTTTGGAGGTTGCAATGCAGTTCAACGTCGCCGACCTCCTCAAAGGGCCACAGGGCGCGACTCGGGAGTACGTTGTTGACGAGAAGCCTAACTTTGAGTTGATCGGCGCTGAGTGCCCAGGCCACCTGCAGGGCCACGTGACCCTGATGCGCACCCAGCAGGGCATCCTGGTCGAGGCCAGTCTTTCGCTCATGGTCGAGTTGACCTGTGCCCGCTGCCTGGGGCCAGCCGAAACAAAGCTTGAGGTCAACATCGCCGAGGAGTTCCGTCCCACGGTAGACGTGCTCACAGGAGAGCGCATCTACCCTGAGCCAGAAGAATTCCTCGGAGACGACATCATGATCAGCCCGCAGCACATCCTCGACCTGGATGAGCCCGCCAGGCAGGAATTCGAGGTGGCTATCCCGCTCAAGCCGCTTTGCAGCGACACTTGCGCCGGGTTGTGCCCCATCTGCGGCCAGAATCTCAATGAGGGCCCGTGCAACTGCTTGCACGAGAGTGACCTACGATGGGAAGCCTTGCGCCACCTCCTCGATGAGGGCGCTACGCAATAGAACCGTCAGTGTTATAGGAGACAACATGCCGCCTCTACCGAAGAGAAAGCTATCCAAAGGGCGAAGGGATCGCCGCCGGGCGCACGATGCGCTGAGTCGTGTCAGCCTCATCGTCTGCCCGCAGTGCCGACGGCCCCGTCTTCCGCACCATGTCTGCCCGTCCTGCGGCAGCTACCGGGGCCGCGAAGTCGTGGAGATGGGCACTTCTGAGTAGCCGCGAGAGGCCCGCCTGAGAAAGGCGGCGTTCTGGCCAGCGGTCAGGTGCTATCTTCCAGAGTAGTAGAGGTCGTGCATCGTGCATGCACGACCTTTTCTTGTGGTTGCGCCGGTGACCGGACTCGGCGGGGGCCGGTCGCCAGTGCCAAGTTCGTATCTCTTGCCCGCATCGAGGAGGGACCATGATTCGCACGCCGCTATGTGATCTGCTGGGCATTGACTACCCGATTATCCAGGGCGGGATGGCCTGGATCGCTACAGCGGAACTTGCCGCTGCTGTCTCGGAAGGCGGAGGCCTGGGCGTCATCGGCGGCGGCGATTGCCCCCCAGACTACATCCGCCAACAGGTGCGGCAGGCGAAGGGCCTCACGAGTAGACCCTTCGGGGTCAACATTCCCCTCTTTTCGCCCCATGTCAGCGCCGACCTGGAAGTGTGCATCGAGGAAGGCGTCAAGGTGATCTTCACGGGGGCCGGTAACCCCGCTCCTTTCGTGCCACGCATCAAAGAGGCAGGCCTGCTTGTGATCCCCGTGGTTGCCTCGGTTGCCCTGGCTAAGCGCCTGGCGGCCGCTGGCGTGGACGCGATCGTCGCCGAGGGCATGGAATCGGGCGGGCATGTCGGCGACGTCACCACGATGCCTCTGCTGCCCCAGGTAGTTGATGCGGTCAAGCTTCCCGTCATTGGCGCCGGCGGTATCGCGGACGGTCGCGGGTTGGCCGCCGCTCTGGCTCTGGGGGCGCAGGGAGTGCAGATGGGCACCCGCTTCGTCTGCGCCACCGAGTGCACGGCTCATCAGAACTACAAGATGCGCATCATTAACGCCGGCGATAGGGCGACGGTGGTCACCGGCCATTCGCTCGGGCACCCGGTGCGGGCCATCCGCAACCAGATGACACGCCAGTTCGCCGAGATGGAAAAGGCCGGTCGAGCTGAGGAGGACATTCTCGCTTTCGGCACGGGCCGCTTACGCCTGGCGGCGATCCAGGGTGACGTCGAGAATGGCTCTGTGATGAGCGGCCAGTGTGCTGGCCTCATCAACGACATCCTGCCGGCCGCGGAGATCATCCAGCGCACGATGCGCGAGGCAGCCGACACGATCAAGCGTATTAGCCAGTTCGTCGTCTGCGAGCCCGGCTGATGCTCAGTTCCAACATCGGGCTGATCTTCGCCGGCCAGGGCAGCCAGTTCCCCGGCATGGGCAAGAGCCTGGCCGAGGCCTTCCCCGAGGCGCGCGAGGCATTTGATGAAGCGGACTCGGCGCTCGGGGAGAAGCTATCCGCGCTGTGCTTCAGCGGGCCGCAGGCGCTCCTCGACGACACGCTCAACGCCCAGCCGGCCGTCCTCACCTGCAGCGTCGCAATCTGGCGCGTGGTGAGTTCGCGCGTGCCGGTGCAGCCAATCGCCGCAGCGGGACACAGCCTCGGTCAGTACTCGGCCTTGGTAGCCGCCGGCGCGATGGACCTGGCCAGCGCGGTGCGCCTGGTGCGGCGGCGGGCGCAGCTCATGGCCGGTGCCGGCCCTGGGACCGGCATGCTGGTCGTCCTGGGGCTGGCCGACGCCGATGTAGAGAGCCTCTGCGCCGAGGCCGCCGCCATCAGCGGTGCCAGCCTGAGCGTGGCCAACTACAACTGCCCCGGCCAGGTCGTCCTGGCCGGCCAGGATGCAGCCTTGTCCAGCGCCTCTGAGTTGGCGCAGCAACGCGGAGCGAAGCTCGCGGCGCGGCTGGCGCTCTCAGCCGCGTCCCACACCCCCCTGCTGGAAGCGGCAGTGGCGCCGCTCGCGGAGGCGCTAGCCGCCACGCGCATCTCTCGACCATCGTTCCCGGTAGCGGGGAGCGCTGCGCACGATTGGCTTGTGAGTCCAGATGATGTGCGCGAGGACCTGGCTCGCCAGATCGTCGCCCCTCTCCGTTGGCCGGCCATGGTTACGCGCTTGGCCAACCGCGGCGCCGAAGTGCTGCTTGAGCTCTCGCCGAAGCCAGTCCTCGCCGGCCTCTGCCGCCGTTTGACAGGGCTCCCGCCGGTTCGCTCCATAAGTAAAGCAGAGGATATTTCAGCTCTCGAACAGGCCTGATTGATCTGAGTACACCATCCTGCAGGCACGGTCCTTTTCGGAGGTCAGCCCTATGTCATTCGAAGGCAGAGTCGCTCTCGTCACCGGAGGCTCGCGCGGTATCGGCCGTCAGGTGGCGCTCACGCTCGCTGAGCAGGGCGCTGACGTCGTCGTGAATTACCGCGGTAACCAGGCGGCGGCCGACGAGGTGTGCGCCCAGATCTCTTCCCTCGGCCGCCGCGCTCTCGCTCTACAGGCGGATGTCGCTGATTTCGCGGCCGCCACAGCCATGGTCGAAAGCGCTCTGGCCGAAATGGGGCGAGTTGACATACTGGTGAACAACGCCGGCCTCACGCGCGATAACCTGGCCATGCGCATGACCGAGAGCGAATGGGACACAGTTGTAGACACGGTCCTCAAAGGCGCCTTTGCCTGCTCAAAGGCCGTCCTGCGCCCTATGATGCGCCAGCGTTTCGGGCGGATAATCAACATGGGCTCCGTATCCGGCATCGGCGGTAACATCGGCCAGGCCAACTACAGCGCCGCGAAGGCTGGCCTCATCGGACTTACGAAGACGCTCGCCCGCGAGATGGGCTCGCGCAACATCACCGTCAACCTCATCGCCCCTGGCTTCATCCAGACCGACCTGACCGCTTCGCTGCCGGCGGCGATGATCGAGGAGGTGGTCAAGCGCACCCCTCTGGGCCGGCTGGGAACATGCGCTGATGTCGCCGCCGCCGTCTCCTTTCTCGCCTCAGATGCCGCTTCCTTCATAACCGGCCAGGTCCTGAGTGTTGACGGGGGTCTCCTCTTGCAGTAGTATTGGCAAGTGAGGAGGGGTATAGCTTGTCTTTCGATGCAGACCGTGCGAGCGAACGGCGGTTACCTGCCGAGCCCGGACATGACACTCTCACCTCAGGCACTGCCGATGGCAGGACCAAGACTCATGGGGCTGATCGCATAATTGTGCACCCGCGCGTCCTGGCAACCATAGCAGCCCTGGCGGCGCTTTCGGTGCCGGGGGTCGCAAGGCTGTGCTCGCATCGGCTTCGCTTGCTTGCCTACTGGCTTGGCCTGCATCGTGTGCCGGGGGTGCAGCTACAACTCTCCGACGGAGCAGTCTCGCTTGACCTCCACCTGGTAGTGAACACTGGTTTCAGCCTGCTCGAAGTGAGCCGCCAGGTGCAGGCCGCTGTTGAGCGCGCTGTCAGCCAGATGACTGACACCGAGGTGCGGCAGGTCAACATCTATGTAGATGGCGTGCGCGCTGCGACGTACGCCTGATGCGGCCCAGCGCCTGTTCATGATCCAGCCTCGAAGGAAAGCCCGCAGGTTCGCTTTGGAAGTCCTTTACGAAGCAGAGGTGGCGGGGCACGACCCGGCTCAGGTTCTGCAGCGGCGGGTTGCCGAGAATGATGGTTTGCCCGAGGCGTTGGAGTTTGCTCGTCAGCTTGTGCGCGGGGTCGCCGAGCATCGTGAGGCGATAGATCAAGTGATCGCTCGCCACGCGCCAGGCTGGCCGCTCGATCAGGTCGCGCCTATAGACATCTCGGTGCTCCGCCTCGGCACCTACGAGCTCCTGTTCGGCGATACGCCCGAGAAAGTGGCGATCAACGAGGCGGTTGAGCTCGGCAAGCGCTACGGTAGCGACAGCACGCCCCGCTTCGTGAACGGTGCTCTCGGGGCGATCGCGCGCGAGCGCCCTAGACGTGTACAGCCTGAGGAGTCTGGTTGATCATATGAACCTGTTCAACATCGGGCCGGGCGAGTTCTTCCTGATACTGATCATCGCCTTGCTCGTGTTCGGGCCCCAGAGGTTGCCGGAGGTGGGGCGTAAACTGGGCAAGGCTCTGCGTGACCTCAAGTCATTCGTAAGCAACATTGACCCCGAGCTCATCGCCGAGTTTCGCGAGATCACGGCCGACCTGGATACGGTGCGAGCCGAAGTCGCGAGCCTTCGCGACGACATGGTGGGCATCCAGAGGGACATCACTGAAGCCACGCAAGGCGCCGTGGGCGATATCCACGAAGCTCTCAAGGAGATGCAAGAGAGCAGCGACCCGGCAGTGCTCCTGGACCCCAACAGCCCCTTGCCGGGGGCCTCGCCGGCGAGCAGAGAAGCCGCTGCGCCTGTCGCCACACCGGCTCCCCAAGGGTCGTCGCCTCTGCCGGCCGCTGCACCTGCCTCGGCCAGTTTCGTGCTGAGTTCAGCGCGCGCCGGTGGGGTGGATCTCACCGATGAGATAATCGGCACCCTGCTGGATGGCTCCGGCGATGGCCAGGGCCCATACGCCGACGAGATCCTGGGCAGCAGGCTGTTCCTCGTGACGCCGCGCAGAGCGCGGTCCGCTTCGGCAAACGGCCATAAGGCTCCGCCGCCTGCCGCCGAACGTGGTGCTTTCTTCCGCCCCGCAGCCCGGCCTGCCACCACCTTGCGTCCGGCGGTTCGCCCGAGGCCGGTGGTGCCCAGCCGCCAGGCCGCCCGCGCCCTGCCTTCGCCCAGGAGAATGAGAGTTGGCTGAGACTGTAGATCAGCGTCCCACCGCGGTGGTGCCTCTGCCGCAAGCGGACCCAGGCCAGAAGAAGGAAAAGCAGCCGTTGCCCGACGAGGGCCAAGAGATGACCCTCATGGAGCACCTCATCGAGCTCAGAGACCGCATCATGCGCATGGTCCTGGGCCTGGCGGTGGGCACCGTCATTGGTTTCATCTTCTCCAAGCGGGTGTTCATGATCCTGATCACTCCGCTCGGCCACAGGGCGACTGTAATCGCCCTTTCCCCCACCGAAAGCATCCTGATGTACTTCAAGGTGGCGCTGATAGTAGGCGTCGTTATCGCCATGCCTCTGATCATCTATGAGCTCGTCCAGTTCGTCCTGCCCGGCCTCTATGAGAACGAGCGCCGTTATGTCTACTATTTGGTGCCCTCGGCGACTGTCGCTTTTGCTGCCGGCGCTACTTTCGCTGCGCTCGTAGCCGTGCCGGCGGCTGTGAAGTACCTCAGTGGTTTCATGGCGGACGTCGTCACTCCCAGCTACCAGATCGAACGTTATCTCGACTTCGTCACCGGGCTCATGTTCTGGATTGGCGTCACCTTCGAGACGCCGCTCATCATCTTCTTTCTCAGCCGTCTGCACATCGTCAACTACAAGAAGCTGGCAGCCACGCGAAAGTACGCCATAGTCGGCGCCGCTCTCGTTGCCGCCGTGATCACGCCAACGCCCGACCCGTTCAATATGATGCTGGTCATGCTGCCGCTGGTGCTGTTGTACGAGATCGGCATCCAGCTTTCGCGCGTCGGCTGAGTCGCCCCACTCTCTCGTCGAGGGCCGCCAGCCCAGAAAGCCACTTGGAGCGTACGTTCATGCCATCGAGGAAAGTCGTCATTCTGGGAGCAGCCGGCCGGGATTTCCACAACTTCAACGTCGCCTTTCGCGATGACCCCTCGGTCGAGGTAGCAGCCTTTACGGCCACTCAGATACCGAACATCAGTGGGCGCCGCTACCCGCCCGAACTAGCCGGCCCACTTTATCCGCAGGGCATTCCCATCTACGCTGAGGAAGACCTGGACACGGTGATCAAGGAGACGGGCGCACAAGAAGCGATCTTTGCTTACAGCGACGTCTCCCATGAGCAGGTCATGCATGTCGCCAGCCGCTGCCTGGCGGCTGGCATTGACTTCCGCCTGATGGGCATGAACTCCACAGCACTCCGATCCTCCAAGCTTGTCGTCTCCGTTTGTGCCGCACGCACCGGTTCGGGCAAGAGCCAGACGACTCGGCGTGTCTGCGACATTCTCGCTGCCTGGGGCCGCCGCATCGCCGTCGTCCGTCACCCGATGCCTTACGGTGACCTCCGGCGCCAGGCGGTCCAGCGATTCTCCAACCTCGACGATCTGGACAAGCACGAGACCACGATAGAAGAGCGCGAGGAGTACGAGCCACATATCGAGCGTGGCCACACCGTCTACGCCGGCGTGGATTACGGCGCCATCCTTAGGGAGGCAGAGGCCGAAGCCGACGTGATCGTCTGGGACGGCGGCAACAACGACTTGCCGTTCTACTGGCCTGACCTGCACATCGTCGTCCTGGACCCGCTTCGGCCGGGCCACGAACTCCGCTTCCACCCGGGTGAAACCAACCTGCGCATGGCCGATTGCGTCGTGATCAACAAGGTAGATTCAGCGCGCCGCGAGGACATTGACTGCGTACGGGACAACATCGCCGCCGTTAACCCGAGAGCGCAGGTCATTGAGGCCGCTTCGCCGATCGCGGTAGATAGCCCCGCTGCCATTCGTGGCAAGCGGGTGCTCGTGATCGAGGACGGGCCGACGCTTACGCATGGCGGCATGACCTACGGTGCCGGCAGAGTGGCGGCGCGCCGGTTCGGCGCCGGCGAGATCGTGGACCCACGGCCCTATGCCGTTGGCAGCATTAGTGACACCTATCGCCGCTATCCCAACTTGGGCGCAACATTGCCAGCGATGGGTTACGGACCGGGGCAGATCAAGGAACTGGAAGAGACGATCGAGCGCATCAATTGCGACCTGATCATCGCTGCCACCCCGATTGACCTGCGACGGGTTCTGCACACCGACAAGCCGATCCAGCGAGTGCGCTACGAGCTGCAGGAGATCGGCCAGCCGACCCTGGCCGACGTGCTGGCTCCCCTGGCGCGCATTCGCCGGCGCCGCGAAAAGGACCCGGCCCTGGAGTGATCCGGCCGGCGCGTCGCGAGTGGAGGTATCCCCATGAGTGAGCATAGCCCGCTGGTGGAATTGGCCAGGCAAACAATAGAAAGCTACGTGAGGTTCCGGCGCACCCCCGAGCCACCGCAGGAGCTGCCCCCCGAGATGCAGCAGCGCGCCGGCGTGTTCGTCTCCATCCATAAGAAAAATGGCGAGTTGCGCGGCTGCATTGGCACCTTCCAGCCGACCACCGCCAATGTGGCCGAAGAGATCATCCAGAACGCCGTCAGCGCCGCCACCAATGACCCGCGCTTCGACGAGATCCGAGAGGACGAACTAGATGACCTTGAGATCTCGGTTGACGTTCTCTCCCCGCCGGAACCGGTTGACTCCCTGAAGGAGCTTGACCCGAAGCGATACGGCGTGATTGTACAGAGTGGCTGGCGACGCGGACTGCTCCTTCCCGACCTCGAGGGCGTGGATAGCGTGCAACAGCAGGTAGAAATCGCGATGCGCAAAGCCGGCATCCGGCCGGGCGAGCCGATCACGCTCTATCGCTTTGAGGTCAAACGCTACCACTAGGCTCCGCCTGCGGCACCGCCACGCGCAGCAGGTGTTCGTCCAGCAGGCCGAGATAGGGCAGGTTGCGGAAGTGCTCGCGATAGTCGAGCCCGTAACCGACGACGAATCCCCCTTCGAGCGTGAAGCCACGGTAGGCAATGGGCAGCTCGATGAGCCGGCGCCTGGGCACGTCAAACAGAGTGCAGACTTTGAGGCTGGCCGGATTGCGGGCTGACAGTGTGCGCAAGATGTAATGTAGCGTCATTCCCGTGTCTATGATGTCCTCAACGAAGAGGACATGCCGACCGGTGATGCTGACGTCCAGGTCCTTGACGATGCGCACCACGCCTTTCGTCTTGGCCGTTGGGCCATAGCGCGAGATCGCCATGAAGTCTATCACCAACGGGATGGGCGTCGCTCGCACCAGGTCAGCCATGAAGATGAAGGTGCCCTTGAGGATGCCGACTAGCACCGGCTCCAGGTTGGCGTAGTCCCGAGCGATCGCCGCGCCCAACTCGGTCACCCTCTGAGCAATCGCCTCCTGGCTGAGGACGACGCGACTGACACCGTCAGCCAAAGCCATGGCTACTCCTCAAGCGCCTGAGGCACGGCAGGCTCATCCGGCCGGCTGGCCCCCTCGCTCTCGGCCCAGCCGTACTTCGCCGCCAAGGCCTGGAAATCGCCCCGGAAAAGCAGTTTGATATTCACCTCAGGGTAGAGTTGTTTCATCAAGCGCAATTTGCGGTTCTTGCGCGTGGCCAGGCTCTGCTTCATGACCGTGATCTCGATGTAGAGGTCCTCGTCGGGAAGGTAGAAGTCGGGCGTGAAGGCCTCGATCACCTTGCCCTGCCCGTCCCACTTCAGTGGGAAAGAGCGTGGTTCGTACTCATAGGGGATACGATAATACTCGAGCAAGCGGGCGAATTCCGCTTCGCTGCGGTTGACGAAACGGCGACGCGGCTCACCCGCCGGTGTCTGTTCGCCTGCCAAGCCATCTCCTCCTCGACGTCCAATCTTACAATCGGACCGGCACGCGTGCCAGCCCAC
>DAOTVV010000157.1:0-7502 GCA_034436255.1 Anaerolineae bacterium
AAACACGAGGAGAATCAGGAGCATACTCTATGAAGGCAAAGTGGATTGCAGTTGCCGCCGTTGTCGTCATCGTCGTAGCCGCCGCTGCCGGCTTTGGCGGCTATTCGATCGGCGTGAGCGCCGGCCGTTCCCAGGCGCTTTCGGCGCGCGAACGCTTCCTCCAGGCGCGGGGGGTCTACGGCCAGGGCCAGGGCGGCGCGAGCGCCGACAACTTCGCCGCCGGCCAGGTGAAGTCAGTCAATGGCGACACTATCGAGTTGAGCACTGCCCAGAACGTGCTCACCGTCAAGCTCAGCCCTAACACCCAGATTCAGAAGCAGGCTACTGGCAGTGTCAGCGACCTGCAGGCAGGCGAACGCATCACCGTTCAGGGCAAGAAGCAGGCCGACGGCAGCTTCCTGGCCAGCAGCATCCAGATCGGGCGGGCTCAACCGGCTCCCATCGGCACGCCTGCCACCAGTGCCGGGTAGTGAAGCCGGCCGCAAAGGAGATGAGCATGGTCTACGCAGCGAAAAAGAGAGAGGCCAGGGCCTCGAAGCCCGAGACAACGGCCCTGCAACCTGAGGAAGTGGCTGCCAGCGTCCTTGAGTTGCCCATCCTGGCTGGCATCCTCAACAAAGTGGCCGATCGCGACTTGCAGCAGCAGTTGCAGGCACAGTCGGCCGGCATCAGCGCCATACAATACCGCGTCATCCGCTTGCTCAGCCAGCACACAGCCACTATCACAGACTTGAGCCGGATGATGGCCGTCTCCCCTGCCACTCTGGTGAGCGTGGTGGACGGCCTGGAGCGGCAGGGCCTGGTGCAACGGGGGCACGATCCCGCCGACCGCCGGCGCACCCCTCTGCGGCTCACCGAAACAGGGGAGGCGCTGCTGCGACGCCTCCCCTGCACGGGAAGCAGCGGGTCACTCGCCCGCGGATTGGCGGAGTTGGGCGAGGCGCGCTCGCGTGAACTGGCGGAATTGCTGCGCCAACTGGTGCTCGCCGTCTACGACGACGGTCGCGCCGTCCAGAGAGTGCACGAGGCGGCGCGCAGCCCAGAGGACGGCAACGGGGCCAGCCAGGCCAAGGGTTCGACCAAGCCACAACAGGCGGCCTGAAAAGCGCGAGGACGATCCCGGCGCAGCGTTTGCCACTGGACATCCTTCACTGGTCATGGTAGTAGTATGAGAGCTGTCAGTTGCATGCTGTAGCACATCATCACTGAATGTAGGAGGCATTATGAACAGACTATTAGCCCGCTTGGCCGCCGTACTCGCTCTTTTCGCCTTGCTTGCCTGCGCACCACTAGGCACGGCCTTTGTGCCCAGGCTAGCCACGCCCACCGCCCAGCCACAGTCGCAAGTGGTGCAGGCGGCCACCAATACACCGATCCCTACCATCACGCCGTTCCCCACCGTGTCCATCTCTGCCAGCCAGGGACTGGCGGAGCTGAAGGCGTCGGATGCGGCTCTGGCTGACCTGTACGATCGCACCAAGAACTCGGTCGAGTACATCGCCGTCCAGCAGACCACGGCCATGGGCACGGGCATCGCTTCCGGGTCTTGCTGGGTCTGGGATAAGGAAGGCCACCTCGTCACCAACAACCACGTCGTGGCCGGCGCTTCCAAAGTGCTCGTGCAGTTCGGCAACAGCCTGCAGGTGCAGGCCACCGTCGTCGGCACCGACCCTGATAGCGACCTGGCTGTCGTCAAGGTGGACGTGCCGGCAGACGTGCTGCAGCCTCTGCCTCTGGGAGATTCGGCACAGTTGCGTGTCGGCCAGAGGGCCATCGCCATCGGCAATCCCTTCGGCTTCGAGCGCACGATGACCAGCGGCATCGTCAGCGCCATCGGCCGGGTGAGCCAGCAGCCGAGCGGCTACTCCTTACCCAACCTGATCCAGATTGACACGCCCGTGAACCCGGGCAACTCGGGCGGGCCGCTGTTCAATGTGGATGGTCAGGTTATCGGCGTCACCGAGAGCATCTACTCGCAGACGGGCGAATTCGCCGGCATCGCCTTCGCCATCCCCATTGACACCGTCAAGAAGGTGGTGCCTTCGCTCATCGCCACGGGCAAGTACACTCACCCTTACATCGGCATCACGGGCCTGGGCCTGGACGCGATCACGGCGCAATTACTGAACCTGCCGGTGACTCACGGCGCCCTGGTCGAGGCGGTCGTGCCCGGCGGACCGGCGGATAAGGCCGGCATCCGTGCCGGCACGCAGCAGATAACCGTCCCCGGCGTCACCCGACCGATAACCGTCGGTGGCGATATCATCACTGGCATCGGCGGCAAGCAGGTCGAGACGATGGACGACCTGATCACGGCGATAGATAGCTACAACGTCGGCGACACCGTGCCGATCACCATCCTGCGCAACGGCCAGACCCTGACGGTGAACGTCACCCTGGAGGCCCGGCCTTCCAACCCCGTCCAGTAATCCCGACGGGCAGGACACAGACAGGCACAGACGAACGCGGATAGGTACAGGCAGGCGAGGGATGTCTCCTCGCCCTCTGCCAGTCCCTATCCGCGTTCTCTCGCTGTCGCGGAAACACCTCCGCCGCCACCGCAGTGCAGGGGCTGGGTCAGCGAAGCCGACACGTCCCCATCTTCCTGCCCTGTGGATGGACGTTCGCTAGCGCACATGGATGCCGATCACAGGGTCGTACTCCCTTAATGTCTGTGCGCATCGGCGTTCATCTGTGTCCCGAAGGGACCGCACCGTCGTGCCGGGGCTGGGTCAGCGAAGCCGGCCCTTCCCCGTTGTTCTCCGGCCTGACGACGCCCGCAAGGGGCCATGCCACACCGTAACCCAGGCCAGATCGTGCCCGCAAGGCCAGGGCGCTATGGGGCGGCAACACAATTTGACCGATGTGCTACCCCAACACCTTGGCGCGCAACTTGTCGAACTCATCCAGCATCGCCATGAAGTTGTCGTACTTCGTGCCGTAGGCGATGGAGTGGCTTGGGCCGAGGATGAAGCCACCTTTCGGACCGGCCTTGGTCATGACATCGCGCACATTCTCGCGCACCTCTTCGGGCGTGCCCATGATTAGCTTCTCGGTGGCCACGCCACCCCAGAAGGACATCTTGTCCCCCCACTGCGCCTGCAGGTCCGGCACGTACATGCCGGCGTCGGTCTGCAGGGATTGGTAGCAGTCCACGCCGGCCTCGATGAACATGTCTATCAGCGGCCGGTTGTTGCCGCAGTTGTGCATGATCACCTGGTCGTGGAAGCGCTTGATACTGGCTACGCGGGACTTGAGCGCCGGGAAGCTGAACTCCCTGTACATCTTCGGCGAGACCATGGGGCCCATGGTGCTGCCGCTGTCTTCTTCGATGAAAGCGCCACTCTGGCCAGGGCGGATGTAGTACTTGTCCATGGTGTTGCCCCAGCGGCGGGAGTAGTCAATGGCAGCCTTCATCAATTCCGGGTGCAGGGCGTACTCGATCAGCGTGCGCTCGTTCGTGCCGAATATGCCGAACACATGCAGGCCGCCGGTGTAGCCGGCGATGTAGCGCTCCTTGCCCAACTGCTGCACTACATAGTCGAAAGCCTCGAAAATGGAAGGGTCGGGCGGAGTGTCCTCCACCTCTTTCTCGAACTCCTCCACCGTGTGCTCATCCCACATCGTCGGATCTTCGACGATGACCAGTTCGTTCGAGACGTGCGACAGTTTGTAGATACGGCCACGCGAGTCCTGCCAGTGCTCATCATCCAGGCGCTTGGGCACGTCCTCGGGCACGTAGCCCTTGGGCGGGACGATCGGTGCTTCCTTGAAGGTTATCAGATCGCACAGGTCCACCTTGCGGTAGAACTCGACCGTGTCCTTCTTGTAGCTCTCTACCACTTCATCCCGTCGCCCTTCCCACAGAGCCAGGGTCCGCTTCACATTGTTGCGCACATAGGTCTCGTGGCCGATGACGCGCTCGATGGTATCGTAATCCACGAGGTAGAAGCCCAGAGGCACCATGTCCACCGGTTGACGCGCAACCGCGGCCCGCACACGCTCGATCGAGTTCATTTTCCCTCCGGTAGTGGAGCACACGATGAAGCTATATAGCACGATTATACACGCAGTCCCCCTCCCGTGCCGCCGCGATGCCGCGTCCCGCCTCTGACGCGGTTGACGGTTTTGTACACTCAGCGTAATATCGTCGGCAGAGCTAGCCCCTTGGAGGTAGACATGTTCCAGAGATACCTGCTTGACGATGCCGACGTGCAGGCCTTGAGCGACGCCGTGCTCACCATTCTGGAGAAAGTGGGTGCCCTCTGCCAGAGCCAGGAGATGCTGCGCGCCCTGGCAGCCTGGGGCGCCGATGTGGATTACCAGGGCGAGACGGTGCACTTCCCGCGCCGGCTCGTGGAGGAGTTCGCCGCTTCCATGCGCCGCGAGCCCGAAGCCGATAGCGGCCAGGCTATGCAGCCGGCGCCCCTGCCCGGCCTGGGCACACAGGTGGCCCAGTTCTTCTACGACGACGCCACAGGGGAACGCCGGCCCGGCGGCAAGGCCGACCTGATCTACCTCACCAAGCTGGGGGACGTCCTTCACGGCGAAGAGGGAGTGGGCCATTCCCTGCTTCTGCGGGATGTGCCGCCGCTGCTGGAGCCCCTGGAGGCTGGTTGCGTGCTTGCCGAGTGGGCGCGTAAGCCGGCCGGGCCTTTCGCCTGGGATGTGCGCCAGGTGGACTACTTGATCGAAATGGGTGAGATTCTGGGCCAGCCGAACTGGTTCACCATGGGCGCCATCTGCTTCGCCCACCCGCTGCGCTTCGATCAGGCCGTGGCGGAGCGGGTGGTGCGCATGGCCAAGCTGGGCTACAGCATCGGCCTCACCGGTATGCAGGTAGCCGGGGCTTCCACGCCGGTCACTATCTCGGGCTTCGTCGCCGTCAGCGCCGCCGAGTTTATCGCCACCTGGATCGTCGGCCGCGCCATCAACCCCAAGGTACACCTGGGCGGCATCATCTGGCCGGCAACGGTGGACATGCACAACGGCGAGGTGAGCTACAGCGCCCCCGATGCCATGCTGCGCGGCTTCGCCACCGCCGAGTTCCTGCGCCGCTGGTGCGGCCGGCCCATCGCCGTCAGCACCGGCGAGTACTCGAGCGCCAAACTGCCCGGCCTGTACGCTGCCCTGGAAAAGGCCTACAAGGCTATGACCATCGCCGCCTTCACCGGCCGCCACCCCAGCCTGGGCGAGGGCATGCTCGACACGGGCAAGACGATCAGCGCCGTCCAGTTGCTGCTGGACCGGGAGTATACCCTGGCTCAGCACAGCCTGGCGCAGAAGGTAGACTGTTCCGCCGAGAGCATCGGCATGGAAAGCATCATCGAGATTGGCTATGGCCTCACCAGCAACCACCTGCTCACCGAGCACACGCTGCGCCATTTCCGCGACAGCTTGTGGATCCCGAAACTGATCAGCCGTGGCGGTTGGAACGGCTACGAAGAGGAAAAGGCCGTCCTGGAGAAAGTGCGCCAGCACGTCGAGGAGCTTGTCGCCCAATATCGCAAGCCGGAACGAGACCCCGATATGCTGGCACGCCTGCGGGCGGTCATCGAGCGGGCCCGGCGGCAATTGCTCTAGAGCATCAAAGCGGCGGCCTGCAGTGAACCCAGCGCAGGCCGCCGCCCCCTACTCCAGCAGGCTCATCACCCGCGCCGGTAGCGGCTGGGCCACTTCACGGGCCAAACGGAGCAAGCTCTCGCGGTTGATATTCTTGTTGATCGTGTGTGGCGAGGTCACGGAGAGCGCCGCCACGAGCGCGCCCAGGTAATGCGCCTCCGCCAGCGGTAGGTCAGCGGCCAGGCCGACGATGATGCCGGCAAGGTGCGCATCGCCGGCACCGGCGGTACTGGCCACCGGGACCGGCAACGCGGGGACATGAGCCAGGTCGTGCCCGTCCCAACTCCAACTGCCGTGCCGGCTCGCCGTCACCGAAAGCAGCATGCCTGGGTTCGTGGCACGCAGCCGCTCGACTGCCGCCCAGGCGATCTCATCTGGCCGGCGCTTCTCCGCCTCGACGCCAGCCAGGGCCGCCGCCTCGTCGGCATTGATCGCCAAGAGGTCCACCGTACTGAGCATGCCGCTATTGTCAGCGATGACGATCTCCTGGGAATTGAAGGAAGCTACGCGCAGGAAGCCGTAGACTGTGCCCAGCCTGAGGGCCTCTTTCCGGGCCACCAGAGGCACCTCCGGCGCCGCCAGGACGATCCCATGGCCGCGAAAGCGGGCGAACTCCGGCTCGACCGCAGCCACATAGGCCGGATCCACCTGGGCACAGGCGCTGTCCTCGGTCGTCAGGTTGCCGCCGCTGCCATCGGGGTAGACGATGCAGATGCCGCTGAGGGTGGGCTTCCCCGGGCACACCTGCACGTAGCGCGTCACCATCCCGGCCTGGCGCATCTCCTCGAGCAGCCTGGTGCCGGCCTCGTCATCGCCCACCTTGCCCACCGGCAGAGTCGTGAAGCCTGGCCCCAGGAGGGTGCTGACGTAGTGCGAAATGATGTGCAGCTTGCAGTAGTCGCGTCGGTCTAGAAAGCGCCCGAGCCGGCTCTCCTCCCGCCCCAGGGTATGATTGCCGCTCACGGCGAAGAAGACGCCCGTGCCAATACCGCCGACCCCAATCATGGCCCGGTACCGGCCAGCCGCCACATCCACGTTCAGCGCCATCGTCGGGCGCTGCGCCGGCCGGGACACAGATGAACACTGAGGGCAGCAGATGGAAACACCTTCTGGTCCGTGTGTCTCAGCGTTCATCCGTGTCCCCTCCATTACACCCCGAAATCCCATTCCGGGTGTTCGCTGATTGGGTGACGAGCGGTGTCAATGGTGGCCGTGAGCAAGGCGTCGGGATGCTCTTGCAGCAGCGTGATCGGGTACTCGGCGGTCACCGGGCCAAAGAGAGCGACGCGCAGCGCCGTCGCTTTCCAGGGGCCCGTGTCGCTGAACAGACGCACCTTCTTGGCCGAGAGGCACTCCTTGATCCCTAGCGTCACCGACATAGGTGGCACAAACTGGTAAGCGGTGCCGAAGGAGCGCTGCGCCAGGGCGATGACCGTATCCAGGTTGTTGTCCTGGATGCGTATGCTGGCGTTGCGCAGTTGCTCCAGGCTCAACTGGCTATAAGGGTGCCGCCTGGCCTGGTTGTAGGCGACATGGCCATCCTGGCCCCAGCCGCCATAGGTGAGGTCAATCGGAGCCGACCAGATTCGCTGCCGGATCTCCTCGATATTGTCCGGCCCCAGCCAGTTGCGGTTGGCCTCGGGGACACGCAGTTCCGGCGCGACGGGGTCGTAGAAGGAGCGCAGCATCACCGTGTGGAAGTTGCACGGGTGGTTGGTCGGCAATGGGCGACCCTGCCAATCCAGGCAGTCATCCATGTGGAAGACGACGAGGTTGTCAAGTTTCACGCGCTCGCGGTTGACGATCTCGGCAAAGGGGGCATACCAGCAGTTGGGGCCGCAAGGGATGATCGCGCGCAATTCCCGGCCCTCGGCGGCGGC
>DAOTVV010000158.1:0-20641 GCA_034436255.1 Anaerolineae bacterium
CATGGCCGTGCATGCTGTCACTGGGATGCAAGAACATCGAGCGCCGGCCACAGCAATTGAGGATGTGAGCGAAGCGCTCGGCCACCGCCGCCGAAGTACCGACCCCGGCCGTCCAGACCATACCGGGACAGCTGGCAATTGTCACCGCGGCCCGGTAGAAACGTTCGTCCAGCCCCTGCCGTAGCGCCTGCAGGGCATCAACCTCTTGTTCCATGCTTCGGCGCGCCAGCGCCAACGCCTGATCCCGATCCAATTCCGTTCCGCCCTTCATCGCTGCCATCACTCAGTGATCGTATTTGTTGCCTTTCTCACAGCCGCACACAATAGTATACACAGCCAAGACGGAGTCGTCAAGATGGCAACTGGGCATTCGCAGGACGCCGCCGGCTGGTGACGATCAGAGAAGATGGCAGATGATGAAGAGAAAACGGCATGCAGAAGAAAGGGTGGATGTTCATACTTCCTTCGGGCAATCACGTCCAGGCGGCTGCGTGTGCGTTCTTGTTTGCTATGTACCAGCTCTATGTTATATTAGTGTGACTTTCACTAGCTAGGAGATGATGCACTTGCTCAAGCCCGAGCGCGAAGCCCAGATCGTGCGCCTCCTGGCCTCGGCCTCAGCCAGGGTGCTCAGTGTCGCTCAGCTCGCCGAGTTGCTAAACGTCTCGGAGATGACCGTCAGGCGAGACCTGGAGAGCCTGGAAGAGCGTGGCTTCGTCAAGCGCATCCGCGGCGGCGCTGTGCACGTCAACAGCGCCCTGCTGCTCGAACGTTCTTTCACCGATCGCGACCAGGAACTGCATGGCGAGAAGGCCGCGATCGGCAGAGTAGCAGCGAGTATGGTGCATGACGGCGATGTTATCATGCTGGATGCTGGCACTACCACCCTCCAGGTCGCGCGGCATATCCAGGCCCGCCGGCTCACCGCCGTCACCAACTCCCTGCCCGTCGCCACCGAACTGGCCGCCCACGAAGGGGTGTCGGCGATCCTGCTTGGGGGCAACCTGAAGCCAGCCGAACTCTGCACCGTCGGGCCCATGGTCACCGAGTACCTGGCCCGCCTTTCCGCCGACACGTTCTTCCTGAGCGCCACGGGTTTTTCGCTCGACCGTGGCCTCACCGACCCCGACATCCGCGAAGTAGAAGTCAAGGCGGCGATGATGCGTGCCTCTCGCCGCGTCGTCTTGGTGGCCGATTCCAGCAAATTCCAGGCCGTCCGGTTCGCTCAGATCGCACCGCTCAGCCGGCTGCAGGTCCTGGTCACTGACTCCGGCCTGCCAGAAGAAGGCCGCCGCGCCATCGAGGCCCTGGGGGTCGAGGTGATCCTGGCTGAACCAAACAACGATGGCAACAGGCCAGCCTAGCCGCCAGCACATATGGCCGGCGCCGCGCTTTCAACCCCGAGACGGCCGTCTCCTAACTGTGCCATCTGCCATTGACCTGGCGTGGCCCTCAGCCATGCGGGCTGGACAGGCGCAAGGGAAGCGGCCAAAATCGGGCAACGGCCCCTTGAGTGCAGGCCTCGGCGTGAGGCGATCTGCCGCCTGGTTCGGGGCCGCTACCGAGCTCGTGATCTGAGGGAGTCTGCCAATGAACCTGCTCAAGCCAGGGCTGAAGGTCGTGCGGGAGAACAGCAAGGCCTATGTCATTATCAACGTCTGCTACTACGGTGTGGTGCTCCTCTGCATGGCCCTCGTGGCCCTGCGACCGGCCGTGCAGCACTCACTCGTCGGCGCGGCGGGTGCCGGCTTTAGCGCCAATGGGCCATTTGGCTTCGTTGGCCAGGCTTACAGCGGCGGGAGCTATGGCCTGGCCGTGCTGTACACGTTCTTGATCAACCTCTTCCTGGGCACGCTGCTCTACATCACGCTGCCGTCCCTGTTCCTGCCCTTCTTCGGCCTGGTCACCGGCCTTGTCCGCGCCGTGCTTTGGGGGTTGCTTCTCTCTCCGGCCATGCCCGGTCTGCGGCTGGCGATGATCCCGCACTCTCTCACCGTCTTGCTCGAGGGCCAGGCGTACATCCTGGCCATACTCGCCAGCTACAGCCAGTGGCTGACGGCGTTCCGCGCCAGCCCGGGCGGCCCAGGCTTCCTCGCCCGTTACTGGTCGGGGCTGAAGAAAACGGTTGCGCTGTACGGGCCGATAGCGGCCGTACTCCTGGTGGCAGCCATCTATGAGGCCGCCGAGGTGATCTACGTTGTGCCCCTGCTCGGGCACTGAGACTGGCCCTAACGAGAACAGCGGGGCTATTCCAGCACGAACTGGAAGCGGCGCTGGAACCGGCGCAAGGTCACGATAAGCGGCCCGCCGAAGGCCAGAATCAGTATGGCGTTGCCAGCGGCCCGCATCGCGTCCCACCAGAGCGAGGTGACAGCGTAGAAGACGGCGTAGCGCTTCAGCCCTTCCAGCAGGCTCAGCCCAGGCCGCCAATACAGGTTCTCCTGGCCGGGCTGCTGCAGGAACGGCCAGAACCACAGGTTCATCACCGCCCCAAACATCAAGCCGGAGAGCACGCCCCAGGCTGCCAGCATCATCACTTCTGCCTTGCGGTTGTTCGGGTGGGGCAACCAGCCGCTGATCATGCCCACCCAGCCGGCGCTCAGCATCTGGTAGGGCAACCAGGGGCCGATACCAGCGCCGATCAGGGCCGAGACCATAAGGCTCAGCGAGCCGAGCAGAAAGCCGAAGGTGGCGCCGTAGACGTAGCCGCACAATATGGGCAGAATGAAGACGGCATTGAAGCCACCCGGCCCGGGGATGGTACGCAGCACGGCGTTCATAGCTGTGAGCACACCGAGCACAGCTATCACCTTGGAGTTCATCTGCTGGCCATGTGCATAGGCGCTCGAATCCAGATTCGCCGCCACCGCCCCCAGGCAGAGCACAACAAGCGCCACGAACACCAATGGCGCATCGCCAGCATGCTCCATGCCCATGGCGCCGCTGCCTTGCGGTTGGCCAAAGAACGGCAGGAGCAGCGAGAAAGCCCCCAAGATGCTCGCAGCCAGGAGGATCGCCGCGTTCAGCGCCTTCCTCACCCCTGGGTTGGCGGAAATGCTCACGGGATGACATCCTCGACGGCGATATGCTCGCCGTCCTCGAACAAACGGCTGACCTGCGAAGCATAGCCGGCCTGGCGCAGCATCACTCGGCCCGGCGCGCCGCTATCGAGCACTCGCCCTTCCTGGAGGATGATGGTACGGTCGGCACAGGAAGCGACGAGTTCCGTGTCGTGCGTGGCAATCAGTATGCCCTTACCCTCGCTACGCAGTTCCTTCAGAAGGACAACCAGCCGCTCCTTCTGCAGGTAATCCAGCCCCAGAGTCGGTTCGTCGAGCAGCAGCAGTTCCGGTTCGGCGACCAAGATGGCCGCCAGCGCCACCCTTTGCCGCTCCCCCTGGCTCAGGTCGCGAGGATACGTGTTGGCGTACTGGGCAAGGCCGAGGCGCTCCAACAGCGGCAGGCAATCCTTGGCCGGCAGGCCGTGGCTGCGGCGCGTGAACTCGAGTTCAGCGAGCACCGTGTCCTCGAATAGCAGGCTCCCGGGACTCTGGGGGACATAGCCGACCCTGGCGATGATCTCGTGCAAATCGAGACGGGACACGTCCTGGCCGTCCAGCAGGACCCTGCCTTTCTCCGGCCGAAGGAGCCCCAGCAGCGTCTTGAGCAGGGTCGTCTTGCCTGAGCCATTATGGCCTTGAATAGCGACGATCTCGCCCTGGCGCAGTTCGAGGTCCACACCCCGCAGGGCTTGCAGGCCGGAATAGGCGTAGCTAACACCCTCGGCGCGCAGGCGCACCGGCCCGGGCCCTGACTCATGGCCATCACGCTCAGGCAAGGGCAGGTTGCGCGCGAATGGTCGTGCCTCCTCCACAGTCAGCGGCAGAGGTTGCCAGCCCAACTGTCGGCCAAGCCGCACCACGGGAGGGGCAAGCGGCACCTCCGCCAGCACCTGCCGCGGCGTCCCGTCAAGCGGCGGCTGGCCAGCGCCGGACATGTATACGACACGGTGAACATAGGCTGCCACACGCTCGATCCGGTGTTCGGAGAGAAACACGCTCAGGCCGCGCTCACGGTTCAGGCGCACCAGCGCCATAAGCAGCTCGTCGGCGGCCATGGGGTCTAGTTGCGATGTTGGCTCATCGAGGATGAGGAGGCTGGGCTGGAGGGCAAGCGCAGCGGCAACGGCCACCCTTTGCCGCTGCCCCCCGGAGAGGGTGCTGATGCGCCGCTCCAGCAACTGCTCTATACCGAGGAGGCCGGCCACCTCCTGCACACGCTCCAGCATGAGGCTGCGCGGATAAGCTCTCGCTTCCATGGAAAACGCCAGCTCACCGGCGACATCATCCACCACGAACTGCGCCTCTGGATCCTGGAAGACGAAGCCGACGAGGTCGCTCATGTTGCGCGGCCCCAGCCGCACCGGGTCCCGGCCCAGTACGCTGATCTCCCCGTGCAGCCGGCCGCCGTAGAAGTGCGGCACCAGACCATTGAGGCAGCGCAGCAGCGTTGACTTTCCGCCGCCGCTTGGCCCCATGATCAGCACAAACTCGCCCGGCTGGAAGGCGAGGCTGACATTGCTTAGCGCCGCGACCTGACTGTCCGGGTAATGATACGTGACCTCCCGCAAGGCAATGCCGCTCTTTGGAGGCGAAACGTTTCGCTCAGGCAAGCTCATGGCTCTGCCGTCCCGCCTTGCTCCCCGCCCAAAGCGCCCCTGGTACAGCCAACAGAAGTATGCTCGCCCCCAGCAGCGGGTCGAACCGCGGTATCAGGCTGCCGGGTGGGTAGGGATAGTAGCCAAGGCTGCCGGCGCTCCAGCGCCCGGCGCCTATCACGGCCAGAAGGGTGATCACGGCGCTGCCGGCGACAATGAGGCTGGCGCTGTCCCATGTCCAGACGCGGAAATGGCTGCGCCGCACCCGCCGGCCCTGATACCACAGAATGCCAACCAATGACAGCGAGCCGGCGATAACGATGGCCAGGCCAGCGCCCTGGCCACGGGTGCTGTACACGCGCAGGAAAAGCCCGATGATGAGCGCAAGAAGGCCAGCCAGCGTCCCCAGTTGCAGGCCGAGGTTGGTGCGCGCCGAGATGGGCCGGATGCCGCTACCGTAGCCGCGCGCCTCCATCGCCTCGGCCAACTGGATGGAGCGCTCGAGCGCCGAAGCCAGCAATGGGGAGAGCAAGGGCAGGAAGTCGCGAATGCCGCGGAAGCGATGCCCCCGCAGAGATTGCGCCTGCCGGATCTCGGCGAAAGTGGCCGCCATCACCGGCATGAATGTGATCGCAATCGAGGCGACCATGCCAGCGTGATAGAAGGCTGAGGGCACCAGGCGTAGCAGTTGGTACTGATCTATGGCGGTGTTGAAAGCAGCGAAGATGGTCAGCAGCAACACCAGAGACAGCCCGCTCAGAAAGCCGACAACGACTCCTTCCAGCGTTATCGCACCGCCGATCAACGGCCAGCTGTGCGGCAGTGTCAACAGGACGTAGCGCCCCAGGTGAATGGAGAGAGCGTTGAACGGTATGGTTATGCCCCAGACCCACAAACCCAGGCTGATGATGCTGCCCCAGTTGGAGCGCGGGTTGTACTGGCGGGCGCTGCGATAGGTGAGCCAGACCGCTGCGAACAGCAACCCCAGGTACGCCGGGTTGCGCGTCCCCAGCGCTAACACCGCCGCCGCCAAGACCCAGAGGAGAAAGGCCACCGGGTGATACAACTAAGCCTGCCTCCGTCGCACCAAGGCCAGGGCCACCACGGCCGCGGCAACCACAACCAAAGCCCCCCACCTGAGGTAGGAACCGAGGCGTCCAGCCCCGCCGCTGGCAGGAGCAACGGCAGGCGTTGCCACACCAGTGGCGGTTGTGTTCAGGGGCGGCGGGAGCGTCGCAGTGTTGGCTGCCGTCAGGCGAGTCGGCTCGGCAGTGGCGGTCGCAGCCAGTGTCGCACTGGGCAGCAGTGGAGCAGTCGCTGCCGATGCCGTGGCCGCCTCCGTCGCTGGCAAAGCGGTCAGCGTCGGCCAGATGTCGTGGTGGGCGCGAGCAGTGGCCTCCGGGCTCGCCTCAGGAGCCGCCGTGGCGGTGACCGTAGCGGCCTCGGCAACCGGCGTCGGCTCGGCAACCGTGGCTGTGGCGCTCGCTGCCTGCTCCGCCACCTGCCCAGAGCAGATGCCCTCGGGCGAAAGGCTCGGGCCCTGCTTACCGTTACCCCATACCCAGGCATCAGCGTCGCCATCGGCAAGTTGGCGCTGCCCCGCTCCCACCTGGGAGTATACCCAGGCGCCGTCGCGCCAGGTGAAATAGGTCCAGTAATGGCAGTCGGCGGTCAAGCACTGGCAGAAACAAGGCTGGCTGGTCACGTCACAGCCGGTATCACCTACCTTGCAGACCTGAATGCCTATCGCCCCCTGGCCAAAGCCCACTGCCAAGCCGCTGCGGGACAGGAGGTCAACTCCAGTGATCTTCTCCTCGCTGAAGCTCACGCAGCGGGTATCTACGCGCCCGTCCCCGTATTCGACGATCAGCGCTGCCTGATGCGGCTTCGGTCCTTCCGCTGCCAGCCTCAACGGCGGCCACTGGACAAGGACACACGCCAGCAAGAGCAGCGACATTATCCGCAGGATGCCACTTGTACCAACCACCCTGGACATATACTCGGCCCCGCCTATCGGCTCACCGCTCGGAATCGCTGTTGCTGTAGCCCTGAGTGCGGCGCAGGACCCCGTCGCGCGGACGAACGGGGTCCCCCGCTGCACTCAGGGCAGGACGGGGACGCCGGCCCAGTGCACGAAGCGCAGGCGATGCCATCGCTCCCAGACGCATGCATCCCCGTCCTAACGATCATCAGCGCAGAGCCAGCCCGCGCCGCAGAGCCAGACCACCGGCGATGCAACCGAGCCCGGCCAGGACGAACACAACCGGCCCAGCACCGCCACTCGCGCCCGTCACGGGCAAGACCTGTGCCGCCGGTGTGGCTACCGCAGTGGATGCGACAGTCGCCACTGCGGTCCCGGTCGCCTCAGCCGCTGGCGCGACGGTGGCGGCAACTGCAGCGGAGGCCTTGGTCACCGCGATCGGGTAAGGCACACCCAGCAGCGCCGGCACAGCCTGAGCGCTGGCGAGCAAGTTAGCGTCCATCACCGACGCCTGCCAGGCGAAGGCACCATCGTTGCGCTGCAGCGAGGCCAGTGCATCGAGCGGGTTCTTGCCGCTGCTGGTCTTCCATGCCGCCAGGTCCTGTCCGGTGGCGATAAGCGCCTGGATGCAGAAAGCGGTGGAGTCAGCATCAGTATCAGTCCCATAGGGCGATGGCTTGGCATAGGGGAAGCCGCCATCGTCGTTCTGCAGCTTGCGCAAGTACTCGACGCCCTTGACGATGGCCTCATCAGTCTTGGGGACGCCGGCGGCAATGAGCGCTTCCAGCGCCAGCGCAGTGGAGTTGCTGTCCGCATCCTCGGCCTTGTCCGAGGCGTTCCAGGCCCAGCCCCCGCCCACCTGCTGCTTGCTGCGCAGCCAGTTCACAGCGCTCGTCGGAACGGTCCGCCCGGCCCCAGCCAGCGCCAGCATCGCGTAGGTCTGGCTGATCAGGTTGTCCTCCGGGCCAAGCGTGTAGGCGCCTTCGCTGTTCAGGCTGCTCTCGATCGCGCCTACCAGGTCCTTGCCGCCGAAGCTCGCGGCGTCCTGTCCGGAGGCAGAGACAGCCATGGAGACCTTGGCCAGGACGCCTACCGTCTTGGCCTCGGCCAAGTTGGCCGCCAGGTAGTCGAGTGGGCTCTTGCCGTTTGCCTTCAAGCCGGCGACATCCTGGCGCGCGGCCGCCAGGGCATAGATGACCTCGGCCGTCTCCGTGATTGTGCTGCCCTTGGCCCCGAAGCCACCGTCAGCGTGCTGCTGGCTCTTCAGCCACTGGACAGTGATGTCAGGAGAGGCGGCTGCCGGCAGGATAGCCAGCAGGGTGACGGCAACGACAATTGCCGCCGTTACGGCGAAGCGCAGTTTCATAGCGCACCTCCATGATGTGGTGGGTTTGGCTTTTCAGGCACGGGCAGGAGGTGCGCACACACGCAGCAAGCTGAGCTTGCCGCTCAAAGCACACGCGGCCCCGGCAAAACAGCCGGGGCCGCAACTTGTGATAGAAGCCCTGTCAGCCTCTGGCGCTACCTTTGCAGGCCGCTCAGAGCCCTCCCACAGTGCTTTCGCCCCCTGTCCGCGCAGGTGCTGAAAGCAGGGCGATGGCGGGCATCCTGGCTCCCCGTGCTTCTGTGCCTATCGGCACCAAAGCCTCGAGTTACAGTTGCGGGACAGCGCCGGACTCTCACCGGTCTTTCCCCTTTGAGCCTTCGCTTCCGGGCTTAGGGTCACCACCGCCTGCACTATTCATTTGCTCGAGCACGGCACCCTTCACAGGCACCGACGGGCGCTATTATATGCATTGCCTCGGGCGCGGGCAAGTGCCTCCAGAAACAACCAGCCTCTGTTGCCAGAGGCTCGCACTCGCTGCCCTACGCTTCCGTCTTCGCTTCGGTCGGCTTCGCTTGCGTGTAGCCCTGGAACGAACGAACCAGGTTGGTTATCTCCAGGGGCAGGACGAACTTGGTCGAGGGCGCCGCGCCGATGGCACGCAGTGCGTCCAGGTATTGCAGGCTCATCGTCTTGCCATCAACCGACACGGCCGCGGCGTTGACCTTCTCCAGAGCAAGCGCCAACCCCTCTCCCCTCAGGCTTGCCGCCTGCCGGTCGCCCTCTGCTGCCAGGATGGTGGCCTGCCGGTTACCTTCGGCACGCAGGATCATCGCCTGGCGCTCACCCTCGGCAACCATGATTGTGGACTGGCGCTTGCCATCGGCCTCGGTGACTGTCGCACGGCGCTCTCGCTCCGCCGCCAGCTGGCGGTTCATCGCCGCCTGCACGCCAGGGGGCGGCGTGATCTCGCGGATCTCGACCGTAGTCACTTTCACGCCCCAGCGTTCTGTCACCTCGTCCAGCTTCAGGCGCAGCACCTTGTTGATGTCCTCTCGCTTGGCCAGCACGTCGTCAAGCGAAATATCGCCAATGACGGCGCGCAAGGTGGTTGTCGCCACCCCTTGCGAGGCGCCGGCGAAGTTGCCGACCTGGACCACGCTGGCTACAGGGTCAATCACCTTCCAGTAAATAAGGAAGTCAATGTCAATCGGAGCATTGTCCTTGGTGATGCAGGTCTGCTTCGGCACTTCCAGGAAAGCCTCGCGCAGGTCCACCCACATGGGGCGGTCAATGAAAGGGATCAGCAACACCAGCCCTGGGCCCTTCTGGCCGATGGAACGGCCCAGGCGGAAGACGACCAGGCGCTGGTATTCGCGCACGATCTTGACCGCCATGGAGATGAGCACTGCCACAACTATGACGACGATCAGCCATATGAGAAGCGAATAGGCACTCTGCATGGTCTTTCTCCTCTACGTCTCACTCGGGGGCTGCGGCTCATCCACGGGCCGCACGGACAGCCGCAGCCCGGCGACACTGACCACTTCCACCGCTGTGCCAACCCGCACGGGACGCCCATCCGACGTGGCGCTCCACGTCTCGCTGCGGACACGCACGATCCCGGCCGGGTTGAGGTCGGTGATCGCGACGCCCCGCTCGCCCACCAGCGTCTGGGTGCCGGTTGTGGCCGCGGCGCGCTGCGCCCTCAGGCTGGCGGCCAAGGCGAAACTGAAGAAGGCGACGAGCAGAATGGTCATCAGGCCCAGAAGCCAGGGGCTGACGGCCAGGCGCGGCATTGCCGGCGGCAGCGGCGTAAAGGGGCTGAAAAGCAGGAGAGCGCCGACGACGAAACACACTACTCCGGCGGCAGTCAGGGCGAGGCTGGAGACGTGCGTATCGGCAATGAACAAGCCGAAGGCGACCGCGATAAGGACCACACCGCCCCAGTTTACGGGCAGGCTCCCAAGAGCGATGAAGGCCAGCACCAGGCAGATAACGCCGGTGACTCCAGGGAGCACGGCACCAGGGTGGAAGAACTCGGCCACCAGCGCGACCACCCCCAGAACAAGCAGGACAAAGGCCAGGTTCGGATCCGCCACCGTGTGCACGACACTCTCGACCAGGCTCATGGGCATGGGCTGTATAACAGCCCCAGACAGGTCGAGCTTGACGGTTGCGCCCGCGACTTCCACTGAGCGCCCGTTGGCCTTGGCCAACAGGTCCTGGTCGCTGCCTGCCAGGAAGTCTACGACGTGCTCGGCAACCGCCTGGTCGGCGGGCAGGGACGCGCTCTCCCGGATGGCCTGTTCTCCCCAGTCAGCATTGCGACCACGCTGCAGGGCAATGGCGCGCAGGTAGGCGACGGCGTCGTTGGTGATCTTGGTGTTCTCAGTGACGGCGATCTCGCCGCCGGCGATGTTCACCGGATGGGCCGCGCCGATGTTGGTGCCAGGCGCCATGGCCGCGACCTGGGCCGCCATCGTTATGAACACCCCCGCCGAGGCCGCTCGCGCTCCGGACGGAGCAACGTAGACAGCCACGGGTACTCCAGCAGCAAAGATTGATTGGATGATCTGGCGCATGGCGCTGTCCAGCCCGCCTGGTGTGTCCAGTTCAATCAGCACCAGGCTGGCTCCGGTGCTCTGCGCGTAGCGGATGCCACGCTGGACATACTGCGCCGTCACCGAGTCAATGACACCGCCGACACGCAGGAGAACGACTCGCCGCGGCGCTTCGGCATAGGCTGCAAGTGGCCGGGCTGACCCCGAGCCGAAGACAACTCCCAGGATCAGGGCAAGCAGAAGGGCAGCACTCATCGCCCGCTGGCGGGGCGCACTGCGAGGCAACTCGGGGGACCTGGCCATGTTGGCCTTCCTGGTGATGCTGCTGCAGGCGGAGGGGCTACGGGCCCGCCGCCACAAGCCAGTCCATCACAGCTACATTGTAGCGCCCCAGGGCCAAGGCATCAACCAGCCGGCAACGGCTCACCGCAAAAGCCGTGCTTTGTCGGCCAGCGCCGGGTAAGCGAGCACGGGCTAACACCGATTGCCGCAGATGAACGCCGATCCGGTCCAGGTACTCTCCCATGTATCGGCGTGAACCGCGTGCATCGCTGTCCAGCTATGTCGCATCGTCCTGACTGGAGGAGAGCCGGGAGGGACGCTGAGGCGGCTCCCTCCCGGCGCGCAGCCTACTTGAGGAAGAGTTCGATCACCGGCACGGCGACCGGCGGTTTCTGCACCGGCAGCTCCAGCGTCAGCGCACCGGCAGCACCAGCCATGGTGGTGTTCTGGGCCGGCTGCGACGGGTCAAGGTTCAGCATCTTGATCTCGCTGCCGTCGTTCAGCAGTTGCGCGAACTCCACCCTGCCAGCAAGGCCATCCAGGTGCACATGCTTAAACGGCCAGGCGAACAAGTGCAGGTATAGCCGCTTCCCATTCTGCGTGTAGCGGCAATCGGGGGGCGGCGTGAAGTCGCTCGCTGTGCAGCCGTAGATGGAGCGGCTGTGCAAGCGCATCCACTCACCGATGCCGCGCAAGCGCTCAATCGCCTTCGGCTCGAACTCGCCGCGGGCGTTCGGGCCAACGTTGAGCAGCAAGTTGCCGCCCTTGGAGACAGTGTCTATCAGCATGCGCACCAGCATGTCCACCGGCTTCCAGTCCAGGTTGTCCCGGTGGTAACCCCAGCTCCCATTGAGCGTTTGGCAGGCTTCCCAGACAACTGGCCGGCCGGCGCTATCGGTCATCCACGCGCGCGGCTGGTACTGCTCAGGAGTGGCGATGTCCCCGCCGATCTCCAGCCTGTCGTCAATGATGATGCCAGGCTGCAACTCCCGCACCATACGAACCAGCCGCTCCGCGTCCCAGTCCTTGGCGCCCTTGCCCTTGGACCAGCCCCAGTCGGCCTTCGAATAGGAAAAATCGAACCACATTATGTCTACTTTGCCATACTGGGTGAGCAGTTCCCGCGTCTGGCCATGGAGGTACTCACGATACTTGGCGATATCTCGGTTCTTGTTGGCCTCGCGATAGGCCAGGTCGTCTCGCTGGGGGTGCAACCCATCTACCGGGAACTCCGGATGGTGCCAATCAATCACCGAATGGTAGAAGCCCACGCGCAAACCTTCAGCGCGGAAGGCGTCCACGATCGGGCGGATGAGATCCCGCTTCGCCGGTGTGTTGGGTGCCTTGTAGTCAGTGAGGGCGCTGTCCCACAGGCAGAAGCCATCGTGATGCTTCGTTGTAACGACGAAGTACTTCATGCCGGCGTTCTTCGCTTCCTGGGCCCACAGGCGCGGGTCGAACAGGTCAGGATCGAAATGGTCGAAGTACTTCTGGTAGTCCTCATCCGTGATTCGCTCGCGATTCTTCACCCATTCGTGCCGGGCAGCGACGGAGTAGATACCCCAATGGATGAACAGGCCGAAACGGTCGTGCGTGAACCAACTGGTGTCGCCCACGGTGGGCTGCGGTGTTACTGGCACGGAGATCCTCCCCGAAACAGGCTGGTTGGCTCAAGATAGCTGAACCGCTGGCTCTGTCAAGCGCGCCTTCCCCGGAGCAGACGGTGTGTCCCCGCCGTGGCCTGGCCAGCCAATCGGGTTTACATATTGAAAGAGCCCGGCCGATTGGCTACAATAAAGGTACGGGGAGCGGGCGGTGTAGGCGGCCTCAGGCGACGCGCTTCCATCTGGAGCGGGGTCGCCCCGGGCGGTGCCAGAGGTCGCCCGCGCAATCATCGCTGCATGCGTGGCTGCCGCTTGAGCAACAAGCTCCGGAAAGGTTGTGGAGCGATGAGCAGTCATCAAGCCGACACCAAAGGGCGTTCCAGCGCTTCGGCCGCGTACGTTGCTCTCGAGCAAGCAGCCGCTCAGCAGAAGGCTGCGATCGTACTCCGCCTCATGGAAAACGACCCCCAGGGCCGCCTTGTGCTGCCGCCGCGAGATGGCCACCGCGCCGACCTCTATGGGCTGGACCTCTCGCCTGCCGCCATCAGGGGCTTGGTGGGTAAGCGCCCCCGTGGTCAGCCACCGCCCTGGTGGGAGCCGGAAACAGGCTCCGTTCGGCTCGCGCATGCCAACCTGAGAGGCGCCAGGCTCTTTGCCGCGAACCTCCAAGGGGCTTGCCTGGAATACGCCGACCTAGCAGGTGCCAACCTGCGGCTCGCCAATCTGCGCGGCGCCAGGCTGTTGGGTGCCAACCTCGAGGGGGCCTGCCTCAGCGGAGCGGATCTCAGCGGCGCCAGCCTCGTCGGCGCCGACCTGTCCCAGGCCTTCCTGCGCCATACGCAGATGCGGGAGGCTCGCCTGGAGTACGCCCGGTTGCTGGGCGCCAACCTCTGGCACGCCGACCTGGCTGGGGCGCAACTGCGCGAAGCGAGGCTGGAGCATACCAGCCTGGCCAGCTGCAACCTTCACGGCACCCATTTCGGCGGCGCTGGCCTCCAGTGCACCGCCCTCAGGCGCGAGCAGCTTGGCGATGCGATCGCTGAAGAAGAGGAAGGGGACTACCGCTGGGCCTGCCTTGTCTACGAGACGCTGCGGCGCAATTTCGAATCCCTCGGCGACCGGCGTGCTTCCCTCTGGGCCTGGCAGAAAAGCCGCCAGATGCGCAAGTTGCACGCTCTCCAGCAAGGTCTCTGGGCCCGCTATTTCTATGAGCAGACGCTCGACCTGCTGCTGGCGCTGCGCCGGCGGGCCCGGCGCATGTTTGGCGTGGCCGGCAGCATCTATGCCTTGTTCGCCCCCTACGGCATGGTCTAGCGCGCGCCTGGGCGCAACGGCGGGGTGCGCTCCCGTCGCGGCGTCCCTCACAGGCTCGCCGTGCGCTTCACAGCCTTGGCATTGTCGCTTACAATGCCTTCAGAGCCCGACCAGCCAGACGAACCAAGGAGAAGGCAAATGCTCGATGCCGCCCCGCCGCCAACTGCCAGTGCTCCGCCGCCGCAACTACCACCTCAGCCGGGCATGAGCAACAGCGTCAAGATCGTTCTCATCATCGTCGTCGCGCTCCTTGCCCTGGCCGTACTGTGTTCCTGCACCACCATCTGCCTGGCCGCCATCTCCCACGCCGGCTGACCATGCCCGCCGGCGGCAGTCCCCTGTTGCGCCCGAGAAGACCGTGGGCACCGGGCTGCCGCCTCTGTGGCCGTCAGGTCACTATTCAAGCGCGTCGGTAAGCAATGCCAGTGATGCCCAACCACAACAGGGAGGACACATGTCCGAGCAACAGTACCCCTATCAACAGTACAACCCGGCACCCACCCCTCCTTCAGGCGGCATGAGCAAGAACACCAAGATCATCATTATCGTGGCGGTCGTCTTGGTAGTGCTGGTGGCGCTCTGCCTCTGCGGTGTGATCGCAATCAGCATGCTCGGCAGCACCAGAGGTGGCGGCTACTACGGCTACTGACCCTGAGAAGTGGCGCCAGGCCGGCAGGGAATTCCTCAAGGCAGGGGACTGGGCAGCCTGGAGCGCGAACCCAACCGACCAGCGGCTGGGGCTGCCCGCGCCGCCGCTTGAGCCTTCCTGCCCGCCTGGCGCCCGCACCTTTGAGTTGGTGCCCGCGGCGAGCCTGGCCCTCGGCGCCATGCCCTTGCGAGAGGCCATCGCTCTCCGTCGCAGCTTGCGGCGCTACAGCCCCGAACCACTGAGCCTCGCCGAGCTATCCTTCCTGCTCTGGGCCACACAAGGGCTCCACGAGGTCTCGCCCGATGGTGCCTCGTCGCGCCGCACCGTGCCTTCGGCTGGCGCCAGGCACCCGCTCAATACCTATCTCGCGGTGAACCGCGTGTCGGGCCTGGAGCCGGGCATCTACCTTTACCAGCCCATCGAGCACCGGCTCTGCCTCCTGCGCCAGCCGGAGGATCTGCCCGGCAAACTCGCTGCTGCCAGCCTCGATCAGGCCTTCGTGGGCAAGGCCGCTGTCGTCTTCCTTTGGGCTGCCGTCCCTTACCGCTGCGAATGGCGTTATAGCATGGTTGCCCATAAGGTCATCGCCTTGGACGGCGGCCACGTCTGCCAGAACCTCTACCTGGCCTGCGTGGCCATCGGCGCCGGCGCCTGCGCAATCGGGGCCTACGATCAGGCCGCAGCCGACACGCTGGTAGGGGCGGACGGCGCGGACGAGTTCGTCATCTACCTCGCCGCCGTCGGCAAGCCGCCGCACTAGGGGCGTTGCCTCCCGCCCTTGGCGCCATCACAGGCACGCACTTCAGGATGCGACCCCCTGCTCTCCCTATCTTGACAGTGTCACTGTCACTGTGTATAATGAGTGCATGGAGAAGTCGGTGTTGAGCATAGAGGAGTTGGCCCAGCAGTCCGATACGCCGGTCCGGACCATACGCTTCTACATCAGTGAAGGCCTGCTGCCGCCACCACAGGGCCGGGGAAAGGGCGCCAGTTACGACGAAGAGCACCTTTTGCGGCTGCGCCTCATCCGCCGCCTGGCCGAGCACCACACGCCACTCGCGGAGATACGCCAGATGCTGGCCGGTGTCGGCCTGGACGGTCTGCGGCAGTTGCTAAGCGAGGAGGATGAACGCGAGCGGTGCTTGCGCGACCAGGGCCCACATTTGACAGGGCGAGAACTGATCGCCCAGCTTCTGGCCCAGGCTGAGGAAAAGAGCCGCTCCTCTAGGGTGAAGACGCCCTACCCAACACCGCCGATGACCCGTTCGGCACAGCCACTCGAGCAAGGCACGCCAGGTTTGCCCGGGGATTCCTGGCAGCGCATCGAGTTGGTGCCGGGCGTGGAGTTGCACGTCCGCAGCGATGCTCAGGAGCGCGAGAGGCGCCTGATCGAACGCCTCCTGCGCGCCGCCAAGGGTCCGATCAAGCCCTAGGCTCAACTGCGGTCTTGCCCATCCGCCTTTCTCGCTTACGCACAGGGGGATACATGTCAGGTAACAGCCAGACCTACAGTGCTGCTCTTGTGAACTTCACCGCCACGCCAGACAAACGTCTCATCCGCCCTCAGGGCGGGTACCGCCACATCCTGTTCAAAGCTAGTGCCACTGCGCCGGTCGGTATCCCGGCAGCGCAGCGCAGCCCGATCTCGCTGGCTCTCGTTCTCGATCGGAGTGGCTCGATGGCCGGGGGCAAACTGGAGACCGCCAAGGTCGCCGCCCAGGCAGCGATTGGCCTGCTGGGCGAGCTCGATGAGGTGGCGGTTGTCGTCTACGACGACCAGATAGAGGTTATCCAGCCGCGGGCGCCGGTCACGCCTCAGCTGGCGTCTGCGATTGTGTCCTCGCTGAGCCACGTGCTCCCGCGCGGCAGTACGGCTCTGCACCAGGGGTGGCTCGCCGGTTGCCATGCGGTGGCGCCCAAGTACCCTGGCGACATGGCACGCTGCTTCCTGCTCACCGACGGCCTGGCCAACGTGGGCGAGACCGACCCCGAGACGATCGCCAGCCATGCAGCGGAGGTGCGCGAGGCAGGCGTGATCACGAGCACGTTCGGCGTCGGCGCCGACTACGATGAAGGGCTCTTGGGCCCGATGGCCACGGCTGGCGGCGGGCAGTTTCATCACCTGCGCCATGCAACCGAGATCAGTTCCACATTCATGGGCGAATTGAGCCACCTGTTTTCCGTGGTGGCCACCCAGGTCCGCCTCGAGATCGAGCTCCAGTCCGACCTGATGGTGGACGTCGTCAGCGATTACTGGGCGAAAGGCAGCGGCCCGGCCAAGAGGCATTGGACAATTGCTATTGGCGACCTGGCCACCAACCAGATGCGCCCGGTGGTGGTGCGCTTCGGCTTCCCGCCCAAGAATGGCCTGCTCCAACACAGCGTTTTCGCCAGGCTGTTCTACACGGTCGGCGGCGTTGAGCAAAGCAGCGCCTGGCAACAGGTGGATTTCTCCTATGCCAGCAACGAGCAGTGCTCCAAAGAGGCTCGGGATCGAGAGGTCATGCACTGGGTTGGGCTGCATCACGCCTGGCGCGCCGAGCGCGAGGGGGCCCGCCTGAACCGCCAGGGAGATTTTGCTGACGCCAGCCGCGCCATCAAGCGGGTGGCACATCGCCTGTCAGCCTGTGCCGGTGATGACATGGAACTCATGCAGGCGCTGGACCATCTGCGCGAACTGCAGAATATCATCCCCGCGCCGATGGAAGCCACTTGCCTCAAAGAGATGGCCTTCAGGGCGCAGCGCCTTTCCCGCGCGCAGGACGACTACCGCACGCATTAATCGGCTCGCCAAGCAGGAGGGAGCGGCTGCCAGAGCCGCTCCCTCCCCCTCAGACGCAGGGCAACAGTCTGCTCTTGCCAGAGCCGCCGTCAGGCACCGTGCTGTGGCAGCGCAGCCTGCCGCAGGCGGCTCTTTTCCTCCAGAGCATCGCGCGTCCATTGCCGCCATGTCAGCGGCAGCAGCGTAGCCAGGAAGCCAAGCCACCCCAACAACAGCGCTGGCGCTATCCCCATAAGCGGCTCGGCCAGGCGCAATATGGCCATCATCGGGACCATCGCGATCATCCAGGTCGGCATTTGTCGGCCCCAGGTCCACAGGCTATGCCGGGATTCGTAGGCGGCTACGACACCGACCATCGGGAACAGGGTCATGAAGCCGTGCAGCGCCCCCTTGGCGACTACAAGGGCGATGACGACCGTTGCGACAATGGGCAGCTTGATGTAGACGGGCAGGCTGGTGCGATGTCCGGGTTCGGCATGGTCCGGCAGCCAGCGGTAGAGGCCGATGCCCAGCGCCAGGGCACCGGCCAGGGCCAGCCAGAAAGCAGCGTCGCCCAGGGGCACCACGGGCGCAAGCAGACAACCAACGAGTGAATAGCCGAGGGCTGAGATGGCGATAGCGACAACGATTGGCAAACCCAGGCGTCGGTGCAGCAGGCGCACGCCTTGAGTGTAGGCGATCAGCAGCGGCAGCCCCAGGACATTCGTGGTGTCAATCCTATGCCCGAGAGCCAGGGAAGCGAAGGTGAAAGGAAAGGGCAGGCAAAAGGCGAACGCCTTCCAGCGCGGGCTGGGAATGTACGCCAGCGCCGTCGCCTGGAGCGAGACGGCCACAACCAGAACCACATCCCAGGGGCCGAAATGAAGCGGCACGAACGCAGCCTCTCCGGCCCTAACCAGCCAGGGCTGCCTGGCAGGCGGCGACGATGTCGGCCACGCCCATGCCCCACTTATCCAGCAACGCCTCATAGGGGCCGGACTCGGTGAACGTGTCCCTGATGCCGACCATGCGCACGGGTGTGGGCTTGCTCTTTGCCAGGCACTCGGCCACGGCACCGCCCAGCCCGCCGATCACAGAGTGCTCCTCCACCGTCACGACGGCGCCGCAATCCGCCACCTCCAGCAGCAAAGCCTCATCGAGCGGCTTCAGCGTAGTCATGTTGACGACCGTCGCTTCTATGCCTCTAGCACTCAGCCGCTCGGCGGCTTGCAGGCAGCGGCTCAGCAGCACCCCGCAGTTGACGATGGCCACGTGCCGGCCCTCGCGCAACACGCTGCCCTTGCCGAGCACCAGTTCCTGACCCGGCTGGAAGACATCAGGGACCTCCGCTCGGCTGAGGCGCAGGTAAACCGGCCCCTGATGCCTGGCAACGCAAGCGACGGCAGCAGCCGCCTCCTGGGCGTCCGCGGGCACGACCACGCTCAAGTTTGGCATCGCCCGCATCACGGCCAGGTCAGTGATCGCATGATGCGTTGGCCCATCGCGGCTATCCGAAAGGCCGCCATAGGCGCCGACCAGTTTCACGTTGGTGCGGGCATAGGCGACACAGGTGCGCACCGGCTCGGCGGCACGCAAAGCCAGGAGGAAGGCGAAGGTGTGCGCGAACGGGATCAGGCCGGCCAGGGCCAGGCCCGCTGCGACGTCCACCATAGCGGCTTCAGCGATGCCGCAGTTGAAGAAGCGCTCCGGATAGGCGGCGCGGAAAAGTGCCGATCGAGTGGAGGCCGAGACGTCCGCATCGAGCACGACGAGCCGTGGCTCCTGGGCACCGTAGGCCTGCAGAGCCCTGCCGTAGGCCTCGCGCATCTCAGTCATCGCCCAACTCCTCAAGGGCACAGGCCAGTTCTTCGTCGTTGGGAGCGCGGCCATGCCAGCGTGCCTGGTTCTCCATGAAACTGCACCCTTTGCCTTTGGTGGTGCGAGCGATGATGACCGTGGGCCGGTCGTGCACCTGCTCGGCTTCATCGAGGGATTCGAGCAGCCTCCGCACGTTATGGCCGTCCACCATCAGGACGTTCCAGTTGAAAGCCCGCCACTTGGCCTCGAGCGGCTCGATGGGCATTATCTCGTGCACCGGGCCGTCCAGTTGCACGTCATTCTGGTCCACCACCGCCGTCAGGTTGGCCAGGTGGTTCTTGGCTGCCATCAGCGCCCCTTCCCAAATGAGCCCGGCCTGCAACTCGCCATCGCCCAAAAGCACGTATGTGCGCCATTTCGCCCCCTGCAGTTGCGCCGCCAACGCCAGGCCCACAGCAACCGGCAGGCCGTGACCCAGGGAACCGGAGGTCATCTCGACACCCGGCAGCTTCAGCCGGTCCGGGTGGCCTTGAAGGCGGGAGCCGATCTGGCGCAAAGTGCGCAATTCGTCGAGCGGCAGGAAACCACGGCGGGCCAGCGCGGCGTAAAGCACAGGGGCAGCATGGCCCTTTGAGAGGATGAAACGGTCCCGCTCTGGCCAGTCCGGCCGCTGGGGATCAAGGCGTAGGTGCTGGAAGTATAAGGCGGCCATGATCTCGGCGGCGGAGAGCGACCCGCCGAGGTGGCCGGAGCCAGCAGCATGCACCATCTGCAAGACGTCTCGCCGCAGTTGGCGCGCTCGGCTCTCAAGATCGGCGATCAGGCTTTCCGGGTACACCTTTGCCTCCAAGGCAGCAGGCCGGGCGCTTAGCGCCATCCGACCACGGCGCAAGCATAGCGGGAAGGATAGGCTTGAGGCAAGGGCTCAGGGCTAGAAGCGAGCCTCGATCCCGGGCGGCAGTTGCCTGGAGGCCAGCTCCCGACGGAAGGCCTCGTAGGCTTCCTCCCCGTAGAGGGCAAAGATGACGGTCCTCGGGCCGCCTTCGACTTGCAGCTCAGCCACCGTCTCCTCAAGCATCACCCGTGCGCACTGGCGAAGGGGAAAGCCGCCAACGCCCGTTCCCAGCGCCGGGAAAGCGATGCTCTGCACCCCCAGGCCGCGAGCGACGGCAAAGGCGCTGCGCGTGGCTCGCCGCACCTTGTCCTCATCGGTCGTCAGGTCCTGGCCCATGGCGGCAGCGTGGATCACGTGCCTGGCCTTCAGCCTGCCGGCGCCGGTGGCAACCGCGCCTCCGACCTCAATTGGGCCCAGGGCCATAGCTTCCCGCTCGATCTCGACGCCGCCGGCGCGCTTGATCGCCCCTGCCACACCCGACCCCATCCACAGGGCGTTGTTGGCCGCGTTCACCAGGGCATCCGCCTCGACATCAGTGATGCTGCCTTTGTACAAGCGAATCTCTGCCATGCGCTGCATACCTCCTCGCCCATGGCACGGCAGGGTCTGCCCAGTTCGCCCTCCGACGGGCTCTATCAGCCCTGCCGGCCAAAGCACACACCTGGCCAGCGCAGCCCACGCGCCACCCAGGCAAGCTACTGGTGCAAGCGGGCTAAGGGAGCCGCCGAAACAGCACCGCGGCGTTGTGACCGCCAAGCCCGAATGAGTTTGACATGGCGACATCGAAATGCG
>DAOTVV010000159.1:0-8195 GCA_034436255.1 Anaerolineae bacterium
TCGGCTACCAGAGCGGCCACGGCTGTGCCCCTGAGGACTGGCGCTGGTTGGTGCAGGGGCCGCCGGCGCGGGAATGGCTGAAGCCGCCGGCGCGGCCGATCGTCAATCTGGAGCCGAACTACGAAGGCCACATCGCCTACGGCACCCAGTACCGCTTCACCGCCCGAGACGTCCGCCGCGCCCTCTACTGGAGCCTGCTGCTCGCCCCCACCGCCGGCGTCACCTACGGTGACCATGGCATCTGGCCCTTCCCTGAGAGGCGGGAGTTGCCGACCGATCATGCTTACAGCGGCGAATCCGGCCCCTGGTATGAAGCGCTCTACGACGAGGGCGCCCGCCAACTGCAGCACTTGCGCTCCCTGTTCGCTTCCCTGCCCTGTTGGCGCTTGCGCCCGGCGCCGGAACTGCTGGCGGAGCAGCCCGGTGAGGCCGACCTGGGCCGCTACATCACTGTAGCGAGGAGCGAGGACGGCGGGGTGCTACTGGCCTACCTGCCCGCGGGCGGCAGCATCCGCCTGCAGCCGGGCGCCGTGAAGGGTGGCTCGGCCAGCTGGTACAACCCGAGGACGGGGGAGCGCCAGGCGGCGCGCCAGGAGGGCGACAGCTTCGCCGCCCCCGATGAGGAGGACTGGCTGCTCGTGATCGCCTAGCGGAAGGGCGAATAGTCTAACCGTCCACAGCGGCTTACGGTCGCGGACACGATCCGGCGGCGACGGCCTCGACGGCGTCGCCGGCGTCGCCGGCGTCGACTACGGTGTAGTATAGCCCCTTGTGGGCGTTGTCAGGCCAGGCGGCAACGGGGATAAACCCCTACACTACGTCGTATGATGGTGGGTGGCGTGTCGTGTGTAAGGCACAGCAGGCGCGAAGGTTGCGGCTCCACGAGGTGGCCTGCACATTGAGTTCCGGTGCCTGATATTCGGGCGATACTCTAGCGGAAGGCCGAGCACCCTGGGTCCGTATGGGGACGGGGGCGAGGGGCCGGATGGGGCAGAGTCAGGATAGGAGAGATAAGTGAGCATCAAAGCCGATTGCTGGATCGAGCGCATGGCCCGCGAGCATGGCATGATCGAGCCGTTCGAGGCCGGCCAGGTGAGGGAAGGCGTGATCTCCTATGGCCTCTCTTCCTACGGCTACGACATCCGCGTGGCCGACGAATTCAGCATCTTCACCAACGTCAACACCACTGTTGTTGACCCCAAGAACTTCGATAACCGTTCCCTGGTGCCTTTCAAGGGCGAGGTGTGCGTCATCCCGCCCAATTCCTTCGCCCTCGCCCGCACAGTGGAGTACTTCCGCATCCCGCGCGACGTGCTCACAATCTGCCTGGGCAAGTCCACGTACGCCCGCTGCGGCATCATCGTGAACGTCACGCCCTTCGAGCCGGAATGGGAGGGCTACGCCACGCTCGAGATCTCCAACACCACGCCCCTGCCGGCGCGCATCTATGCCAATGAGGGCATCGCCCAGGTGATCTTCTTTCAGGCGGACGAACTCTGCCGCGTCTCCTACGCCGATCGCAAAGGCAAGTACCAGGGCCAGACGGGCATCACCCTGCCCAGAATCAACAGGAGGGCGGACGGTGGCTGAGAAAATCCTGGTGGTCGAGGACGAGCCCAGCCTGGTGGAGACACTGCGCTACAGCCTCAAGCGCCAGGGCTACCAGGTGCTGACCACGGGCAATGGCCTTGCGGCCCTGGAACTGGCCAGGAAGGAGAAGCCCGACCTGATCCTGCTCGACATAATGCTGCCTGGCCTGGACGGCATCGAGGTGTGCCGCACCCTGCGCCAGGAGACGGCCACGCCGATCATCATGCTCACGGCGCGCGACGAGGAGGTGGACAAAGTGGTCGGCCTGGAGATCGGGGCCGACGATTACGTCACCAAGCCGTTCAGCATGCGCGAACTGATGGCGCGGGTGAAGGCGCAGTTGCGGCGCGTCCACCTCACCCGCGAGGAGGCCAGCGCTGGCACCGCCTCGGGCGAGGCGCAGCGGCTCGTGTTCGGCGACCTGGTCGTTGACCTGGGCCGCAGGGAGGCGCTGAAGGGCGGCAAACCCCTTCCCCTGGCGCGGCGCGAATTCGAACTCCTGGCCTACCTGGCGCGCAACCGTGGCCTGGCTCTCTCCCGCGAGCGCATCCTGGAGCAGGTCTGGGGCTGGGATTTCGCCGGCGGTACGCGCACCGTGGACGTGCATGTGCGCGGCCTGCGGGAGAAGATCGAGGATGACCCCGCCCACCCCACCAGGCTGGTGACGGTGCGCGGCTCCGGTTACCGCTTCGAGCCTTAGGCGATGCCGCGCTCCCCTCGTCGGCGCTGGCCCCCAACCTGGAAGCCGTTCCTGCAGTGCAGGCCGTTCCTGCGCTGGAGGCTGCCCCTGCGGTGGCGGCTGGCCCTGCGGTGGCGGCTGGCCCTGCCTTTCGTGGCTGTGGTCCTTGTCACCATGGTCGGGCTCAGCCTCTACCTCTCGCAGCAGATCCGGGAGACGCGCCAGGCCGAATATGAGGCACGGCTCCAAGCCGAGGCCAGGCTACTCGGCTCCTGGCTGCGCGCCGCCCCCTACACGCAGACTACCGTCGCCGGCTGGGCCTCGGCCCTGGGGGCGCGCGTCACGCTCATCGGCGCCGATGGCGCCGTCCTGGCCGATTCCGCCGCGGACGCAGCGACGATGGAGAACCATCTCGGCCGGCCCGAGGTGCAGCAGGCGCTCCTGTCCAGCATGGGCTCTTCCATCCGCTACAGCACCACGCTGGGCGAGCGTCTGCTCTACGTCGCCCTCTACCTGCCCGATAGGCCCGATGGCGTCGCTTTTGTGCGCCTGGCCCTGCCCCTGAGCGAGATCGCGGCGCGGGTGGCCGAACTGCAGAACGCCCTCTTGCTGGCCACCGCTGTTGCCTCGCTGCTCATCGTCAGCCTGGCCTTCCTCATCGCCGGCTGGCTGACCCGGCCCCTGCGCCAGCTCGTGGCCGATGTGCGCGCCCTCCCGGCCGGTCAGGGCGCGACCCTGGCGCAGTCGGCCAGCTACGATGAGGTGCGGGACCTGGCCGCTGCCTTTCAGGCCATGACAAGCGAGCTACAGGCGCGGTTCGACAGCCTGGCCCAGGAACGGAACAAGCTGGCAACCGTGCTATCGCACCTGGCGGACGGCGTCCTCATTACCGACGCCACGGGCAGGGTCACGATGGCCAACCCGGCGGCGTTGCGCCTGCTTGGCAGCGAGAGCAAGGGCGAGGACGGCACAACTGCCCTTGACGAGTTGGTGAGCGAGCCGCACATATTCTCGGCCTGGCGCCAGGCGCGGCAGACGGGGCGGCCGCATGAGGCCATGATTGAGCCGGCGGGGAAGGACACGATGCTACATGTCCTGGCAAGCCCGCTGCAGAACGCGCCCTTCGGCCCGGTCCTGCTTGTGCTACAGGACCTGAGCCAGGTGAGGCGGCTGGAGAGTGTGCGCCGGGATTTCATCAGCAACATCTCGCACGAGTTGCGCACCCCTCTGGCCTCGCTCAAGGCCCTGGTGGAAACCCTGCGCGACGGCGCCATTGACGAGCCTGAGGTGGCTTCGGACTTCCTGCAACGGATGGAAGTGGAGGTGGACGCGCTCACCCAGATGGTGCAGGAACTGCTGGAGTTGTCGCGCATCGAATCCGGCCAGGCGCCGATCCGGCCCGAGCCAGTGACCCTGGACGAGATCCTGTCGGGCCCGGTGGAGCGGCTGCGGCTGCAGGCGGAGCGCGCCGGCCTGAGCCTGGACCTGCACCTGCCGCCCGAGGATGCCCTTGTGCTCGCCGACCTTGAGCGTATCAAGCAGGTGGTCACCAACCTGGTGCACAACGCCATCAAGTTCACGCCTTCGGGCGGGCATATTGAGGTGGCGGCGAGAGTGAGCGGAAGCGAAGTGATTGTGTCGGTGGCCGATACCGGCATCGGCATCGCCGCGCAGGACATGCCGCGCGTGTTCGAGCGCTTCTACAAGGCCGACCGCGCCCGCTCCGGCGGCGGCACGGGGCTGGGCCTGGCCATCGCCAAGCACGTCGTCCAGGGGCACGGCGGCCGCATCTGGGTGGAGAGCCGCGAGGGCAAGGGGAGCACGTTCTACTTCACCTTGCCATTGGCCCAGGGGTGAGAACGCCCACGAAGGACTATACTGGTGCTGCATGATCTTGACTATGCTGCCCTCTCAGGGGCCGAGCAAACATGACTGTCCCCAATCAGGAAGGCGCCATAAGAGTGGCGCCTCCTGATTGCTGTTAGTTAGTTCCCTTGGCTCTGCCGGCCGCTCTCTACCGGGCGTAGTCCACAGCGCGCGTCTCGCGGATCACGGTCACCTTGATCTGCCCCGGGTACTGCAGGTTCTCCTCGACGCTCTTGGCCACGTTCTTGGCCAGTTCGATCGAGGCCAGGTCGTCTATCTCCTCCGGCCGGACGATGATGCGCACCTCACGGCCGGCCTGGATGGCGTAGGATTGCGCCACGCCCCTGAAGGAATTGGCCACGTCCTCCAGAGCGCGCACCCGTTTGATGTAGGTCTCAAGGGCTTCGCGCCGGGCGCCCGGGCGGGCGCCGCTGATGGCATCCGAGGCTTCCACCAGGATGGCCTCCAGGCACTGGGGCTCTTCCTCGCCGTGGTGGGCGGCGATGCAGTTCACGACCAGGGGCGGCATGTTGAAGCGCCGCGCCAGGTCCGCGCCGATGGCGGCGTGTGGCCCGTCGGTCTCGTGGTCGGTGGCCTTGCCGATGTCATGCAGCAGGCCGCCGAGCTTCGCCAACTGCACGTCGGCGCCCAACTCCCCGGCCATCATGCCGGCCAGCAGCGCCGTCTCCACGCTGTGGTTGAGCACGTTCTGGCCGTAGCTGGTGCGGAAGCGCAGGCGCCCGAGCACCTTCACCAGTTCGGGATGGAGGCCGTGGATGCCCACCTCGTAGGCGGCCTCCTGGCCGGCCTTCTCGATCACCTCTTCCACGTCCTCGCGCGCCTTCTCCACCAGGCGCTCGATGCGCGTCGGGTGGATGCGCCCATCCTGCACCAATTGCGTGAGCGCCAGGCGGGCGATCTCGCGGCGGACGGGGTCGAAGCAGGAGATGGTGATCGCCTCAGGTGTGTCGTCAACCACCAGGTCAACGCCGGTGATGTTCTCGATGGCACGGATGTTGCGCCCACCGCGGCCGATGATTCGGCCCTTCATCTCGTCCGAAGGCAACTCGACTGTGGCGACGGTGGCGTCGGCCACCTGGTCGGCAGCGCAGCGCTGGATGGCGAGGCCGACGATCTCGCGCGCCTCGCGCATGGCCTCTTCCCGCGCCTGGGACTCGATCTCGCGGATGAGGCGGGCGGCGTCCTGCCGGCAACTCTGGGCCACCTGGTCCAGGTAAATCTGCCGTGCCTCTTCCTGGCTCAGGTTGGCGATACGCTGCAGTTCCTTCTGCCGCTCCTCCTCAAGTTTGGATAAGTCGGCTGCCTGCTTGTCGAGTTTGCTCTGGCGCTGGTCCAGGCGGCGGTTGCGCTCCTCGAGGGCCTCCTGCTTGCGGTCCAGGGCCTCGCTGCGGTGCAGCAGGCGTTCGTTATCGGCCTCGAGGGTGCGGCGCATCTTGGCGGCGTACTCCTCGGCCTCTTTGCGGATGGCCAGCGCCTCGTCCTGCGCTTTCAGGGCGGCCTCGCGCGTGATCTCGCGCGCCTCGCTGCGGGCCGCCTCCAGGATATGCTCCGCTTCCTCCAGGGCGCTTGCCGTGCGGCTGCGCGCTTGCTTGCGGTAATACCAGTAGCCGCCGTAGGCTCCGGCGGCGATGGCGGCAAGGATCGTCAGAATCCAGATTGCGAGTATTCCCAAACCCATCGTCTTTCACTCATCTATAGTATAGTCGGAGGTCAGCGGGCCTGAGCGGCCGAGGGCTCCCTCACCTTCCGGGCCGGTGTCATCCGCCCCGGAAGTGGGCTCACTCCCCTCGGTTGCCAGGCCGGCCATCGCCTCCTTGATCACCTGATAATCGAAGCCGCGGCTGCGCAGCAGCGTGAAGGCCGCTTGGCTGCGCTTCTGGGCATCGGCTTCCTTCGTCTTTGCCAGGTACTGGCGCAGCAACGCCGCGGCCACGTCGCCGTCCTCCACCTGGCTCAGTGCCTGGTCAATGATCTCGCGCCCCACCCCTTCGCGCAGCAACTCGTAGCGCAGGGCCCTGCGGCTGCGCGGGTGAAAGCTCAACCGCTGCTCGACCCAGTAGCGGGCGAAGGCGGCGTCGTCAACCAGGCCGACGCGCTCCAGGCGTGCCAGCGCCGCCTCGACGGCCTCGGCGGCAAAGCCGGCCCGCGACAGGCGCTGCCTGATCTCCGCCTTGCTGCGCGGCCGCCTCTCCAGCAGCGAGAGGGCCCGCTCTTGGGCCATGTTGACGGCGTCATCGCGGCGCAGAGCCTCGAGCTCAGCAGCGCTCAGTTGCTGGCCGACGCGAAGGTTCGCCGCGGTCAGCGCCAGCAAGCCGAAGGCGAACTCGCCGTCCAGGAACAGGTTGACCCGCTGGCCGGACTTCTTCTGCTTTGTCAGCGCTGTAATGGTGCGCGCCATTCCCCGTCACACTCTCAACGGCCCATATCGGCTGCCCGTTGGCGGCCATCAGCCGGCGGCCGTCCCCCGTCCCCAATTGCCAGCCACCGGCTACAGGAGCAGGGCCAAAACGCAAAAGGCTACGGCGATGAGCACGCCATAGCCTTAATGGTGCTGGAATTATGAACCTGTCGCTGTCGGCTGGTGGTCGGCGCGGATCGCGCGGCCTGCCGCTCGTCGGGTCAGCCTGGGACGACCGTCCCACGCTGGCCCGGCCCGCTATCGCGCTCTACGGCCTGTCTGCAACCACTTGCACGCCAATCCTTACATCCTGCTCAGCGCCGGCGGCGCAACCGCCGCCCTCAGCGCTCCAACCGTCCAGTAAGGCTGAGCTTCAGCCAAGACAGCTCATAAGCCATCAGAACCAGGGCCACACGGCCAGTGACCAGGAGCCCTCGCCTCCCCCAGGAGAGGCCTGGCTACCGGTCCGGCCGGCGTCAAGCTTCGAAGCTCTCCTCCGGTTCTGTCACCAGTTCGTCTGTACGTGCCTGTTCGCCCTCGCTGCTGCGGGCCTTGAAAGGCAGCAACCCCTTCTTTTCCCGGATGCCGTTCTCGATTTCCTGAGCGATATCGGCGTTCTGGCGCAGGAACTCTTTGGCGCTATCCCGCCCTTGCCCCAGGCGCAGATCGCCATAGGAGTAGTAGGCGCCCCGCTTCTCGATCAGGCCCACATCTACGCCAAGGTCCAGAATGTCGCCGGCGCGGGAGATGCCCTCGTCGTACATTATGTCGAACTCGGCCTCGCGGAACGGCGGCGCCACCTTGTTCTTGCGCACCGTCACCCGGACGTGGTTGCCCACGACTTCGCCGCCCCGCTTGATGGATTCGATGCGGCGCATGTCCAGGCGGACGGAGGCATAGAACTTGAGCGCGTTGCCGCCGGTGGTGGTCTCCGGGCTGCCGAACATGACGCCGATCTTCATCCGAATCTGGTTGGTGAAGATCATGGCCGTGTTGGATTGCTTGATGGCTCCGGAGAGCTTGCGCAAGGCCTGGCTCATCAGCCTGGCCTGCAAGCCGGGATGCTGATCGCCCATCTCGCCTTCGATCTCGGCTCGGGGCACGAGCGCGGCGACCGAGTCTACCACAATCACATCTACCGCCCCGCTGCGCACCAGGGCTTCGGCGATCTCCAAAGCCTGTTCGCCAGTATCGGGCTGGGATACATAGAGCGATTCAACGTCCACGCCGAGGCGCTGCGCATAGCTAGGGTCGAGGGCATGCTCCATGTCAATAAAGGCAGCCACACCTCCCATCTTCTGCGCTTGTGCGATGATGTGCAGGCAGAGGGTCGTCTTCCCGGCCGACTCTGGCCCGTAGATCTCGGTGACCCGCCCACGCGGGATGCCGCCGACGCCGAGGGCCAGATCCACCGCCAGTGAACCGGTGGGGATCACGTCCACCTTGGGGAGCGAGCCGCCCCCCATCCGCATGATGACGCCCTCTCCGTACCTGCGGCGCAGCTCGCTGAAGACAGTATCGAGCGCCTGTTCCTTCCCTGAGCCAGCCATCCGGATGTCCTTCTCTCTAGCCTAGCACGCCAGCAATTGTTAACGACCATGGTCAGTTTACAACAATCGCTGTCACATAGCAAGGTAATCA
>DAOTVV010000160.1:0-13792 GCA_034436255.1 Anaerolineae bacterium
CCCCGCTGCGGGGGCTGCCAGGGCGAGAGCGCTGAACAGGGCCAGGGCGATGAGGCCGGCCAGGCCCAGGCGCGACCAGGGCAGCGCGCCAAGGCGCAGCGCCCGCAAGCGCCGGCGCAGCTCGCCGAACCATGCCCCTGCGCCGCGCTGGCTGCTGCGCCGGCGTCGCTGCGCGCCGGGCCGTCCCTTCGCGGCAGGTGCCGGCTTAGCCGGCCGCACTGCGGCGAGCGTCCGCGGCGGCTTCGCTGTCGGGCGCACAGGCACCCGCTGGCTGGCCGGCCGGCCTGTAGATCGTGTCACTTGTTCCCCCTTGACCGCGCTGCGCCCTAAGGGCGCACGCATTCCAAGGTTCAGGCTCGCAATGCGCGTGCCAACAATCGGTCAGGATAACCGGAGCCGTTAGGGAGAAAGGCGTGGAGCGCACCCCCGGGCCGTGTCAGGCGACGGCGACCTCCCGCCCCTGCTCGGCCGAGCGACGGATGGCGTCGAGGACGCGCACCACCTGCAGGCCCTGCTCCCCCGGGCAGATGAGCGCCTTCTCCGGATGGCGGATGCAATCCACGAAATGGGCCTGCGGGGTGAAGCGCTCCATCTCCGGCAGTTCGATCGTTGCGCTCTCCAGGACGCCGTCGCGGTCGCGGAAGAGCGTGGCCGGGCTCACCATCAGGCCGGCCTTGTCTCCGAAGACGCGCACGTTCCACTCGGCCGCCTGGTTCGCCGCCCAAGAGACATCCACGAAAGCGGTGGCGCCATTCTCGAAGCGGATCATGGCCGAGGCCAGTTCGTCAACGTCGAACTTGATGCCCCGTTTCGCCGCCGCGTCGCCGTAAAGCTTGCGGAAGGTAGCGGCGGAGACGGCGACGGGCCGGGGGCAGCCCATCAGCCACCACATCAGGTCGTAGGTGTGCACGCCGATATCCATCAGAGCGCCGCCACCGGCTTTCTCCTTATCCAGGAACCAGGGACCGCGGCCCATCGTGCCGTTGGGCGGGAAATGCAGCACCGGCACCAGGCGGCGGCGGATCATGCTGGCGCGTCCGTAGTACACCTGGCCAAGTTCCCCCGCAGCGGAAAGGCGCCCGAGGGCGAGGTTGGCATCGCGGAAGCGCATGTTCATGTGCACCATCAGCCGCTTGCCGACGGCTCGTGCCTTCTCCACCATGGCCGTCGCATCCTCGACCGTCGTCGCCATCGGCTTCTCGCAAAGGACATGCAAGCCGGCCTCCAGCGCCGCCAGGGTGATGGGGGCGTGCAAGTAGTTCGGCACGGCAATACTCACCGCGTCCAGGCCCGGTAGTTCGAAGAGGCGGCGATAATCGCTGAACACGTGCGGCGCGCCATACTTCTCGGCAAAGAAGCGCGCCTCCGCCTCGTTCAGGTCGCAGATGGCGACAAGCTTGGCGTCCGGCAGGGTGGAATAGTCCTGCATGTGGTAGCGGCCCATACCAGTCCCGATGACGGCGACATTGACGATCTCATTCGACATAGCTGGCCTCGCTTAGGTAGGGATGGCTGTATATGCAACGCCGGGCTCGACACGTCAAGAGACACCGGGCATTATGCCGCTTGACACACCTGGCCTCGAGAGCCTATACGGGGCTCTGCCGCGCATTCTCGAGAGCAACGGAGATGGCATGTCCCTTGCCGAATTGTGGAAGCGATCGCGCAGCGGCGCCGCCGAGCGCTGGCTGGGAGCCTTCGCCGCCTTCATCGTCCTATTGTTCTTTGCCGACATGGCGACGGCACCCTGGCGGCCGCTGTTGCCTGTCTACGTGGAGCGGGAACTCTTGCGCAAGCCCTTGTTCACCTCGAACCTGGTCTCGTTACAGACGGTGTTCGGGGCCATCGCCGGGTTGGTGGGCGGTGGCCTGGCCAACCGCCTGGGGCGCAAGCGCGTCATGCTGATCGGGCTGACGGGACTGCCGCTGGTCGGTCTGGCGTTCATGCTGCACTCCACTCTCGCCCTTGTCGCCATCTGGGTCTATTTCGGCTTCGTCAACGGCCTCTTCATCGTCGGCCGCCAGACCTACATGATGGCCATCGTGCCAGCGAGTTACCTGGGCATGGCCACCGCCCTGCAGTACATGGGTTCCACTCTGGGCAACGCTCTCGGCAATGCTCTCGCCGGGCCGCTGGTGGATAGCCGCGGTTTCGCCGCCCTCGGCCTGGCCATAATCGTGATCGCCGTGGTCGTCCTGGTGGCTGGGACCCTGGCCATGCCGGAGATGCAACCGCTCAGCTCAGCGAAGGCCGAGGCACCCCTGGGCAGCTACGCCAGCACCCTGCGCCGCTCGCCAGTGCTCGCCCTGGGCGTGCTGCGCTTCGTGCCCACCTGCTACTGGGGCACGGCCACACTCCTGGTGCCGCTCCTCATCTACCGCGCTGCCCATGTGCCGTCCTCCGCCGCCTATTACGGAACGGCCAGCCTGCTCTTCGCCTCCGGCTGCCAGTTGGTCGCCGGGCGAGTCTGCGACCGCTTCGGCCGGCGCTGGGTGGTAGTCGTGCTCACCTCGCTCATCGTGGCCATCTCCCTGGCCACGGCCGCCTTCAGCCGCAGCCTGGTGGGTCTCTATGTCTGCGGCATCCTGGGCGCCGGCATCGCCTGGTCCATGTCCGTCACTATCCCCGGCCTGGTGACCGATGTCTCGCCTCAAGGCGAGCACGCGCGCACGCTCGGTTTCTCCCACGTCGCCTGGAGCGGCGGCATGCTGCTCGGCACGCAGGTGGCGGGCTGGCTGGTGAACGTGAACGGTGGCCTGCCCTTCCTGATAATGGGCTTGCTCAACCTCACTTCTGTAGCTACGGCCATCGCCCTCGGCCGCTGGACGGCTCGAGGCGCTTACAGCATCTCGGCCCGCTGAAGCGGCCGGATGCAAGGACCCGACCACGGCTCAGCCGAGCCGGCAGGATGGAGGCCCTGCCGCGAGCCAACTTGCTCGCATTGCCCACCCCGGCATCGGGGCGGGAGCGGCGCTCCCCTGGCAGCGCTGCCGGCGTCCTCGCCCGGTTGACCGGGAGATTGAGAGGGTCGTGCCCCTGCCTCGCCCGACAGCGGGCATGGGGTTAGCTGCCGCCGGCGCAGCCGTCTCGCCTCAGGTGCCCGACGAGGGGCAGGGCTGTATAATGGCGGCCGGCGCCGGGCGCTGCCTGGCGGCCAAATCGGGCTGTTACCGAGGTCATATGGAAGCGATCGTCCTCGACGACATTGCCTGGCAACTCGATGTGCGCCAGGTGCTGGCACGGCTGCATCTCCAGCCCGGAAGCGAGTACGCCGCGGAGGCGACGCAGTTGGCAAGCGAGGCTCAGGCTGTCGCCAGGCCCAGAGCGATGTATGGCGTCGCCTTCGTTGACGAAAAGGGTGAGGACGGCGTCGTCGTTGAGGGCGTCAACCTCAACAGCCGCGTCCTGCGCGTGAACCTGGGCGAGGCGCACCGCATCTTCCCCTACGTCGCCACCTGTGGCTGCGAACTCGACCAGTGGTCAGAAAGCATCACCGACGTGTTGCACCGCTTCTGGGCCGATAGCATCAAGGAGATGGCCATCGCCCCGGCCATGCGTGCCGTCGAGGCGGACCTGCAGGCGCGCTTCCGGCCGGGCAAGCTGGCGAGCATGAACCCCGGTTCCCTGCCCGATTGGCCCCTGACGGAACAGGCACCGCTCTTCCAGTTGCTGGGCGACGTCTATGGCCAGATCGGCGTGCGGCTGACGGACAGCTACCTCATGCTGCCCACCAAGAGTGTGTCGGGCCTCTTCTTCCCAACCGAGGTCAGCTACGCCAACTGCCAGTTGTGCCCGCGCGCCAGTTGCCCTGGGCGGAGCGCCGCCTACGAGCCGGACCTGTTCGAACGTAAGTACAGCAAGAGGTAGCCCCAATGGTCAAAGGATTGGCCCACATCTGCTTCGTCGTGCATGACTTGGACGCCGCCATCGCCTTCTATCGGGACAGGCTCGGCTTCACGCCCGCCTTCGACTTCACCAACGAAAAGGGCGAGCGCTACGGCGTCTACATGCGCATCGGCGGCCGCTCCTTCATCGAGCTCTTCCGGGGGGAACCGGAGGCCAGGTCGGCGAAGCAGTCCTACCAGCACTTCTGCCTGGAGGTGGCCGACATCCAGTCCACCGTCCGCGAGCTACGCCAGGCGGGGGTTGAAGTATCCGAGGTGAAGATGGGCGCCGATAACTCCTGGCAGGCCTGGTTACAGGACCCGGACGGCAACCGCATCGAGTTGCACCAGTACACGGCCGAGAGCTGGCAGGCGCCCTGGCTGGCATAGGCCCGGCCAACATCGGCTGAGCAGCGACCACGCCTGCGGGATAGCAGCACAAGGTGGCCATGGCTCCTCTTTTCCCCCAATTGGGCATGATTGTGCCGGTGTGGTACCCCAGCACCGCCTCTCCGGAGTTGGTGGACACGCTGCTGGCACGCGCCCTCGACGGCTGCGAACTCTACTGCCTGCCCGAGCGCACGCTGCTGGTGCAGGACGGCCAGCCCATCTGGCAGGGCAAGATCCGGGCCCAGGCCGGGCGCCGGGGCTGCCTCTACCACTTCCTGCCCGAGAACATGGGCAAGGGCAGGGCTGTCGCTGAGGGCATCCGCCTCCTCGCCGGGACGGGCGTGGAGTTCATCGTCACCCGCGATAGCGACGGCGACACCCAGGTGCACGACCTGCCGGCGCTGGCTGGCCTGGCTTTTCAGATGGCTTCTGAAACGGGCAGCGACCTGATCATCGCCGCCGGTGGCCGCAGCGACCGCATGCGCCCTCTGGGCCTCGAGCGCGCCCAGTACGAGCAGCTCAGCGACCGCTTCATCTGGCAGGCCTTGCAGTACGACGCCGCCCGCCAGGGTCGCCGCTTGAGCGAGGCCTACTTCGCCGCCTACGGCGACTGGCCCGACATCCAGAGCGGCTACAAGGTCTACTCGGCCGCGGCGGCGAACCTGGCCGCTGACGTGCTCACCTCGCCGGCGGCAGTGGCGGATAGCAACCTGCTCGCTCGCTGCGGTGTGGAGACGCTTCCCGCCGTCGAGATTCTGGCGCGCGGCGGCTACCTCGGTGTCATGGCGCGCCACACCGACCTGGAACAGCCCGTCTCCGGCTACCGCGATGTGGACGCGCTGAGCATGTATGCCCGGCCGCTGGTCTGGGTGTGCCAACGGCTGGGCCTGCCCGCCGAGGTGGCGGCCGCCCTGCTCGACGAGGGACTGCTGCGCTCGAGCCTGCTCTTCGATTCGGCCAAGCGGGAGCGGGCCCTGGCCGTGCGCGAGCACGTGCTCGCCGCCCTCGGCTGCCAGCGGCCGTTCATCTGGGGAGGGCGGTACTTTTGAGCCCGCACCGCGCCTCGGGCAGCGAAACCGCCGCGGCCGCGGCACCATTGTGCCCGGGGGTGGCGTGGACGCTCTGATCGCAGCGCGGCTGCCAATATTCTGGCGCATGATGGCCGTCGTCGGCCTGGCGACGCTGCTTGCTTTCGCTCGCTGGTTGGCGCTCCTGGCTGGAGGGCACGGGGAAGCCGGGCCGGGCCATCGGGCCGGCTGGCGTGGCCTGCTTCGCGCCCTGAAGCGCGGGCCGGCCGTGGGCTGGCGGCGCACCCTCGCCCACGTGCTCAGCGATGGCCTGCTTCACCGGCGTCTCTACCGCCGGAGCCGGGCCCGCTGGCTGGCCCATGCCGCCATGCTCGGCGGCTTCCTCGGGCTGATGTGCATGAGCGCCCTGGCCGCGTTGGCCGAACACATCTTGCGCCCCCTCGGCCTGGCGCCCGGCGTGGTGGCCGTGGTCCTGAACAAGGATCACCCGCTCATGGCCCTGCCCAACGAGACCTTCGGCCTGCTGCTCCTCGCCGGCGGCGCCTACGCCGGCCTGCGCCGCCTGTTCTGGCCTGGCCCGAATCTGCCGAGCGAGAGGCCAGACGTCCTCGCCCTGGCCCTGCTCGCCTTCATAGCTATCAGCGGCTACCCGCTCGAATCGCTGCGCCTGCTGGCAGAGGCTGTGCCGGCCCAGGCAGCGCGCTACTCATACATCGGCTGGCCGCTGGCCCGCTTGCTGGCGCCCCTGGGCCTGCGCTGGGCCGAGTGGCACTTCTGGCTGTTCCAGGTGCACGTGCTCGCTGCCTCCACCCTCTTCATCTACTGGCCGTTCAGCAAGATGCTGCACGTGCTGGCGGCGCCCCTGGTCGCCGGGCTGGGTGCGGCCGAGGAGGGCGGCTGAGGATGGCGCACAGGAACGCAGCCATCATCAGGCTGGACCGCAGCCAGCTGAGCCTGCGCCAGATGCTCAGCCTGGATGCCTGCACGCGCTGCGGCGAGTGCCTGCCCGCCTGCCCGGTGCTGGCCACCACCGGCAGTGGCGAGAGCACGGCGCTAAGCAAGATTGACCTGTGGCGCCGGGCGCTGAGGCGGGGGACGGACCGCACCCCCGACCCCTCCCCGCCCCCGCAACTGCCCGGGCGCGCCTCCCGCCAACCCTCCGGTGTCGGGGGGATGGCGGCTCCCCGCCCGGGGTTAGGTCTTCTTCGGCCCGTACCCAGCGGGCGGCTGCTCAGCGCCGCCTACGACTGCACGCTCTGTGGCCGCTGCGAGGCCGTGTGCCCGGTGTACATTCGCACCCACGATCTCTGGGTGGCGCAGCGGCGGCAGTTGGCAGTGGCCGGCCTCGCCCCGGACGCTGTCCTGCAGATGGCCGAGCGCGTGCGCCAGAGCGGCAACATCGCCGGCAGCGCCGCTGAGGAGCGCCTGGCCTGGCTGGCCAATGCCGGTGAGGGAGCGGCTCCGGCGCCAGCATCCGCTCATCCGGACGTTGTCCTGTTCGTGGGCTGCCTGTCGTCTCTGTACCCGCAGGCGTTCGCCCTGCCGCAAGCGCTCCTCGGCCTGCTGCGCCTGCTCGGCGTGAACGTGGCCATCCTGGGCGAGAGCGAGGTCTGCTGCGGCTTCCCGCTCTACGCCAGCGGCCTGGAACAGGAAGCGTTCGCTTTGGCCAGGCGCAACGTGGAACTCTTGAAGGGCAGCGGCGCCCGCAAGGTGATCACCTCCTGCCCCTCCTGCTACCACACGCTGAACGTGCTCTATCGGCGCTGGCTGGGGGCGGAGATGGACCTGCCCGTCCTGCACAGCACGCAGTACCTGGACGGGCTGGCCGGCGAGCTGGCCCCGAGGCTGCGCCCTCTGGCGGAGCCGCTGGCCGGCCCGATCACCTACCACGACCCGTGCGACCTGGGCCGGCTCTCGGGCATCTACGAGCCGCCCCGCCGCCTGCTGCGCCTGATCCCCGGGTTGGAACTGGTCGAGATGGCCGAGCATCACGAGCAGGCCCTCTGCTGCGGCGGCGGCGGCGATGTGGAGATGGTGAACGCCGGCCTCTCTGGCGCCATTGCCGGCCGGCGCCTGGCTCAGGGCCAGGCCACCGGCGCCCGCGCCCTGGCTACCGCCTGCCCCCAATGCAAACGGGCCCTGACCAGCGCCGCCCGCAGCGCTCGTATCCGCCTGCGCACCTACGACGTGGCCGAGTTGCTGCTGCTCTCGGCCGAGGGCAAGTGAGCGGCCACGGCGCCCGGCCCGTCCAGCACCGCTGGCCCCTCGACCCATAAACAACCATGCCCGGAGGGACGATGAAGCTTGGCAAATACGACTTCCCCGATGAGCTCTATTACGACAGCAAGCACAACTGGCTGCGGCTCGACGCTGATGGCGTCACCCAGGGGATGACGGCGCTGGGCGCTGCCATGGCCGGCGAGATCTTGTACGTGGAGCCGGCAGCCGTGGGGCGCGAGGTGAGGCAGGGCCAGCCTGTGCTCTCCGTGGAATCGGGCAAATGGGTGGGCAGGGTAAACGCCGTGGTATCCGGCAAAGTGACGGCTTTCAATAAGGCCCTGGACGCCACACCCGAACTCGTGAACCATGACCCTTACGGCAAGGGCTGGATGCTGCGCCTCGCGCCCGGCGACCTGGAGCGTGAACTGGGCAACCTGATGCGCGCCGACAGCGAGGAGTACCGCAAGCTGGTCGAGGCCGAACGTCAGAAGTACGGGCTATGACGGCCGGCATCATTCCCCTCTACAACCTCGGCGGCGTGGATTGGCCGGACTCGCAGGCGATCTACCATGCCCAGGCGCACCAGGGCCAGCCGGGGCTCAACATCCTCTGGCCGCTCCAGCCGTACGTTTGCATCGGCCGCTTCCAGGACCTGGAAGCGGAGATTGACCTGCAGGAGTGCCAGCGCCGCGGCCTGCCTGTCGTCCGCCGGGAGGTCGGGGGCGGCGCCGTCTACCTGGATGCAGGCCAGGTATTCTACCAGCTGGTGCTGCCACGGCAGTGGCTTGCCGCGACGTACGACTACCGCTGGCTCTTCCGCCAGGGTTTGGACGCCGTTGCCCTTGCCCTCAAGCGTATGGGCATCAACGCCAACGTGCGTGGCGCCAACGACGTCGCCGTCGGCCGCCGCAAAATCTCCGGCAATGGCGCCGGCGAGGTCGGCCAGGCCGCCGTTGTCGTGGGCAACATCCTCTTGCGCTTCGACTATGAGGCCATGGCCGCCGTCCTGCGCGTGCCGGACGAGAAGTTCCGCGACAAGGCCTACCATTCGATGCGCGATAACCTGGTCACTCTGGAGGAACTGGGCCAACGCCCGAGCAACGAGCAGGTGGCGGACATGCTGGCACAGGCCTTCAGCGAGACGCTGCCCGCCGGCCTCGCTGCCCAACCGGCCGCTGCCCTGCCGGCCGATGTAGCCGCTCTCCTGCCGGAGACGGCAGCCCGCCTCACCGCCGCCGATTGGTTGGACGAGGTCCACCGCGAGCGCGAACGGCGACGGCTGCGCATCCGCCAGGGGCTGGAGATGCGCGAGCAGCTGTGGAAGGCACCCGGCGGTTTGCTGCGCTGCCATTGTGCCATAGACAGCCAGGGCGGCGCCCCGCGGCTCACCTGGGTCTCGCTCTCGGGGGATTTCTTCGTTCACCCGGCAGCGGCGCTGGGAGAGCTGGAACAGGCGCTCACCGGCGTGCCCCTGGCTCAGGTCAAGGAAGTGGCAGCGCGCTTCCTGGCGCAACCAGGCGTTGCCCTCCCAGGCGTGCGGCCGGAGGACATCGAACACCTGCTCCTCCCCGGGGGCACAGCCTGACAAGGTGGAAGCAAGGGACGTAAGGGAACACAGATAAACACAGATTTACGCAGATAGACGCGGATTAGAAACGGATATTCTCTCTCCTAATCAGCGTAAATCTGCGTGCATCTGCGTTTATCTGTGTTTCCTTATCGTGTCTGTCGCAGGAAGGGCTCCTCGGCGCGGAGGTCGCCGTAGCAGACCTGGGCAGCCGCCTTGCAGCCGCCCTGGCATTCGTCGCGGCGCGGGCAGGGGCGGCAGCGCTCGGGCAGGGCGGCCTTGAAGGCAGCCAGCGCCTCACCCTGCATCATCTCGGCCAGTGGTTGGCGCCAGACGTTGCCGAGCACGGTGGGCGTGTGGTTGCACGGGCGCAGGTTGCCGGCGGTGTCGAGCGTGTAGTAGGCCCGCTCCGAGCCGGCGGCGCAGAAGCCATAGCCGAGGCTGGGGTAGAGGGACATGTCCACAAGGCAGGGCTGCAGCGGGATGGAGCACGAGATGGGCAGCCCATACCTGCGGCTCACCCGCTCGGCCACCTCGAGGGCTACCTGCATCTCACCCACGCTCGGCAGCAATTCGGCGATATGCGCGCTTCCCCGGCCGCCCGGGTTGAAGCGGTTGAGCATCACGCCGCGGGCACCGAAGGCGAAGGCCAGGCGGAGAGTGTCCTCGAGGTCAGCGAGGTTGCGGCGCGTAGCCACGAACACGCATACCGCCTGGCCTTGGCGGCGCCGGATCTCGGCCAGCGCCGCCAGCACGGCATCAAACGCCCCTGGGGCAGCGGACATGCCGTCATGCACCTCGCGCCGGTAGCTCAGCAGGGGTAGCTCGAACAGGGACACGCCGCGGCCGATGAGTGCGTCAACCAGCGTATCGCTGAGCCGGTGCCCGTTGCTGATCAGGTTGACGCTGTGGCCCCGTGCCGCCAGGAACCCCACCAGTTCCGGCAGGTCGGCGCGCAGCGTCGGCTCCCCTCCTGTCAACGTGACGTTGCTACACTCCACCTGGTCGAGCACGTGGGCAAGGAGCGGCCGCAGGTCGTCCCCGTCGGGGAGCAGGGGCCGGTTGTAGGCGGGGTGGTTCCAGTAGTTGTAGCAGTGGACGCAAGCATGGTCGCAGGCCTGGGTCACCTCGACGATCAGCGTAGCGAGGCGTGGCCGCCCTGGGTTCAGCGTCACTGGCTCTGCACCGGGCTGCTGAGCAACTGCACCAGGATATTCGCCGCCGTCACCGCCGACGGCGGAATCTCCATGTCCACCTCGCTGAGTTCCGGATAATCGCCCGAGGCTGCCGCCGCCTGGCGCACCGCCTCCAGCAGGGCCTGGCGGTCTTCGCTGCTCATGGCCAGGAAGGCGATGTCGCGCTCTATGTTTGCTTCGGCTTTGGCCACGGTGGCCTCGTCTATGGCGCTGCGCTCGGCCATTTCGGCCAGGACCTTCGCCTGTTCTGCCAGCCCGCTCCTCGACTGGTAATCGTAGTCCGGCGGCGGGGCAGGCATATAGCAGGTCATGTTGGAGTTGGCCCGCCACACGTGATAGGCGGCGCCCTCGAAGGCCGCCTGCAGATCGGCCGCAACCTCGGCGTCAATCTCGCCGGCGGCCACCAGGGCCTGCAAGGCTTGCTGATGCTCGGCGATCAGCTTGTCCCGCATCTCCGGGCCTTCCTGATCGTTGCCGGCGACCCTGGCGAGAGCATCCAGGCTGTACCAGGGTCGCGCCAAGTCCTGCCAGGGCTGAGACCACTGGATGCGGCCTGGCGTGGCGGTAGCGGGCGCAGCCTCGTAGCAGGTCACCACCGGCGTCGGCGTCGAAGTGCGGCTTCCGGGCGTTGGCACGACGGTGTAGCAGGTGAAGGCCGGGGTCTTCGTAGGCGGCAAGGGAATGTAGCAACCGGTCACGAGCCGTCTGAGAGGGCTGCAGCCGAGGGTCACAGCCGAACCGAACACGGCCCCGACTGCGGCCATGAATCTGCGGCGGTCGTCCATCGTTGTCCCTCCTGAGGCGAAGGTGCCTACTAAGCGTGTTAAGCGAACGCCGGCCAGCGCCGATGAACGCCGATTGGCACGAACACAGAAGCTGCCCGTCTCCCATCCCTGTTCATCTGGCCCGGTCCGTATCCTACGTGTTCACCACTCTAGTAAGCGCGCCAGGTGCCGTCGTCGTAGACGGCCATGAACACCTGGCCGAAGGCCGGATCCGTGGCCCAGTTGAACAGGCCGTCCTGGCAGGGGCCGCTGCCGTTGCTGCGCAGGATCAGGCCGTGCTCGAAGGGCTGGATGTCGGCGCAGAAGCCCTTCTCCTGGTCAGTCGCCCAACCGAGGCGGCTGAAGACGTCGTCTCTGGTGCCCCAGATGAAGTTGAAGCCGCGCACCGGTGCCTGCAGGCCGCTGGGAGGGGTGCCCCGGGAAGGGTTGTCGCTGCCGTTCCACTTCTCGCTGAAGCTCGTCCAGGTGCCATCGTTGTAGAAGGCACTCGCCTGGTCGGCGTCGCTGCGCCAGTACATCGCCCCGCCCTGGAACGTCTCCCACGCCGACCAGACGGTGCTGGCCGGGGCGACAGGGCAGCCGAGCGAGCCTCGTTCCCAGGCCGGCGCAAGTTGGGCGGCTGGTTCCTGCGGGCAGGCCAGCGTCGGCGTGGCAGTGGGCACCGCCGTAGGTGGCTCCGTGGGCGGCGGTGCCGGCGTATCCGTCGGCATGGGCGTGCTGGTGCTGGCCGGGGCGGCAGTGGCCACCGGCATGGCCGTCACCGTCGCGCTCGCGGCGAGCGCAGGCGTCGGCGTGGCCAGAGGGCGTGTCGCCGTCGCCGCCAACGCTGTCCGCGTCGCCGTGGGCGAGGATTGCGGGCTTGCCAATGCCCAAGTCGTGGCAGCCGTGGTGCTGCCCAAGGCCAGTGAGGCGGGCGTGGATGAGCCGCTGTCGCCGGACACGGCGCCGCTCGCCGCGCCGCGGCCGCGCAGCAGCAGGAAGGCGCCGGCGATGAGGGCCAGCCCGAACAGGGCCGCCACTGCACCGCCGATCGCCAGCAAGGGGACACCTGTCGCTTTGCCCGAGGCAGCGCTCACTGGTGCCGGGGAGGTGGAGGCTGCGCCCGGCCAGCCGGTCCCAATGGCAACCGGGGAAGGCTGCGGCGCCGCAACCGCCGGCCTGGCGTGTCCAGCTCCCTCAGCCGTCCAGGGACCGGCCGCCGCGTCCCAGGCCTGGATAAGGCTGGCCACGTCCGGCCAACGCTGCGACGGCTCTTTGGCCAGGGCGCGCAGGATGACGGCGACGACTGGGCCCGGCAGTTGCGGGTTGAAAAGGCGCGGGTCCGGCGGCATCTGGTGCAGGTGTTGGTAGCGAACGCGCTCGCTGGTACCCGTGCCTGTGCCGGATTCGCCGGTGAATGGGCGCCGGCCGGCGAGCATCTCGTAGAGCACCACGCCCAGGCTATAGACGTCCGTCCAGGGGCCGACGCTCTGGCCCAGGATCTGCTCCGGTGCCATGTAGGCCGGCGTGCCCAGGGGGCCGGCCGTCATGGTGGTGACCTCGGCGGCGCGGGCGATGCCAAAGTCCGAGAGCAGGACGTCGCCGCTCTCCCGCAGCATGATGTTGCCGGGCTTGATGTCCCGGTGCACGAAGCCCTGGTTGTGAGCGTATTGCAGCGCCGCTCCCACCTGGTGCAGCACTGCCGAAGCCTCGTTCAGGGGGAGAGGACCGTTGCTCTCCGCCAGGCGGCCACGCAGCGTTGTGCCGGCGATATAGTCCATCACGATGAAAGCGGTGACGCCCCCGCCGCCTGGCGTGGCGCTGCGCTCGAAGGAGTAGAAGCGCACAATGTTGGGGTGATCGAGCCGCGCCAGTGTCTCCGCCTCGCGCTGAAACCGGCGCACGAACTCCGGATCTTCGGCAAGATCCTCATGCAGGATCTTCACCGCCAGATAGGTCTGGCGGCGGGTGTCGAAAGCCAGGTAGACGTCCGCCATACCACCATGGCCGAGCAGCCGCTCTATGCGGTAGCGGTTGTTCAGCGTCTCCCCACCCTGCATCTCTCCCCCCCGCCCCGCCCGCCTGGCTACGGGCTGACCTGAGGCAAGCCCGACCCAAGCATGAACTCTTTGCTGACCGGCTGGTAGTTGCCCTGCTTGTCCTGGAGTTCGACCAGCGTCTGGTCGCCGCACATCCAGCCGGTGGGCCCGTTGCTGGGCAGCCGGGCGCTCAGCCAGATGCCAGAGGTGCAGCCGGGCGCCTCCTCCTTTACCTGCTCCGTCCAGCCGTAGACCTCGAACTCCTGGCCATTGACGAGGCTGGCCGAGATGCCCACCCCCGGCGCCGTGGAGGGCTGCACCCTGAGCCGCGCCCCAAAGACGCCGATCACCCGGCCGAGCGCCGGCTGCACCGTGGCGCTCGGCTCGATCGCAGCGGCGGTCGCAGTCACGGCGGTGGCTGAGGCAGTGCCGGTGGCCGTGGCCTCAGGCTCCGGCGATCCCGTGGGCTGCGCCGTTGCCGCGACAGTTGCCGGCTCGGTGGCCAGCTCCCCGGCGGCCTGTGTGGCTGATGCCGTTTCCGTGGGCGAGGCGCTAGCTCCGGTTGCCTCGGGAGAAGCGCTGCCCGTCTCCAGCACAGCCGGTGAAGTGGCGCCCGTCCCCGTGGGCGCCGCCGTCTCAGCTGGCGCGCCTGTGGGCGATGGGCTGGCCACGACTCCGGCGGCCTGCGTGGCAGTCGGCAGGGG
>DAOTVV010000161.1:0-6521 GCA_034436255.1 Anaerolineae bacterium
GTGTGCATGTTGCTGTAGCCGAAGACGGCCACCAGCGCGACGAGAGCGGCGACAATCAGGAATGCGGCGATCAGGCGGGTTCCGATCTTGAGCTTGTTGATCGCGTTCACCGTTGCCTCCCTGCAGGCTGAGATTTCGGCGCGCTGCGGCTCTTGCCGCCCGGCCACGCTTTCTCTGCATATATCGGCAGGGGAGTGCAAGGGTTGAGGGGAATCGGGGTTTACATCCATAAAGGGAGCGTGAATTCTCGCTGCTATGTTTCGGGGCCGGGAAGAGCGAAGCGAAGGGGGCAGATAGACACTGATGGAAGGCGGATGAACACCGGTATCAGGCGATACCCGGTAGCGACCGGCGGTTATCCGCCCTGATCGGCGTTCATCCGCGTTCCTGTGCCAGCAATCAGGCGGTCATCGTTCTGGCGTCGGCCTTCTATTCCGACGCCGTGGGGACCGCCTCTTCCTGCTTCTTGCGCTGGGCCACCACGTCCAGGAAGCCGCCGAAGAGGCGATACTCGTCCATGCGGCAGGAATTGATCAACTGGCCGTTCCACACCGTCATGTCCGGGCAGCTGTCGCACATGTCGGCGCGGCCATCGCCGACGATGTCCGGCGCCTGGATGATGGCCATGCTCTGGGTGTAAATGGGGGCAAAGAACCGCCACGGCCGGCGCAGCCCGTCCTTCAGCCAGGCCTTGGCTGCAGCCCGCGTTCCCTTGTCCACCAGCCCCAGGAGGAAGACCTTGGGGCCCACTTTGGGGCTGTTCAGATAGGACAGATAAGTGCCCATCAGCAGGTGATGACCAACCTGGCCGATTTCCATCCCCCGCTTGCCGAGCGAGCCATAGACACGGTGCTTACTGGCGATGCAGGCCCCATGAAGCCACTTGTAGGAGTCAATCTTCACCGTCCCGCCCAGGTAGCCGGAGGGTTCGTATTCGGGCAGCGCCTCTTTGATCGCCTGGTAGACCTCGGGGGCAGTGACGAAGTGCTCGTCGAACCGGTCGCGCACGTAGCTCAGCTTGGTGAGGTCAACCTCCTGCTTCTTGGAGTCGTAGGCCACCTGCTCCTCGGCAATGCCGGTGCGGTAAGTGATGAACACCAGGCCGTGGACCTTGTCCGGGTGGCGCTGACCCCAGCGCACGATGTCGCCGATCTCGTGGTAGGTGGAAGGATACACGGTGGCATTGAAGATCACGTAGAGGCCGCCCGTCGCGGCGATCATGTCAGCGTATTCCATCCGCAGGGCGTTGAGGTCCTTCTCGTTCTTGCCCTCCCAGCCATGCCGCCCCTGGTGGCTGTCCACATGAATCGTGAAGCCGGAGAGGCCGGCTTGCTTCAGCTCCCGCAGCAGGTCAGGGCTGAGGTTGACGCCGTTGGTGAGGATCACCGGCTTGATCCCCTGCTGGCGGATGAAAGCGACGATGTCCAAAATCTGGGGATGAACAAGGGGTTCGCCGCCGGCGATGGAGACGTTATCAGGGTTGCGCCAGCGCTTGAAGAAGAGCACCTCTTCCTTGATCTGCTCCAGGCTCTTGTGGCCGGTGAGGCGCTGGCGGTAGCAGCCTTCGCAGTGCAGGTTGCAGATGTCGGTGATCTCCAGCCAGGCGATCGGGTTGTCGTTCATGGACCAGGGTTCGCGATAGAGATTACGCTTGTCGAGGATCATCCTTCCCCCTTAGGTGGTGGGCTAGACGAGACGTTTGGGACGGCCCCACCCTGACGGTAGTACAAATGCCGTTGCCCTATTGTGCGCAAAAAGCGAGGAACGTCAAGCTAGCCCGTTGCCCCAGGCTGGCGCGGGGCGCGATCGCCAGCCCCTCTCTCCGATGTCGCAGTAAGGCCAGCAAGCTGGCCGAGCCAGCTTGCTGGCCCGAGGTGAGGTCCTTAGCGCACCAGCTCGAACTCGATTCCGAGCATCTCGGCCAGGACGCGCAGGTCCTCACCAAGGTGACCATAGCCGAAGGCGCAGTGATGTCCGGAGCCAGCCAGGCACCAGGCGTCGTAGAAGGCCTCGATTGAGCTCTGGGCAGCGCGGAAGAGCATCTGCGGCGCCACGGTGGGCCTTGGCTTCAGGGGCAGGCTCTCGCCTTCGCCAGCCACCAGGCGCCAGCGCCCCTGATCGAGCTGCACGAGGGCGAGCATGGTCACCGGGCCAGGCTTGTAGGCGTATTCCAGAGCAGCGCCCATGCCATATATGCCCCGGTAGTAGACGCTGTGCCGCAGCGCCACTCTGGGCTCCGGTGCGGCAAGGAACGGGTCCCCCATGCTATCGTGCGCCACATAGGCGGCGCCCTGATCGAAATCGAAGCCATAGTTCTCGACGAAGCTGGAGCGCTCCACCAGAGCATTCAGGATGAGCATGGCGGTGCAGGTGTTCACATCACCTTCCGCCGTCACCGGGATGCCCATGCCCATCAGGCGCGAAGTGCCCCAGGAAGGGCATAGGCCGCAGCGCGGGTCAGCCATCAGGGCCTGGTCGAAGTGGGCCACGGCATCAAGGTTGCGCCCGAGCACCACCTTCTCCAACCCGGCAGCGCAGCGAGCCGACTGCTTGAAGATGAATTCGTCGAGCTCGTCCGTGCGCCAGGCCGCCTTGGCCTCAGCGATGAGTGCCTGCGCCTCGTCGTCAGTGACGGCAGCGGTGGCGACGGCGATGTCCTCGAGCTCGATAGGCTTGACCGTGGGGCCGATCTTGTCCCGCAGGGCATAGGTGTCAACCATCAGGTCCGCCATGTACTGGTAGGGATGGCCGACCATGCCGATGGTGGTCCAGCGGAGGCGCTGAGCGATGGCAGCGGCCACGCAATAACGACGCAGTCGGGCCAGGGCCGCCTTGTCATCAACGTGGCCGGTGACGATATGGAACTTCCGCCCACTGCGAGTGAGGGCGTGCGTCGTCTCCGGCAGGCCGGCGAGGCCGGAATTGAGCATGACGAAATCCCAGTCGGCCGTCTCCGGCCAGAAACGTGCCGCTTGCGTGTTCCAGACGATGATCGGGACCTGCGTCTGCTTCAGGCAACGCATGGGGATCAGGCTCTGGATGTAGGCGATCTCAGTGAAGATGACGGCCTCGACGCCGGCTTGCTTGAAGGCCAGGTCGGCCTGAGCCGCCTGCTCCTCCGTCTCGACCAGCCCAGGGCAGACGACCTCAGCGAAGCTTGAGAGGGCATCGGTGAAGGTCTTGACCGAGGCCTGGGCGGCAGGACGGAGGTAACCCGTCTTGTTCCACTCATCCTCGAGCAGGGCGCAGATCAGCAAGCCAACCTTCGGTTTGTCAACGCGCTTCAACATGGCAGCCTCCCATTTGGTAAGCGAACCCAGATGGACAGCGAAAGGCACAGATCAGGGCCGACCAAGGAGGCAGCGCTCCATCCAGCGCCTGCTGACCGGTGCGAATCCGCGTTCACCTGTGTCCCGCTCGTTACCCTCCGAAGCCCTTGGGGAAGTACTGGCCGATCGGATACCGGCCGCACTCACGTGTGGTCTCCCACATAGCGATGACATTCGCCGCCGGCAGGTCCTCGTACAACTCCTCCGATGAGGAGCCCAGGATCAGACCGCCACCAGGGCCAGCCGCAGCGATGGCGCGTAGCGTGGCTCGGCGCACGTCATCCACGCTACCATAGCGCAAGGTGTAGGGCATGTCCAGTCCGCCGCAGAAGGCGACGCGGTCGCCATATTCCCGCTTGAGTTCGCCCAGGTCCATGCCGGCCGTGGTCTCGATCGGCGCCAGTGCGTCCACGCCGGCCTCGATCAGGTCCGGGATCATCTGGCGGATGTCGCCGTCGGAGTGGAAGATGACTTTGAGGCCGAACCCGTGCAGGACTTCGCACATGTCGTGGATATGGCGGAAGACGCCGTGGTCATGCAGGTAGCGCGGCGAGAACATGAGCCCGGAGCGGTAGGCCAGATCAGCGAAGATCCAGGCGATGGGCGAGATGCTCCGGCACTCGGCCTGGGCCTCGAGCGAGCGCAACGTGGCGCTGTGCTCAGCCTCCAGCCAGCGCTGGACAAGGTCCGGTTCCTCGGCTTCCAGCATCACGAACTGGTCCAGGCCGACGGGAATGTACAGGTTGGCCAGGGCCTCGCCCGCCGTGACTGCGGGAATCGTGCAGGGGGCGAAGCGATCGCGCCACTCCTGGAGACGGCCCAAGTTGCAGGGTGAAACAGCCTGCGGAGCCTCGAGGCGTTCGATCTCGCGCCTGGCGAATTGGGCCAACTCTGCGAGCCCATGGAAGGGCGTGTCCCCCTGCCACTCGTTCCACCAATCAGCTCGCTGGTGGCGAAAGCCGCGTTCGTCCGTGCGCTCGCCTGGGGCCGAAGGCAGCCAGATGCGCGTATGGTCAAGGGCGCGGCCGAGAGCGCGCGGAATGGTCTGGCTGGCGTTCTCGAGCGTGATCGGCTCCCCCGCATAGTGCGCGAGCACGGCCACGTTGTCCACCAGATCATACAAAGGCACGCAGTCCGGCTCTTGCCGGCTGAGCGCCGCCAGCATTCTGTCCTCAGGCGTCACGTTGCTCTCCTGTTGAGAAAGCGAACTGAGCGGAGGCGAAATCTACAGGTCAAAGGTGCTACACGAAATGCCCGCCGCCGCGTATGCCGGTTCATTCGCGGGAATCAGTGCGCACTCGGGTCGCCTCTGCCGCGTCGATCATGCTGCCGTCAGTCACGAGTAAAGCTTCTGGTAGAGGCGGTTGTAGCGGGCGTAGCCCTCCTCGTAGGCGCCGGCCAGGGCCACATCCGGCAGGTACCGCCCGGCGATGCCGACCATCATCTCGGCTGCCGCCAGAGCGTCGGGGACAACGCCTGCGCCCACCGCCGCGAGCATGGCTGCCCCGAGGACGGCCGCTTCCAGGTTCGCTGGTGTAGCGATGGGCACCTGGCAGACGTCGGCCATGATCTGGTTCCAGAGCCGGTTGCGCGCCCCGCCCCCGAGGACGCGCACCTCCTCGACATTGACACCCAGGCCACGCAGGCACTCGACGCCGCTGCGCAGCATGTAGGCGATCGCCTCAAGGATGGCGCGGGTGAAGTGAGCCTTAGTGTGCATCAGCGAGAAGCCGATGAAGGCGCCGCGCGCAGCCGGGTTGACCTCAGGAAACAGCACACCCTGCAGATGGGGCACCATCGTCAGCCCATCGCAGCCGGGTGGCACTTCTGCCGCCGGTCCCGTGAGCAGATCGTACACGCTCGCCCCTAAGCCGTGCGCCTGCTGCTCCTCAAGCTGGCCGAAGCGGTCCTTGTACCACTTCAGCACCATGCCGCCCGTAGGGTTCCAGGGCAGGAGGCAGTAGAGGCCGGGCACGGCGTGCGGGTAGGCCGGGATCTTGGTGACATGATCGAATACAGGCGCTGGCGTCGTCGCCATCAAGGCGAGCACGCTTCCGGTGCTCGCCGTAACGATGCCAGGGCGCACGTTGCCAGCGGCCAGGCCAGCGCATATCTGGTCCATGCAGCCAACTGCCACTGGCGTGCCTTCCGCCAGGCCCGTCTCCGCTGCCGCCTGCGCCGTCACCCGCCCGGCGAGCGTCCCTGGCGCGAGCAACTGCGGCAGTTGTTCCTGGCGCACGCCCGCGTAATCGAGGACCGGCACCAACCATGCCTGGCTCGTTATGTCCAGCATCACTGACGAGAGCCAGGCGGCGGCTTCGCCAACCGCCGCGCCACACAGCCGGTAGATGATGAAGTCCGGTGGCAGCAGGATATGGGTAGCGGCAGCCAGGCTGTCAGGCTCATGCCGCTTCAGCCAGGCCAGCTTGCAGGCCGGCCACATGGCCGTGATCTCAGGCTGGGCTGTCCGCTCCAGGATCCAGTCGTTGCCGACCAAGGCGGTCAACTCGGCTGCTTCCTGCTCCGCCCGTGAGTCCGGCGAGAGGATGGCCGGGCGGACCGTCTGGCCGTCCTCTCCCAGGATGATCAGTGTCTCCGCGTGGCTGGAAATGGACACGCCGGCCACACGCTCGGCGCTGCCAGCTCCGGCCATTGCCAGAGCCTCACGGATCACGGCGCACACGGCCCGCCAGAAAAGCTCCGCATCGGCCTCGAGCACCGGCACACCTTCCGGGATCTGCAGGTACTCCTCGCTGGCCAGGGCCACCTGCCTGCCCGTAGCGGTGAACAACCCTGCCTTTGCCGTAGACATGCCCAGGTCCAAGCCCAGTAGCAGCTTCTCCAAAATCACCCTCCGCGGCCGTTCTGCATACGTGCCGAGCTGGCGCTGGCCACCTCTGAGTTGGCCACCCCTTCTATCTGGCTATGGCATTCGTGCTGACGATACACGAAGCAACTCGAGCGAACAAGCGTTCCCGGGCCAACCAATCTGGCTCAGGCACGCGTCCGTCATCCCTTGACGCCCGTGATCACGATCCCCTGGATGAAGTAGCGTTGGGTGGTGAAAAAGGCGATGATCGGCACGATGGTCGAAACCAGGGTCATGGCCATCAGGTACTGCACGTCCATCGAGGTCTTGCCGACGAACCGCCGCAGCCCCAGGGTTATGGTGAACCACTTGGGCGAATTCAG
>DAOTVV010000162.1:0-10413 GCA_034436255.1 Anaerolineae bacterium
GTTGAACGCCGGCTCTATTGGCTGGCGGCCTCGCGCATCGTGCATGGGTACGACGTAGCCCGCCAGGGTGAGAGCGCCGGCTACATCGTGCTCGCCTACGCCATGGACGAGCGGGAACTGACCTATGCTGAACGAGTGAGCGGCGTGCGGAACGTCCGCCTCGATGTGCCGGCCCAGGCCAGCGCAACCGCCACTGCGCCAGCGCGGCTTTCCCTCTCCCTGCCCAATGCCCTGCACCTCACCAGCACGGGGACGCTCCGGCCGGTATTGCACGGCAGCTTCAGCTTGCAGAGCTATCTCGGCCAGCCGGGTGCCAGCTTGCACTACGACGCCGATGTGCCGCTGCTCTCGGCTCAGATCGATAGCTGGCAGACGGGCACCATCGTTAGCATCGGCACCATTCTCCTGGCAGTATTCGGCGTCCTGCTCAGCACCTACGGCCTCGTGGTACGGCCGTTTGAGGACCTCTCCCGTGCCGTCAAGCAGTTCGCCAGTGGCGGGCCATGGCAACCGCCAGCCGGCCGCCACCGGGAGTTCCAGGCCCTCAGCGGCGCCTTCACCCAGGCCATCGAGCGCCAACTGGCCGCGGAGCAGGGCGAGCGCGAGCGCGCCGCCGAGGCGGCCCAGCGAGCCGAGCAACTCCGCCTGCTGCTGGATAGCCTGCCGGCCCTCGTTTTCTTCAAAGACGGCGAGGGCCGCTACATCACCGTCAACCAGGGCATGGCTCGCTTCCACGACCTGCCGGTGGACGAGATCATCGGCAAGAGCGACTTCGACCTCTTCCCGCCCGATGTCGCAGCCGAGTTGCGGGCCCAGGACCGGCAGGTGCTGGCCACGGGCGAGCGTATAGATGGCGAACTGCGGCTGGCGCAGCGCGGCAAGGAGTATGTGTTCCAGTTCGTCAAGGTGCCCATGAGAGACGGCGACGGCGCGGCGTCTGGCCTGATCGGCTTCGCCTTCGACGTTAGCGAGCATCGCCGCCTGGAACAGGCGCTGCGCCAATCCCAGAAGATGGAGATACTGGGCCAACTCGCCGGCGGCGTCGCTCACGATTTCAACAACGTGCTCACGGCAATCATGGCCGGGGTGGAGATGGCCACGGCTGAGGCGCCCGAGGGCAGCGCCCTCGCCGACGACCTCCTCGAGGTAAGCCAGGCTGCCGAACGCGCCGCCCAGATCACACGCCAACTGCTCTTCCTTTCCCGCAGCCAGAGCGCCGAGAAGAAGGCCCTCGACATAAATGAGGTGATAACCTCGCTCAACAAGATGCTCACGCGCCTTCTCGGCGAGGACATCAGCATCGAACTCGACCTGGCCATACCGGCTCCTCTCGTCCTGGCGGACCGCACGCAGATGGAGCAGGTGCTGCTGAACCTGGCCCTCAACGCCCGCGATGCCATGTCCGGCGGCGGTGTGCTCAGGATCAGCACCAGCGTCCATCCCTGCTGCGACATCGGCCCCGGCAGGGCCCTGGCGCCGGCTGTGAAGAGCAGCGGGTTGACGCCGCCCAGCGGTGAGCGCTGCCTGTTGCTCACGGTGAGCGACACCGGGTTCGGCATCCCGCCGGAGGTACAAGACCATATCTTCGAGCCCTTCTTCACCACCAAGAGGGAGCGCGGCACTGGCCTCGGCCTCTCGGTCGTGCACAGCATCGTACGCGACCACGGCGGTGCCATCTGGTTCGAAAGCAGGCCCGGCGGCGGTACCGAGTTCCACGTTGCCCTGCCCCTGGCTGGCGACGCTGGCGAGGCGACCGTCGCCATGCCGGCGGCAAAGCCAGTGCCTCGCCAGGCCAGGGTGCTGCTTGTGGAGGACGATCAGGCGGTGCGGGCTCTCACTCAGCGAGCCCTGCAACGCCAGGGCTACCAGATACTTGTCGCTGCGAGCGCCAGCGAGGCCAGCGGCCTCTGGCAGGAACTCGCCCAGCCGCCTGACCTCCTGCTCACTGACGTCATCCTGCCCGACGGCAGCGGCCTCGAACTGGCCAGGGTGCTGGAGAGTCGCTGCCCCGGCCTCAGGGTGCTCTACATCTCCGGTTACTCCGCCGCCAGCCTGGCCGAGCGCGGCCTGCCGGTCGAGGGCGGGCGGTTGCTGGCCAAACCCTTCACCGCCGCCGCTCTCTGCCAGGCGATTCAGGAGACGCTGGGGGCGTAAGAGAACACAGATAAACACGGACGGCCAGAGATTGTTGCCAAGAGATACGTCAGTATGCGTCACAGTGCGCGTTGGCCTGTGTGTTTCCGTGCTCATCTGTGTCCCCTGCCGTTCCTAGGCGACGTTGGCCTTGTACAGGCCGCGGTAGTCGGCGACGCCACAGCAGATGAAGAAGCGCACCTTCAGGCGCATCTCATCGTTAGTGAACATGGCGGCGGATTGGGCATCTGTCGCAGCGAAGATCTCGGGCTCGCGCCGGCCCTGCAGCCAGCCGAGCACGATGTGCTCCGCCTGGTTGGGGTCGGTGGCCACGGCCCAGTCGTTCGCATCGCTCCAGGCCGGCACAGGCACCACCTCGAAGCCCTGGTACCAGGGGTTGACGTCATTGTTGCTGCTGCCCGGTTGGTACTGGCTGTTGCGGATCACCATGGCCGTGGAGCGCAGTTGCACCGGCACCAGGAGGAAACGCCCTGGTACCCCCAGCTTGCGCAGGCTGCCAGGCTCCGTCTGCGACATGATCGCCAGTTGCGCAGCGTCGAAGCTGGCGCTGGCGAGGGCGGCGCTGCCCAGGTTGCCGCGCGTGGCGTGGAACAGGGAGGTGCCGTCGGCCATGGTCGGGCCGGCGCCGCTATTGCTGGTGAACACGGCAGCGACGGCGTCGGCCACGGTGTTGTAGGCCGCTGAGCCAAGCAGTTCGGGGACGGCGCGCACCGCCTGGACGTCGTCGGCCATCAGCATCTCCAGAGTGATGCCGATGTAGTTGCCCTTCTTGACCACGCTCGCCGTCTCCTGCAAGTCGTCCCAAGTCTTCTCCGTGTAGGGCGCTCCCTCGCCCACTGTGGAAAGGGCCGAGAAGCCGTAGACGCGGATCATCTTCATGTCGTGCAGGCTGTTCAGGTCGCGGTTAGCGACGATTGGCTCCCACCAGCGCTCGCGGCGGTTGTAGGCCTGGAGCAGCACCTTGTTGAGGACGTCGGCCGTGATGTTGGCCATGGTGCTGGTGTCGGCGTTGGCCAGGGTCACGCGCTCAGGATCGAACTGGCCCCTGAACTCCAGGTCGCCAGTGAGCTTGTGGTAGAGCTCGCGCACACCGGAGAGGCGCGTGATCCTGGCGTTCTCGGGCACCGGCAGGCCGAACAGCTGGTAGGCCGCCAGGCGCACCTGATCCAGGCTGTCGCGCAGCTGCCAGGGTTCGCGGCCGGCAGCAGCGCCAGCGGTGCCTGAAGGCCCGGCGCCGCGCACGACCTGAGCCTCGACGAGCCTGGCCCAGGTGTCGCGTTTGGCCTGGATGGCTCGCTGCAGTTCCTCGGGCCGGAAGCTGCGCTGGCTGAATTGTGCCCTCACCTCGTCTTTCAGTGGCAGGGGCAGGTCGGAGGCCGCCAGGGCCATGTCCAGCATGTAGGTGCAGCTGGCCTGATACATCTGCCGCATGCTGGCCAGTTCCTCGCCGGCCTGTGGCTCGCTTTGAGCCACAACTACCTGGTCGCTTTCGGCTAGTGGCGTCTTCTGGTCCGTCATGTCGCTACCTCCGTTGGGTTGTGGGCGGGGGTGCTCCCCGCTCTTGGATTGTGCCGTTGCGTTCAGCGCCCTGACGAAGGCACCGCCCGCCGCCGGGTCGTACACCACATCCACACTGTTCACTCTGACGATCCTGGTCACGTTCCTCTGGCTATCGCGGCAGAGGAGGAGGTCGGCTGAGAGGCCGATGTTCGGCGCTACCTGGCCGGCCTCGACCGCGGCCAGCACCTCGCTTGCCAGGCGTTGCACCGTCTCTGCCTGCGGCCCGCAGGTGCGCAGCTGCGCGATCACGGCCTGGCCGTTCCAGGTCGGGTGCTCGAGCACACCGGCGACATCGCGCACGCGCCGGCCGTTCTCACTGGGCGCGGCGTGGTCCATGAAGACGGTCAGTCCCTGCCATAGCCCGTCCTCGAGCGAACGCTGCAACACTTCGGGCGAGAAGGACAGGCCGTTGGCCTTGCCCGGGCGGATGCAGATCACCTCGAAGCGCTTGCCCTGAGAGCCGCTGCCTTGCTGCCGCCCGTCGTCGCCGAGGGCGTCCGGCAGCAAGGCGCCCAACTCCACACGCACCCCTAACCGTTCATCCATCGCCATATCTCCCTGCCTGAGACGTTGGGACACAGATTTCACAGATCAACACTGATCTGGTTCTATGTAATCTGCGTGTATCCGTGTTCATCTGTGTCCTAATCGTAGACCCTATGCATGTACCAGCCGTCCTGGAGGCGGTCGCGGTAGACCTCGCAGACGAGGTCTTTGGCCTCCAGCAGGTAGTAATCGCGGCTCACCTCCTCCTCCCACCAGCCTGTTTGGATGCGCCAGTGCTCCGTCGTCTCCCCGCGGTAGAGTGCCCCGCGCCAGCGCACCGCTAGCGGATTGCCGCTATCATCGGTCACGACCTCGATCGGCCTGGCCGGCTTGTATAGTCTGCTCATAGACCTCTCCCTATGTTGGCTGCGCCAGCCCCGCCCTTGCTTGCGCGGGGTCAGGTTGTCCCGTTCTCCCCGGCGAAGCGGTAGATCCAGCGCCGGGCGTCGTCTCCATCTATCCAGCCCTGGCGCACCATCACCTCCAGCGCCTGGGCGATCTGGCTGGTCGCCTGGGCCAGGCGCAGGTTGTCCTCCCGGGTGATAGTGCCGGCTTCGGCCACCAGCCTCAGGTCCGGCGGCAACTCCAGGCGGCCTATCTCCGCCGCCCGCCGGAGCACTACCAGGCCCAGGTCCTCCAGCATGTGGCAGAAGGCGAGTTGGCGCTGGCGATAGTGGCGGAAGGTCGGGTCGCCCATCTCGGCGGCGGTAGCGCGCGTGGCGCTCTCGCCCTCAGCCAGGAAGTGCAGGGGCACGCCCGCCCCGGCGGCGACGATCAGGCGCAGGGCCTTGCCGTCGCTCTCCGCTTCTTGCGCCTGCACCTGTGGATTCACCGTCTCCCAGCGCTCGCCTTCGTTGGTGACGATCACCGAGCCGGGCGGCGGCGGGCGCATCAGTTCGGCCCGACGCCGGCGCAACTCGCTCTCGCCCGCGCCCTGTACCGTCACCTTCCAGAGGAAGGCATTGCGGAAGCGGTTCACGCGCACACGATCCTCCAGCCACTCGCGATAGCGGCGCAGCCAGGGGAGGATAGGCGCCAGGTCGCCTTCCCCTCGCGTACAGCCCACCGGGCGGTTGATGGCGTAATGGAGCATCACCTGTTCCGCCCCGGCCGCCGCGGCCAATGGCGAGGGCCACAGCCTGCCCGTCAGTTCCCCTGCCTCACCTGCCTGGCGATACCACAGCTCCCGTTCCACATCCTCCGGGTCCGCCAGCACCTGGGTGATCTCCAGGGCCGGGATGGCGCGCAGGTAGCTCATGCCGTCCGCCGGGTTGCGGGAGAGCAAGAGGAACAGCTCGCCCGAGCGGGTGAGTTCGTCGCACAGGCCATTCAGGCGCAGGTCCATCTGGTTCTGTGGGTGCTGCCAGAAGCGGTCGAGGAAGGCCTGGGCTGCGGCGATGGATGCCGCGGAATCCGTTTCCGCAGCGCGGCAGTGCAGGCGAATGCCCTCGCCAACCACGTAGTCCGTCGTCAGCGAGACGATGCGCCGCGCCAGGGGGTTGGTGCGCCAGGCTTCGATTGCTTCCTGCAGTTCGCCACGTGCCTGCCACCAGGGCTTATCCTCTGGGCGCAGCCCCACCTGTTGCCACCAACGCTCGTCGGCATCGCGCACGGCCTGGTTCACCCGCCGCTCGATGTAGCCCCCGAACAATCGTTCCGCTAGACGTTCCTGTAATCGCGCTGCCATGTTTCCCTCGTTATCACGAACGGTATCCCAAAGCTTTCGCATGCCCGAGAATGTCCGCCGCCAGGTTGGCCACCAGGGCGCCCCAGGCCACCCAGGTGAAGCCGGCGCCCAGGTCCTTGGCGAACGGACCGAGCAGGTGTTCGTCCATGAAATGCGCTGCCCCGTACACGCCCAGGTAGCCGATCAGGTAAGGCACCACCATGGTGCGGAAGAACTCCGCCAGGCGGCGCACCTGGAACTGCCCCGTCCGCACTGCCTCGGCCACGGCCAGGGCCACATCCAGCAGGATCAGCCCCACCACTGTGCTCACCCGCGCATCGCCAAAGAAACCCTCGAGCCAGTCCACATTTGCCTCCGGTTTGGGACAGGGATGGACACAGACAAACACTGATGGCTCTTTCTTCATCCGTGTGTCTCCGTGTCTTCTGCGTCCCTCGTCTCCTCAAAAGCCTGAGCTATCCATTTCTTCCAGGATGTCGCCGGCCTCGATCATGGTGGCAGCAGCGGGCAGGAGCGCCTGGCTGCCAGCGGCGCGCAGGCAGAGGGCCAAAGACACGAGGAAGTCGTCGTGCCCCTCTGCCTCGGGCACGTAGAAGCTGAGCGTCTGGTTGGCCCGCAGGTTGGCCCTCGCCGCCCGTGCCTGCCGCCAGAACTCCTCCCATTCCGGCAACCCGCCCGAGGCGCCGTGCGCTGCCTGATAGACTTTCAGCCGCCCCTGACCGATCGCCGCCAGCAGCTCGTAACCCAGCCGGCTCTTGCTCGCCTGAGTGAAGGTCACCGGCTCCACCCGCTCGCCCAGCGCTGCTGCCAGGAAGCTGGCCAGCCCAGCCCCCATGCCCGTAGCGTCCACCGCCACGCGCCGCACTCCCCAGGCCCGTAACAGGTCCAGCATCTGCCCATACAGCTCCGCCGGCCCCCGGCCCGTCCACCAGTAATGGCGGACGACCCGGACAGCGGGGAGATTGTCCTCGCCCTGCGCCACTGCGGTGGCGTGCCCCCCTTCTGCCGCAGCGGGAGAGGGGAGCTGGCTCGGGTGGGTGAGGGCGGCTCCCACCTCCGCCAGTGTGAGCACCGTGCTATCCCTCCCCGGCTCCAGGCGTCGCGTCGCCTCGTCCCCTCTGCCCATTTGGGAGAGAGGTCCTCCCGCCAGGTCCACCCCTGCCACGTATACCCTTCCTGGGAGGGGGCCCTCCTGCACCTCGTGCTCGCCCTGCAGCTGCAGCCGCAGCGCTGCCGAGAGCAGCCGCCCCTCCTCCGGCAGCGTCCTCAACTCGTATTGGGTCAGGAACAGGGGGTGTTCTGGCCCCAGCCGCTGCCTCTCCCCCTGGACGTAGGCGCTGTATGCCGGTGAGAGCGCCGCCAGATGCCGCCAGTCGAACTCGAAGTGGCGGCGAATGCCGTCCTGGCGCTCCAGTTCCAGGTTGCGCTGCTTCTCGCGCTCCAGAAGGCTGTCGCCCGTCCAGGCCGTGCCGTAGAGCACCGTGGTCACATTGGCTGTGGCCCCCATGGGCCGGAAGTCGCGGTCGTACTTCTCGATCGAGAAGTCCTGTGCTTCGTCAATCTCCAGCAGCAGGTTGGCCGTCGCCCCCACTACGTTGGCCTCCGGCGCCCCCGAGAGCAGCATCAGCCTGGCCCGGCCCAGCTCGAAGCTGTAGCCGCCGTGCAGTTTGTACGGCCCGCCCAGGCCGGCGCCGCCCTTGTGGGCCAGGTCCAGGGCCTCGATGAGGCGCGAGCGCGAGAGCACAGCCTGCGGGCGGAAAGTGGGCGCTGCCTTGATGATCGTGCCGCCCCGCCGCCGGCAAAGGTTGAGCAGGTAGGCCTCCATGTGGGCGGAGAGTTCGTTCTTGCCCATCTGGCGCGCCAGCATCACCGTGAAGGTGAGGCCGCGCCCGTGCCAGACTGAGTCCAGCACTGCCCGCGCCACTGCGAGTTGATAGGGCCGCAGCCGCCGCCCAATCACGCCCGCCGAGAACGCCCCCGGCTCCCCGAATACCCTCGCTACTGCTTCGCGATCCACAATTCCCTCGGATAAGGACGCGGATGAACCCGGATAAGCGCAGATGCACCCGCATAAGGCCGGATAAGGCGGGATTTATGTTTTCATCCGCGTTGATCCGTGTTCATGCGCGTTTCGTCCGCTTCCTCTTCTTCCCCTGCAGCCAGCTCGTGCGTGATGGCGTCCAGCGCCTCTGCCAGGGCCTGCTCCAGGGAATGCGCCATCTGGCCCGTCATCTTGTGCCGTGCTACCAGGGCCTTGAGGTAGGAGTCGCAGGCGCGCAGGATCTCACGCGGCTGCAGCCCCTCCAGGATGGCCTGGCGCAGGGCATAGGCGATGGCGGGCATGATGTCGTCCACCTCCGGCTCGGCGGTGAGGGCCTCCAACTCTCGCACCTCTTCAGAGCCGAGCACGCCCTGGAGCAGGGAGCGGCGCTTGCCCTGCTCCCAGGAAGCATCGGCGTCGCCCTTTGCCTGTTCCCCGGCTTCCTGGCTGCCGCCTGCCGCCGCAGGGTCCTGGCCGCCGTGACAAGAATGCCGGCGGCAATAGAGCGAGCCAGGCAAGGCAGGGTTGCGGCAGGGCTTGCCCCGCTTGGTCGTCGCCTGGCAGATCTGCCTGGACATCGCCTCGCCTCCAGCCTCATAAGAACATTTGTTCTATTATAGCACGCTTTTAGGCATTGTCCAGAAAATGCAGAAATTGCTTCCGCGAGGAAAATGCGGCCGCCGGTTCACAAATGGCCGGCAGCGGCGTATGCTGGGGCCACCATCAAAATGGCATGAGGAGTTGCTCTATGCCTGGCAAGACCTACGGTATCGCCCTCATCGGCGCCGGTGTCATCGCCCCGGTGCATGCCGACGCCATCACCGCTCTGCCCAACGCCAGCCTGGTGGCCGTGTGCGACGTCGTCCGCGAGAAGGCCGATGCCCTGGCGCGCCGCTACGGCGCTGAGCCCTGCTACGACTACCACGAACTGCTGGACCGGCCCGACATTGACATCTTCGAGGTCGTCGTCTGGAGTGGCCGCCATGCCGAAGTCGGCATCGCCGCCGCCCGGGCCGGCAAGCATATCATCGTCACCAAGCCGATAGATGTCACTCTGCCGGCGATTGACGCCCTCATCGCCGCCTGCAAGGAGAACGGCGTCACCCTCGGCGCCACGCACCAGTTCCGCTCCTACGCTGCCTACCGCCGCGCCCGCCAGGCAGTTCAGGAGGGGCAGCTGGGCAAGATGGTGCTGGCCAACGCTTTCGTGCCCTGGTACCGCAGCCAGAGCTACTACGACGGTGATGAGTGGCGCGGCACAATGCGTTGGGATGGTGGCGGCGCCCTGATGAACCAGGCGGTCCATTATGTGGACCTGTTGCAGTGGATCATGGGTGGGGTGCGCGAGGTGATGGCCTACAGCGAAATCTCTGCCCACCACGAGCGCATCGAGGTGGAGGACGTGGCCGTGGCCGCCTTGCGTTTCGCTGAGGCGCCGCTCACCTCCCAGGCGCTCGGCTGCCTGGAGGCTTCCACGGCCATCTACCGTGGCCTGCCGGCGCGCCTGGAACTGCATGGCGAGCGCGGCAATATCATCATCAGCGCTGACGAGATCACGTACTGGGACGTGGAGAACGTGCCTGCCCCAGAGCCGGGTAGCGTGACGGGGACGACCGGCGCCAGCGATCCCCGTGCGGCGCTGGGCAGCCCCGCTGTGGCGGCGCACGCCGAGCAGATCGCCGACGTCCTCGCCGCCATCGAAGAGGGCCGCCCGCCCAAACTAGATGGCCACGAAGCCCGTAAGGCCGTGGCCATCATCCAGGCCATCTACCAATCCGCTCGCGAGGGCCGCCCTGTAACACCAGTCAGCTGAAGGCGCGAAGGACCTCGCGGGCGGGTATAGGCAGGTGCTCGCCTCTCAGGCCGGGACGGGCACCTGCTTTCGGCGTTCGCCAACCGTGGCCAATGCCGGTCGGCGCACATTAATACCGCTCCTATCAAGGTCTGCCAGGTCGAACACTTCGACGGCCTCGAGCACCTGGCGCGCATTCCCCTCGAGGCGGTGCGCGATAACATCGAGTTGTTGCACCTGGGCCGACAGTTCCTGTGAGGCAGCTGCCACTTGCTCGGCAGCGGCGCTAGCCTGCTCAGCGATGGTAGCCACCGCCCCGAGCGCTTCGCTCAGCCGGGCGCGCGATGCCGGCATCTCCTCTACCCCCTGGACCGCGTAAAGGTGCGGCCAGCAGCGCCGCCCCGACAATGGCCGCCCGATCGCGTCTCGCGCTGCCCTGTTCCCCAACCCCTGCGCCACGAGGGCCGGGTCGCCATCTCGATCGGCTCCCGTAACCGGCGGGGCAAAAACCACGCCCACAGTGGCCGCACGAACCACGCCGTGCCCGCCATGTGGGCGTGTCCCCGCAACCCTCTATGCCGCCAGCCCGAGAGCCAGGTCCCGTGTGGCGGCGAGCATCTTGTCCAGGTCGAG
>DAOTVV010000163.1:0-12722 GCA_034436255.1 Anaerolineae bacterium
CCCGTGAGCAGCAGCCCTCCCTTGCCCTGCATCACCGACACCTCGACGGTCATGACGTCGCCACCTACTTCGGTGACAGCCAGCCCCGTAGCCACACCTACCTGGTCCTGCTCCTCTTTCATGCCGAAGCTGTACTTGGGCACACCAAGATAGCCGGCTATCGAACGCGCGCTCACCCGCGCCGGCGGGGCCTTGCTCTCCGCCACCCGCCGAGCGACCTTGCGGCAGATGTTGGCAATCTGTCGGTCCAGATTGCGAACCCCAGCCTCGTATGTATATTCGCGTATCACCTCACGCAAGGCTGCATCCGAAAAGTCGAGCGATGGCAAACCATGCTCTCTCAATTCGCGCGGAATGAGGAAGCGACGGGCGATGGCCACCTTCTCGTCCTCAGTGTAACCCGGGAACTCGATCACCTCCATGCGGTCACGAAGAGCGTCAGGCACCGGGTCAAGCCAGTTAGCCGTCGTTATGAACATTACTTTCGATAAGTCGTATGGCACCTCAAGATAGTGATCCGAGAAAGCATAATTCTGCTCCGGATCAAGCACTTCCAGCAGAGCTGCCGACGGGTCGCCTCGGAAGTCGTAGCCCAACTTGTCTATCTCGTCCAGCATGAACACCGGGTTCACCGAGCCGGCACGTCGCATCGTTTGGATTATGCGCCCCGGCAGTGCCCCGATGTAGGTCCGGCGGTGACCGCGGATCTCGGCCTCGTCACGCACGCCGCCGAGGCTGACACGCACAAAGTTGCGCCCTATCGCTTCGGCTATGGAGCGGCCCAACGAGGTCTTGCCTGTGCCCGGAGGCCCGACAAAACAAAGGATGGGCGTACGCATGCTCTCGGCCGCCAGCTTGCGCACCGCGATGTGCTCCACGATGCGCTCCTTCATCTTCTCGAGACCGTAGTGGTTGCTCTCCAGCACCTTGGCGACATGGGCTATGTCCATGTTGTCCTCGGTGGCCTTGCTCCAAGGCAGGTCGAGCAGCCAGTCAATGTACGTCCGGATGATGCCTGTCTCAGGAGAGCCAGGCGGCATGCTCTTCAGCCTCGCCAGTTCCCGTTCGGCACGCTCGCGTACCTCTTCGGGCATATGCGCCTCGGCGATCTTCTCGGCAAGGCCGTTGACCTCGGCCTCATACGGATCGTTCTCGCCGAGTTCGTGCTGGATAACGCGCATCTGCTCGCGCAGGAAGTACTCACGCTGGGATTTGTCCACTTCCTCCTGAACACGAGACTGGATGCGGTCCTCGAGCTCCAGGACATCCAGTTCCTTCGCCAGCAGCAAGCTGATCTTCTGCAGGCGCGTAGTCGGGTCGAAGGTCTCGAGCAAATCCTGCTTATCGGCGATGCTCAGGTTGAGCACCGAGCCGATCATGTCGGCCAACCAGCCCGGGTCGTCAACATTCATGGCGGCCACATAGGCGTCCTCAGGAATCGAGTCGGACAGGTGCACAACCTTCTCGAAAAGGGTAAGGACGGCCCGCATCAGTGCTTCGACGGGCAAACCGGAGGCTGTCGTCTCCGCCAGGCGAATCACGTGAGCCCGCATGTAGGGGCGATCGCCCACAATGTCCACCAGCCGCACTCGCGCCTGCCCCTGCGCCAGCACACTCGTAGTCCCATCAGGCATGCGCAGAGTGCGCGCCACCGTGATCAGTGTGCCAACTTCATAAAGGTCTTCGGGTGACGGCTCCGAAACCTCGGCGTTCCGCTGGGCCACGACTACGAGATCGGTCTCGTTCTGGACCGCGCCTTCGAGCGCACGCACTGAACGATCCCGGCCCACTATCAGCGGCGCCACCATGTGCGGGAAAACTACTGTGTCCCGCAGTGGCATCAGCGCCAACTCTTCTATCTGATCCACTTGAGTGCCAAAAACGGCATCGTCCTGCTCAGCCAATCAACTCCTCCAGGTGTCAGCCAAAGACACCACCTCAACTTCACCATCATCAACACTAACACGCCCGTACCGCCGGGCGATGGCTTCACGGGCCGCCGCCACGACGAACAATGACCCGGTCACTAGCACGTGGTCGTCTACGGATGCATCTCCATATGCTTGCCAAAGGGCATCGGATACGGACGGCTGCTCAAGACAGCCCAGACCATGGGCCCTGGCGGCAGCGGCCACTTCGGCGACGCTCGCTGAGCGCCCGTGCTCGCTCTGACAGGCATAGACTGTGGAGCCGCTACCGGCCAGGAGAGCGAACATGCCAGCAATGTCCTTGTCCCGCGAGGCTCCGAACACAATGCGCAGCCTTCCCGGCCCGAGATGCCGCCGCACTGCAGCGATAAGCTTGGCCATCGAGTCTACATTGTGGGCACCATCCAAAACCACGCTCGGCTTGTGATGAACCACTTCAAAGCGCCCAGGCCACTCCACAGCCAACAGGCCTCGCTGCAGATCCTGCGGTTCGAGATGGACATCCTCTGTCAGGCATTCGGACGCGGCCAGGGCCAGCGTTGCATTCTCCAGCTGGTGCTCTCCCAACAACTCCAACCAGTAGTCCCCGTCCGCGAGCGGCTCTGGCCGCGGCGGACCGGACACATGCAGGCTTTGCCGGCGCTCGCTGAATTCGCCGCAACGATAGTGCCAATCCGCACCTACGAACTGTATCGAGCTTCCCGCATCTGCAGCAGCATCCCGCAATACGCGCGCGGCTGCAGGCGGCTGCGCCGCTGATATTGTGGGAATGCCGTGCTTGATGATGCCCGCCTTCTCGCCAGCGATAGCCTCGATCGTGTCGCCAAGATACGCTGTGTGATCGTAGCTCAGGGAAGTGATGACCGCGACGCGTGGCTGGATTACGTTGGTGGCATCCAACCGGCCGCCCATCCCCACCTCGATCACCGCAGCCTGTACGCCCGCACCAGTGAAAGCCACAAAGGCCGTCGCTGTGAGCACCTCAAAACTTGTCAGACCCGCAATGCCGCTCGATGCTTCCTCAACACGCTCCACCGCCTCGGCAAACTGCTCGCGCCCAATCGGTACACCGTCAATTCGTATCCGCTCCCGCACGCTGTGCAGATGCGGCGAGGTGTACAGACCGGCTCGCACGCCAGCCTGGCTCAGAATGGCCGCAAGCATCGCAGCTGTGGAGCCCTTGCCCTTGGTCCCAGCGACATGGGCCAGAACCATGCCCGCTTGAGGCTCCGCAAGGCGGTCCATCAACAGTCGAACGCGCGCCAAGTCAAAACGAGACGCCGAGTAATCATACCCGGTGCGCCGTTCGTAGTCGGTGAGGCGCCAAATGAAATCGAGCGCTTGCCTGTAGTTCATCAGCCCAGTGTGATATCAGTGTCAAAATTACATTCTACCATGGCTACCGAACCTGCAGAAATCAGCCTTACAGCCAGCCAGCCGAGAGCCAGGCAGTACCCTCTACGGCCGGCCCGCCAGCTTTACGCTGGGCACAACTTGCGCCTCACCTTTCTCTGCCGGTCCCTCGGCCGCCAGTGCAGCCTGCCCATAGGAAAGGAAAAAGCGATAAAGGTCTTCGGGGCCGTCCGCCAGGGAGAAGCTCCTGGGCGACTGAGCTACTGCGAGCAGAAATGGGAAGCATTGTTCGCCACCAACGCCGCCGTGTGTGCCCTGCTGCTTCTCGAAACTGACAACAAGATTCTCGTTATCCCACACGGACCATCTGCCGAGCACCACCAGGTCGCCGCTGTGTGGGTAGCTCAGCAGCTTCGCTAGCTCAGCACTGGCGACCTCACCATCCCGCAGGGCAAGAAGGCTGGGTGGGAGCGGCGGCCCAGCGCACGAATATCGTCCTTCGCGAGTGAACATGTAAGGCCCCTCGGCAGAACGCACCGCGACCACTCCGATGCCTGGATGCGCCGCAAGGCGCTCTACGAAACCGGGATATGCCTCCTCGATCTCCTCCAGCAACATGGGCGCCTGGGACAAGTTCAGGTAAATGTGAGAGAGCGGCCCGGAATTGCGCACAACGACGTCGGTCGGCCGGGCCGGGCCACTCGGCTCGCGCTCGCCACGTCTCGCCAGCGACTTCTTGACGGCGCGCGCCGCGCCCGACGACAATCCGGTCAGCCGGCCCTCGGCAATTGCTATTTCATCCTCCAGCAGTGCCCGAGCAGCCGGAGCATGCCGCGCCCCGTTCATGGTCTCGTCGGTGACCAGAGGCTTGCCGGCGTAGTCAACGATCAACTGACTGAAAGAAGAGCCGAAGACTTTGTCGAAAGGGACGCAGGGAGCCATGCCATGGTCTGACAGCACAAACAAATCGTATTCCCGGCGGGCCATGCGCCGACGCATCCGGTCTATCTGCCGGATCTGCGCGTCAATTGCCCGCACAGCCTGGTAAGCATAGTGGTCGCCCGGGCCGAATATGTGGGCCCACTCATCGTAACTACTGTAGTTCACCCAAATGGCCGGTACGCCACGATAGACGTCCACCAGACTGGCGAAGGTCTCGACCTCCCGCACCACCACGTCCGTCAGAACGCTCGTGAATGGCGTCAGCAGCCCGATCCGGCTGAACTTGTTGGGCCAGAAAACCGAGGTGAGTTGCCGCCAGGCGCTGCTCAAGTAGGTCCAGATCGACCACCAGAGGATGCGCAGGACACGCAGTGGGCTGAAAAGCATCACGAAGAACAGGCCCAGGCCCCCAACCTTTTCGAGCAGGCTGGTCCGGCCGATCGCAGCCAGGGTGAAAAGCGATGTAGTGGCACCGCCATCGAACATGTTCGCGTAGCTGGCGCCCTTCTCCAGGATGCCGGCCCGCCCTTCATAGAGGCGCTGCTGCACGGCGTTCAGCGCCCCAGGATACTTGCAGACTACTGAACTCTGCGTCTCCTTGACATACCAGCGGAAGCCAGGAACGTCATACCGACTGCCGAACATGATGCCGGCCTGAACAGCAGGAGTAGTGCTCGGCAAGCCGCAGCACCAGCGAAAACACTCGCCATCCCCTGAGCGCAGCAACGTCGCCAGGTAGGGCGCATAGCCCTGTGCGACGGCGTTCTGGAGCTGTTCGTAACTTAGGCCATCTATCTGAACGATGATAAAGCCACGCCGAGCTCTGTCCTCTGGCGTCTCCAACTTGCGCGCGACAGCACCATAGCGCCAGTTATAGTACCAGCGCGCCAGAGCCTGCCACAGGTCCACCAGTTTCCGCGCCAGATAGTTCACTCTACCACTCCGGCAAGGTCAGCCAACCAATCGGCTTCGACGTTGCCCGCCCACCCGGGCAGAACAGTTCAGACCGCCAACCGAGCCTTGCCTTGGCGGGTGCTAACTCACCTCAAGTCTGCGACCGCAAGTACCACTCTGCTCCGCCTGCCAGTGGCAACCAGTTGTGCGCCCGCGTCTACTCGCCACAATCATCATCGAGTTCCCGGCGAGCCTCCCTGAGAAACGCCCTGTCACAATCATCGAGCCGAGCCCTCACCAGCAGGTCGGGGCGCCGCCGCAGAGTGCGCAGGATCGCCTGCTGTCTGCGCCATCGGACTATCTCAGCGTGGTTGCCGGATAGTAGCACTTCCGGGACGCGCAGCCCCTCCAATTCTGCAGGGCGGGTGTAGTGGGGGTACTCCAAAAGGCCCGCGGCATGGCTATCCTCGAAAGTCGCGCCCGGATCCCCAAGCACTCCTGGAAGCAGCCGCGTCACCGTCTCAACCAGGACCATGGCTGCCAACTCACCACCACTGAGTACATAGTCGCCGATGGATATCTCGCGCGCATGGACGAGCGCACTCACCCTCTCGTCAACGCCTTCATAGCGGCCGCAGATCAGCCCCAGGTGCCGACTGTGGCTGAGTTCGCGCGCCAGGGCTTGCGTCAGCAGCTCCCCTTGAGGAGTGAGCAGAATCACCTCGACGCCAGGCTGCCCCAGGTCAGGCATGGCAGCCCGCACGACCCGCAGGATGGGCTCGGCCTTCATCACCATGCCACCGCCACCACCGTACGGGATGTCGTCCGTGGTCTGGTGGCGGTCTTGTGCGTGCTCGCGGATGTTATGAACCTGCCAGGCGACTGCGCCCGCCTTCACGGCCCGGGAGACGATGCTCTGGTCGAGCGGCCCCGAGAACATGCCCGGGAAGATCGTGAAGATGTCGAACTGGATCAAGGTCTTGCGCCAGGCGGCACCAATATCACCTTGATGCCTTCCTTACGCTCGAACGCCTCGAAGCCTTCCTCCCAGCGCTCGAGCGGCAGAATATGGGTGGCCAGGGGCCGAGCTTTCACTCGGCCGGTTGCCATCAAGCGCAAGGCCGGCTCCCAACACGACCAGCGCTGCCCCAGTGAACCGACCATCTTGAGCTCCTTGTAGGCCAGGAGCGACAGGTCTAGCTCAAATGGCTTGCCTGCCAGACCTATCTGAACGTATTGCCCGCCCCGCCTCGTCGCCTCAAGGCCAAGCCTAGCAGCCGCAGGAGCGCCCGAGCATTCGACAAACACGTCGCAGCCGTTGCCGTCGGTCGCGGCCGCAACCTCGGCACTGACGTCGTCCTCACCCGCGACCAGCACGCGATCCGCCCCCAGTTCGAGGGCAAGGGCGAGGCGCTCGCGGTCGCTAGCGGTGCCCACCATGAATGCGGTCGCTCCGGCAGCCTTCACCACTTGCAGAGCCAGTAGCCCGATGCCACCTGGGCCAGCAAGCAACACGAGGTCGCTGGGCCGCAGCCTGGCGATCTCATACAGCGCCCGCACACAGCATGCCAGCGGCTCCGTCATCGCTCCGCTCAAGAAGTCCACCTCGGGGGGCAAGCGGTGCAGCCGGGCTGCGTCCACGAGCACGTATTGGGCGAAAGCGCCGTCGTGCACATAGCCGATTATCTCTTTCTGACTGCAGCGGTTCGGGAAGCCGGTCCGGCAAGAATAGCAGGTGCCGCACGTACGCACGGCTGTCTCAGAGGTCACCCGTTCGCCGATGCGCCAACCGCTGACGCCGGCGCCCAACTGGTCTATCACGCCCGAAAACTCGTGCCCAATTGTCACCGGCGGTCGAACAAGCAGCTTGATGTCGCCGTGCATGATGTGCAGGTCCGAGCCGCAGATGCCCGCCGCCTGCACGGCGATGCGCACCTGGCCAGGACCAGCCTGAGGCTCTGGCGCCTCCTTGAGACGCAGATTGCCAGGTCCCGGGGCTTCCTTGACCAATGCTAGCACGTGTGCCCTCCTCGGAATGTCTAGCTGATGTTATTGGCCGCACGGCGGTACAGATTAGCTTCGCCGACCTTTGCGGCTTGGCGCGACGATGATGGCGCCATCTTCGGCTCCGCCGGTGCGCCTCCCGTCCACCAGGATGGGTTCCTCTTTGGCTTTCCGCTGCTCCTCCTGCTCACGCAGGTACCTGTCCAGAATGGCCAGCTCCTCTGGAAGCAGCCGATAGGCTAACGGCGGCGTCAAGAGCCTGTTCACCATACGCTCCAGCAATACTTCGCGCAGATCGGCCGGGCCGGTGAACTTCAGCCACTGAATGTCGCTCGTATGGCGAAAGAACTGACCGGCAGGTGTGCGCGACGTCTCCTTCGCCAAAGCCAGGATGCCCAGGCCGCTACTGGCGGCCGTCTCCACCTCGGCCCCAACTGGCGCCGTGATATCCTGGCCCAGGAGCACCAAGAACAGGTCGGCACGGCGTACATCCTCAAGCTGCCCTGGGTACTGCTCGCCGGGGTGAGGGGTGCGCTTGATCTCCCACGGCAGCGGCGCTGGAAAGCGGGCCAGAGTTTCACCGACCACTTCGCGCTCCGGCTCCAGGTCACTTGTAGCACTAACGAAGACCCTTATCCGACGCTCCTCCATAGGCAACCTCACTGTGTTCAGGCAGAAGTATACTACCATCATACTATAGGGTCATTACCCCTTGCCCAGCCAGGTGCTCAGGAGCCAGCCGACGATTCTCGGCGGGATCTGAATTCCGCAGCCAGGAATGGCCTGGCCAGAACACGCTCTCGCTTGGTAGGCGCCCGCAAGTGCGAGCACAATCCAGGCGGCGACTATGCTATAATCAGCTCGTGTCAGTTCGCCGTCTTCCCGCCATCATCCTTGCGCTGCTCAGTGCGGCGCTGGCCGCGGCCCTGGTGCCGTCGTGGCGCCTTCCGTGGCTTGCTTTTGCCGTGCCACCAGCGCGCGTCCAGCTCCAGGCAGCGCACGCCCCCGAACGCGACGTCCGCCTTTACCAGCCTCCGCGCACGCGGGCGTCGAGCACAGTGTCTTTGGGTTTGGCTGATCCTCAAGCGGAATCGCTGCTTCTCTGGATCGCCTCAGGAGATCATGGCGCCTATCAGCGAACCACGGTGCATCTGGTTGGCAGAACGCGCCGGTTTCGTGTCTGGGGAGATGACGCCAGTGTGCCTTACCACCAGGCGATGCTCGTCGCGGCTGAGAGAGCCGACCAGGCCGCCAACGAGGGCCATCTGGCCGCCCTGTGGCGGGCAGCTTCGGCGAGCATCCAACTGCCCGTGGACGTCGTCTTCGCCAGTATGACCGCCCAGGGAGGCTACTTCTCCTCCGCGGATCAGCCCAAATCGGCCCCCTTAGCCTACAGCAACCACCGCCAGGCCATATACATCGCCACCTCGTACTGCGGGCAGGATGGCTGCTCCCCTGGCATCATCGCGCACGAATTGCAGCACCTCCTGCAGTTTCAGGTGAACCCGCAGCAAGAGAGCTGGATCAATGAGGGGCTCTCGGTGCTAGCCGAGAGCTTGCCCGAGCCAAGCACACCCACTGAGAGCGCGGTTCTCCCTTGTACCAATTTCCCCCTTCTTCGCTGGTCCGACGGTGACGGAGATGCAGGACCTCACTATGAGGGCTCAGCCAGTTTCTTCCGGTTTTGGCGCCAGTCGCAGGGCGAAGCCGCACTGGAGAGGGTTGCCCTCTCCGGTACGCCCGACTTGGCCGGGCTCCAGGCGGTCCTGTCGGGTCAAGGCTCGGGCCTGTCCTTCGATGGCATCTTCCTCTCCTGGGCAGCGCATGAAGCGAGCCTTCGCCTGAGAGAGGGCCCGCCCTCCGTCGCCGACTCGGGCAGATGTGACTTGCCCTCCTACCAGAGCCTGCTGACAGGTGAACTTGATGGTGCGGTGGCCCAATATGGCAGCCAGTTGATACGCCTGCCCGCCGACGGCCCGCTCGCCGTCAGCTTCCATGGTGAGCGATTGGCGCCGGTGGTGCCGGTTGCCCCGCACAGCGGTCATGCCTTCTGGTGGTTGAACCGCCTCTCCCAGTCCGACGCTTCCCTGACTAGACTTCTCGACCTGCGCCATGTCTCGAGTGCCCATCTGTCGTATTGGGCCTGGTACGACATCGAGCAGGATTACGATTGGGGTTACGTGGCAGTCTCAGACGATGGCGGCCGGTCCTGGCATCTGCTCAGTGGAGACGGCATGACCAGTGACGACCCTTACGGAACCAACCCTGGCGTTGGCTTCACAGGCAAGAGCCAGGGCTGGGTGCAGCGGGAAGTGGATCTATCCGACTTTGCCGGACGGCTGGTCTTGCTGCGCCTCGGTGTGATGACGGACGATGCAGTTGAGCATCCCGGCCTATGCCTGGACGATCTGTCAGTGCCCGAGATCGGCTTCTACGATGCGGCTGAGGCTTGGAATGGATGGCAAGCACAAGGTTTCGCCCTCCTGTCTACCGAAGAACCGCTCGAACAGCGCTACGCAGTTCAGGCACTCTTCGTCGGCCCGGCTGGCGTGCAAGCGTGGAACATGCCGCTCGACCGAGACAACACTGGACGTTGGCAACTGCCGGCTGCCAAACCCGGGGAGATGCGGGCCTTGCTCGTCTCTGCCCTCAGTGCTGAGGCTTCGGCGCCCGCGCCTTACCGCCTCAGCGTCGCGAACGCGGACCGGGGCGGCTAGTGGCTGCGGTGCCGGCGCGTTTGGCGGCCTCATAGCGTGTCTGCATTTCCGCCTGTTTGGCCTCCGCGGCTTTCCGCGCTTCGGCTGCGATCTCTTCGTAGCGCGCCCGCAGACATTGCCGCGTTTCGGCACCGGCTTTTGGCGCGTAAAGACGGCCTGCGGCCCAGCCCGTGGCCAGGCCAACTGCGAGGCCCAGCAGCAGTCTCAAGAAACCCATGGTACACTCCTCGATGGATAGGTTCGGTGAATAAGGCTGCATCCAACTCGTCTCAAGACAAGCAGAGGGCACTCACTGAGTTCCTACGCCGCAAGTGCCTTGTCGCCACTCAGCGCTCGAGCTCAGGCTACCGCACACGCCCCGTAGAGGTGTGGCTGGCACGCCGCGCCCTCGAACGTCTGCTCTCTTGTTGGCCGCCCACCCTCCTGCACAGCCTGGCGACTGCCGCTCACGGGTATGTCGTCATCGGCGAACGGGCCACCGCGTATACGCCCGGCCCCCGCGATCTGGACGGCCGTGAGTTGCGCTCGGTCGCGCTACTCCACACCGCCGACCTGAAACTGGCCCCGGAACGAGTAGCCCAGGCTCTTGCCCGTCTCGTGGACTACTTGCTCGGTTCCGGGCCGGGCGGCCAGTTGCGAGCGGTGACGGACGGTGCCGCCTGCTCCCGGGCATGGCAAGACTTCGCCCGCCGTCTCCTCAGCAGTTGCCAGCTGGCCTACCACAACAAACCCGCTAGCGAGATCAGTCCAGCCGAATACTTCGCCTGGGCTTTCGCCCTCTACTGCCAGCGGCCCGAGGACCTGGTGGCACAAGATCCGCTGGCCTACCGCCTGCTGCACTCCACTGTCTTCTCAGAAGCTTTCTGGCGAGGACACCCACTGGAGGACGTCCCATGCACGCCGACAAACTAGCTGCCAGATTCTATGCTAGCCAGGCTGAACCGGTCAAGCACCACTGGCCTTCCATTGACCGAGGCTGTGTCGAGTGCAGGGACGCCGGTGCGGGCTGAGATGCGACCCGAAGCGTCACCAGTTGAGTTCATTCGCTCGCAGGCCGAGTGGGATGGCGCCCTCGCTCAGTTGGGTAACGCTCATTTCCTGCAGTCCTATGCCTGGGGCGAGTTCAAGCGCTTGTACGGTTGGCACGCCGATCGTATCCTCATCGGCGACGCAGGCCAGCCGCTTGGCTACGCCAGCCTGCTCACGCGCAGGCTAGCGCCTGGACTGTGGGTTGGCTACGTGCCGCGTGGGCCAATCCTCATTCAACCCTGCGCGGACACGTTGGCTGTCGCCCTCGCTTCGCTAGAGACTTTGGCCCGCCGAAGGAGGCTGCTCTGGCTCAAGGTAGACCCGGAGATCTGGGATGAAGAGGCTACTGCCTGGGCTGCTCCGACCATGCAGGAACGCGGCTGGCGCAAGGGAAGCGAGGTCCAGTTCCGGAACAGCGTCGTCTTGGACCTCTCCGAGCCTGAGGAAGCCTTGTTGGCACGCATGAAGCCGAAGGCCCGCTACAATATCCGGTTGGCAGATCGCAAGGGTGTAAGTGTAGACCAGGCCGCTGCCGAGGGATTGGATGAACTGTACTCGCTTTACCGAGAGACAGCCAACAGAGATGGTTTCATAGTCCGGCCCCTGTCATATTACAGGGCACTTTGGTCATCTCTGCTGACCAATGACATGGCAACGGTTCTCTTCGCACGTCACAACGGCCGCACGTTGGCAGGAATTGTCGTCGTCGCCTACGGACCCAACGCCTGGTATTTCCATGGCGCCTCCGCGAACGAAGGCCGCAACCTCATGCCGACATACCTGCTGCAGTGGCACGCCATGCTCTGGGCACGCCAACGCGGCTGTCGCACCTATGATATGTGGGGTGCGCCGGAAGTGGCCGACACATCAGACGGGATGGCTGGCGTCTTGCGGTTCAAGCTGGGCTTTGGTGGCACACTCAAGCAAGGTCTAGGTGCCTGGGATTACACTCCCTGGCCAGCCTTGTACAGCCTGTATGGCTATGCGGCACCCAGGCTGCTCGCGATCGGCCGCCAGTTCCGCTGGCGTTCTCAGCAACATGTCTAGTGCTGGAGGCGTGCGCCAGTACCTTGCTGCCAGATTGTCGGCGCTGCTGCGCACTCTGGCCAGGCAGGATCCCCTGGCGCGAGCGTGGCTCGTTCTGAGTTCGCCACAGGCGATGACAGCCTGCCTCGGTCTGCTGTTGGCCGTCATCACCTCCGCAGCCGCCTTACCGGGCCTTTACGCTGATCGCCACGATCTGGCTAACTCCCTGGGTTACGAGCAAGCACCTTACAGCCTCCTGCTGACGGCGGCCCTGAGCGCTGCAACCGTGCGTCCATGGGGGAGAGCAGTGCTTGCCCTCAGCGCTTTGGTCGGGTTAGCGTCGGCCGCGAGGAATGCGGCGGCGATTCAGGCTGACCCGATCGGGCCTTCCGGCCCAACCGCTCCGCCGGTGCTGCTCTATGCTGAGCATTCTCTAGGCCGGGTGCTCTTGCGTCTGCGCCTGGTCGTCGCCATGTTCGGTTACCGGCTGCGCTGGCCGGCCTCTGGGCAGAACCAGGCTATCGCCGAGGCCATGTCTGCCCGGTTCTTGCTGAGCTGCAGCGCCAGCCTGGGTCTGACACTTGTGCGCTTGTTGGCCCTGCGTTGGCCGGCGAGCACCAGGAGCGAAACGATCCTGCTACAACCGGGCCAGGTGTGGCCCCTGAAGGTTCAAGCGGGGAGTACGCTCAGCAGCGACGATGACACCAGAAGCCGTGGGCTGCTCCTGCACCTGCCAGGCCGAGCCCCCATCCGCATCCATCTGCAGGGCGTGTTCCCAGCGTGGTTCGGCAGCTTGTTCCTCAGCGCTCACGGCGACGGGCCGGCCCTG
>DAOTVV010000164.1:0-2348 GCA_034436255.1 Anaerolineae bacterium
CGTCATCCTCCTCAAGCGCAATGTCACTGCCCAGGTGCAGCTGCGCCTGGAGCGCGAGCATACCCTGCACCTGCTGCAACTCCTCAACACCGAGGCCGACCTGGACGCCCTCCTGCGCAGCATCGTGGCCTACCTCAGGCGGGTGAGCGACTGCGAGGCCGTCGGCATCCGCCTGCGCCAGGGGGAGGATTATCCCTATATCGAGGCCTCCGGCTTTCCGGAGCAGTTCATCGAGAGAGAGCGCCACCTCTGTGCGCGCGACCTTGCCGGCCAAGTCCTCCGCGACGAGCTGGGCAACCCTGTCCTCGAGTGCATGTGCGGCAACGTCATCCGTGGCCGCTTCGACCCCGGCAAGCCCTTCTTCACCGCCTATGGCAGCTTCTGGACCAACAACATTACCGGGTTGCTCGCCGGCGGCAGCGAGGGCGACCTCCAGGTGCGCACTCGCGACCGTTGCAACGGCGAGGGCTACCTCTCCGTTGCTCTCATCCCGCTCAAGGCTGGGGGTGAGACGCTGGGCCTGCTGCAGTTCAACGATCGCCGCGCCGGCATGTTTTCCGCCTCCAGCATCGCCGGGCTGGAGCATCTGGCGGGGAGCATCGCCACCGGCCTGGCCCGTCGCCAGGCGGAACAAGCGCTGCGCCGCAGCGAGGAGCACTTCCGCCTCCTCTACGAGGAGGCGCCCGTAGGCTACCAATCGTTGGACGAGGAGGGGCGGCTGCTGGAGGTGAACCAGGCCTGGCTGGAGACGCTCGGCTACGAGCGGCAGGAGGTGATCGGCCGGCCCTTCGCCGATTTCCTGGCTCCGGGAGAGGCCGAGAGGTTCGCTGAGGCTTTTCCCGCCTTCAAGCAGCGCGGTTCGATCCAGGTGCAGTTCCAGATGCGCCGCAAGGACGGCAGGAAGATCACCATTGCCTTCGACGGCAGGATAGCGCGGGACGCTGAGGGCAACTTCCGCCAGACGCACTGCATCCTCCATGACATCACCGAGCGGCAGAGGCTCGAGGAGCAGGTGCGCCAGTTGCAGAAGATGGATAGCATCGGCCGCCTTGCTGGCGGCATCGCTCACGACTTCAACAACCTGCTCACGGCGATTATGGGCGCGGCCACCTTCGCCCTCGGCAACCTGCCCAGGGATCACCCGGCCAGGGATGATGTCCTGGAAGTGCTGCGAGCGGCGGAGCGCGCCGCCGACCTCAGCGGCCAGTTGCTCACGCTCTCCCGCCGGCGCCTGATCACACTGAAAGTCACCAACCTCAACGACCTCGTCCGCAACACAAGCAAGATGTTGCAGCGTATCCTGGGCGAGAACATCAACCTGGTCACCATGACGGCGAGCGACCTCGGCCTCACCCGGGCGGACGAGGGCCAGATCGAGCAAGCCCTCGTCAACCTGGCGATCAACGCCCGCGATGCCATGCCGGATGGCGGCACGCTCACCATCGAGACGGGCAATGCTGAGCTGGACGAGGCGTACTGCGCCCGCCATCCCGAACTCAAGCCGGGCCAATACGTAATGCTGGCGGTGAGCGACACGGGCATCGGCATGGACGATGAGGTGAAGGCACACCTGTTCGAGCCTTTCTTCACCACCAAGGCCTCCGGCCGGGGCACGGGGCTTGGCCTGGCCACCGTGTATGGCATCGTCCGCCAGCATGGTGGCGGCGTCTGGGTCTACAGCGAACCGAGCCGGGGGAGCACATTCAAGATCTACCTGCCCAGAGCGCGCGAGGCGGAAGTGCCTCAGCCGCCGCCAGCACCCAAGCCCATGCCGCGCGGGAACGAGACGGTGCTCGTCGTCGAGGATGAAGGCCTGGTGCGGCGAGTGGCCGTGCGCGTCCTCTCAAGCCTCGGCTACAAGGTGCTCGAGGCTGGCGACGGCGAGAGCGCGGTTGAACTCGCCAGAGAGCACCCGGGGCCGATCCACCTGCTCATGACTGACGTGATGATGCCCGGGATGAATGGCCGGCAACTGGCGGAAAAACTCACGGCCATGCTGCCGGGCCTGAAGGTGCTCTACGCCTCGGGCTATACCGACAACACCATCCACTACCAGGGCGTACTTGCGGAAGGCGTCAACCTCCTGCAGAAGCCATTCACGGCCGCCGCCCTCGCCCACGCCGTGCGCAACCTCCTGGACCAGCCCACCTGATCCGCGGCAAGAGGGCGCAGGGGACGTATGGGACACAGATGAACGCGGATGCACGCAGATTTGCCCCGCAATATCTGTCAGCGAGACAGGCCATTCCGCCATGATATGAGAGAGGATAGTCGTTCCTGATCTGTGCTCATCGGCGTGCATCTGTGTCCTTTCCGTCTCCCTTCCTCGTCTGCCTTAGCGGCACTCG
>DAOTVV010000165.1:0-3230 GCA_034436255.1 Anaerolineae bacterium
CGCTCGACCTCGTGTGTCTGCCGCTCAATGTAGCCAGCGTACTTGGCCTCGATCTCCAGGGTCTCGCGTGCTTCGGGCATAAGCGGTCCCTCGGCCGGGCACAACCGCTCAACAAAGGCGTAGTCAACGCCCTCCCGCCGCAACAACTGCAAGGCCTGAACCGGCTCAGTAAGCGCTGGCAGATCCTGCGCCACAAATAACGCCTCCGTCTCAGCCGACGGATGGATCATGGCATGCGCCAGTCGCTCCATCTCGGCCTGGATAGCGGTGCGCTTGCTCTCGACCTTCTTGAGGAAGCCCTCAGAAAGCAAGCCCAGGCGATAAGCGATGGGGCTCAGGCGCAGGTCAGCGTTGTCCTGGCGCAGGAGCAAGCGGAACTCTGCTCTAGAGGTAAACAGCCTGTAGGGCTCAGTGTGCTCCTTCGTGATCAGGTCGTCCACCATGACCCCGATGTACGATTGATCGCGCCGGAGCAACAGCGGCTGTTCGCCACGGACGAAAAGGGCAGCATTCACCCCGGCCAACCAGCCTTGCCCTGCCGCCTCCTCATAGCCAGACGTCCCGTTGATCTGGCCCGCGAGATACAGGCCCGGAATACCTCTGGCTTGCATCGAGGGCTCCAACTGTCCAGCTCGAACAACGTCATATTCGACGGCATAGCCAGGGCGCGTGATCACGGCTTCCTTGGTGGCCGGGATGCTGTGGAGCATCGCTTCCTGGACGTCTACCGGCAGGGCGGTGAAGAAGCCCTGCACATACACTTCGTTGTTGGCGTACCCCTCGGGCTCAAGGAAGATAATGTGCGACTCATGTTGAGGGTAACGCACGATCTTCTCTTCGAAGGACGGGCAATAGCGCGGGCCAGCTCCCTGGGAGATGCCGGCCGCGATCGGAGAGCGGTGCAGGTTCTCTCTCACGATCCGGTGCGTCTCGGCATTTGTGCGCACCATGTAGCACGGTAGTTGGGGTCGCCAAGATGGCTGCCAGGGAATCGGATAGACAGGCGAGATGTCATCGTGCACAAAAGGAGGCCCAGGCGGCAACTCATCGTAATACAGGCCGAAATAGCAGGGAGCCTCGCTGCCGTACTGAGGCTCGCTGAGGCTGTAATCCACGCTGCGGGCGTCAATGCGCGGCGGCGTATTGGTCTGCATGCGCACAAGCGCCAAGCCCAGGTCGCGCAGGCAAGCCGAGAGGCCTACAGCCGGCGGGTCCCCCTGCCTTCCCGCTGGCATGGCCCAGTCGCCCCCCATAATGCGGGCCGCCAAGAAAGTGCCAGTCGTCAGCACTACGGAGCGCGTGGCGAAACGGGCCCCATCCGCCAGGCGGACGGCAGCTACCCGCCCTTTCACCAGCTCGACGGCGGTCACCATCCCCTGCCGGAGCCGAAGGTTCGGGCATTGCTCCAGCGTCTGCTTCATGCGCTGGCTGTAGAGCGCCTTGTCCGCCTGCGCCCGCAGAGCCTGAACCGCCGGACCCTTGGAGCTATTCAACAAACGAATCTGGATGTGGGTGCGGTCAGTGTTGCGCGGCATCTCCCCGCCGAGCGCCGCCAACTCCCGCACCACGTGCCCCTTAGCCGGACCGCCGATGCTGGGGTTGCAGGACATGTAGGCGATACGGTCCATGTTGATAGTAACCAGGAGCGTGCGCCGGCCCATTCGCGCTGCGGCAAGCGCCGCTTCGCAGCCAGCGTGACCGGCTCCCACCACTACCACGTCAAAGTCCGGCAAGTTACTCTCCCAGAACCATGCATCACAAAGCGCGGGTGGAGCGTTCCACCCGCGCTGTCTAACTCAGCTCTCGCAGCCGCAAGGCCAGGCTGCCCTCTAGGCAGGCTTGGCGATTGCGCTGCGCACCTCATCCACCGTGGGGAAGCGGCCGGTCTCAGCCTTGGAATGGATCAGCCTGCCATCCACGCTCACCTCAAACCGCCCTCCACTGGACGGCTGTAAGACGAGCTCCTCGATTCGGTTCTTGAACTCACCCAGCAATCTCTCCGTCAAACTGACGGCCTTTGGCAGGTAGCCTCAAGAGGTGCAATACTCGATGCGGATCTTCATCGCCAATCCTCCTTACTTTGTCTGAACGGACTCAATGTATATCTCTCACTACTATACGTGCCAGCAGCAACGGTGACAAACGCGTCCTATATAGGCGACATCACGGCGAAAGAGGAGACAGGCCGGTAGTGGTTGCCGCGGCCAGGATATGCCCATGAATGCCCGGTTGGCCGAAGCGCTGGCCGACTTGACGCACTACCTCCAGCGGTCGTCAGGCCTGAGCCCGGAGGTGAGCGCTGCCCTGGCCGCTGAGGCCGGCGCTCTGTCGCAGCCTTCCCGGTGTAACGCGGCAGAGTATACTTTGGAGCCGGCCTTCTTTGCGGCTCAGGCATCGCAGGGCCTGGCGCTGCTGGCTGCGGGAGCCCCCCTGCCGCCCGATTCCTCGAGTGAGATCGCGGGACTGCTGCGCTTGGTCACGGCCGCGCCGCGCTTCGCTGCCATGACGGCGCTCACGCGCTACATCATGTTGCAATCGCGTCGGTTCAACCAATGGCTCTGGCTGGAATGTCAGCCGCTTGCCGACAAGCTTTCCGGCGTGCCAGAGCACGTCAACTTCCTGGTCGTGCTTGCCGCCCTTTCCGATCAGGAAAAGGCCATCGTTTCCCGGCGCATACCGGATGCGCAAGCCGACGCCGCTCGCGCTCGGGTGCACCGGGCGCTGGCCGACGCTCTTGGGCGCGGTGGACGCTTGGCCTACACCGACCTGCCCGACCTGGCTTATGACCTCCGCGCCGCTAGCGCTGACCTGGGCTCATTGTCCTTTTCGCTGCAGGCCTTTCATGGTCCAATCCAGGCATACCGCCATGCCAACAGCGGCGAAGTGATCATGCTGCCCACATCCGGCATGAACTACGACTCGCGAGGCTACGTGTTTTGCTCGTCCAGCCGCCCCGGAGTGACCCCGCCCCTCACAGCCGAGGTTACCTCCGCCGAGGGCGAGCTGCGCTCGAACGTCGCCATCACTCAAGAAGGGCTAGCCCAGGCAATGTCGCTCTCCCTGCAGCAGCCTCCATGGCGCCAGGTACTCGCACCCGGCGACGATGCTATCGAGATCCATGTGCCGGAGGGAGCAGATCTCTCGATTCCGGCCGTCGAGTTGGCCATGCGACTTGCCCTGGGCTACTACGCAGAACACTTCCCGGACTTCGCACCCAGGGGCTTCTTCTG
>DAOTVV010000166.1:0-4586 GCA_034436255.1 Anaerolineae bacterium
GCAAAGACCAGGAGCAGGCCGCCGACGATGCGGTTCAACTGCGCATAGTCGCGGCTGACAAAGACGGAGTCGATCATGCCGCGGATGACCAACGGCAACACCAGCCCCAGGCCGCTCGAGACGAGCAGTAAGAGGATCGCTGCGGCCATCCGCTTCCAGTAGGGCCGCACGAATACCGACAGCCGGCGCAGTTCGCCCACTGTATCCTCCTTGTGAGCTGCCTGTGGTTGCCCGGGCAGCGGAAGCTACAGTATAGGCGTGGGAGCAGCGTTGTCAACCCCACGCGTTGCCTCATCTAGAATCTTACTTTGGGCGCTTCGTGGCGTCAGATAAGAATCTAACCTTTGGGTCATTCGTTGCCTCATGTAATAATCTTACCGGCTGCGTAGGCGATAGGCAGTCGGAGGAAGAGAGGCATGATGACCGTTCAGAGCAAACGCGAGTTGCTGGCCGCAGTGATCCTGCGTTACGCCAAGGCAACGGGCAGAGAGAAGGAGCGGATCCTGGACGAGTTCGTAGCCAGCACCGGCTACCATCGCAAGTACGCTATCCATCTCCTCCATCACCCGCCCGCCGAACGTCGCCGGCAGAAGCGTCGTAGGCGGCGCCGCTACAATGCCAAGGTCGAGTTCGCCTTACTCGACGTGTGGAAGGTTGCCAACTGCATCGCCGCCAAACGCCTGGTGCCATGTCTGAAGGAGTTCGTCGAGGCCTTGGAGCGGCATGGCGAGCTGCGGCTAGACCCTGAGACGCGGGCCCTGCTACTCAGCATGAGCATCTCCACGGCGGATCGCCTGCTGCGGCCCCATCGGAGAGGTCCTCGGGGTCGCGGCCTTGCTACTACCAAGCCGGGCTCGCTGCTCAAGGAAAGCATCCCGGTGCGCACCTTCGCCGACTGGGACGACGCCCGCCCCGGCTTTGTCGAGGTGGATCTCGTCGCCCACTGCGGCCAGAGCGCCGATGGACAGTACCTGAACACCCTGGATATGACGGATATCGCCACAGGCTGGACCGAGTGCTTGGCGCTCCTCAACAAGAGCCAGCGCCAAGTCAGCAAGGCCATTGCGGCTGCCCGGCAACGCTTCCCTTTCCCGCTCCTGGGCATCGACTCGGACAACGGTTCCGAGTTCATCAACGCGAACCTGCTGCGCTACTGCGACCAGGAGGGCATCACCTTCACCCGCTCGCGGGAGTACCGCAAGAACGATCAGGCCCACGTCGAGCAGAAGAACTGGTCGGTGGTCCGGCAATTCGTGGGCTACGACCGCTATGAAGGCACAACAGCCCTGCGTAAGCTGGAAGCCCTCTACCAGGCCCTCCGGCTCTACGTCAACTTCTTCCAGCCGGTGCAGAAGCTCGTCGCCAAGGAGCGAGTTGGCGCCCAAGTCCGGAAACGCTATGATATCGCCAAGACGCCCTACCAGCGCGCGCTGGAGTCCGAAACCGTCAGCGAAGACGCCAAGCGCCGGCTGCGCGACCAGTACTTCGGCTTGAACCCGGCGGCGCTCCTACGCCAGATCGAGACGCTCCAGGAAGAACTGTGGCGGCACAGGGAATTGTCAAGTCGGGCAGCGAGGCCGCAAAGTTAGATTCTTATTTGAGGCAACGAAACCTCCAAAGTAAGATTATTGCGTGAGGCCACATGCGGGTGAACCGCGCACACCGTGTCACCTCGGTGCCTCCGCGGTCTGACCCGGCCAAGGCGGTTGACTTGGCCCGTGGCCCCTGCGTGCTCCTCTCCGTCAGCCCCAGGTGGTTGCCTGACGCGGCACACCCATGCCGCATCCACCTGTGGGTTGTTCGCCCGCATAGGCAGAGTGTCGGGGGCATACCGCTTTGGCCGCTCCTTTGCGCTATCTGAAGCCCCGCCAGCGGTGCTGGCGCTTGTCGTGCCGCGCGCGCCCGAAGCGCCCGCGCGGCTCTGGTGGCGTTGACTTCAGACACGCGATGCTCGCAGGTTGTGGGAGGCCGCGCGCATCGCACGCTTTTGCTCCCGTTGGCCTGGGCTAGCGGGGGCAGGGTGGGGCCCAGGGCGACCAACGTCTGAGAGAAGCGGTACCCCACCGTGGGGCGATACCGGGGCTCTCGCGCGGCTCATCGTTGGCCTTCGCGTTTCCGCGGCTTCGACTTATAGTGGATGGTGACAACAGAAAAGCCACGGCGCTGCTGCAACATTCCGAGGCATGGCCCAGGTGCGAGCACACCCTGGCGGAACGAGCCTATCAGCACCCGCGCGTAGGTGCAAGGCACCGGGCGCGGGTCTTCTGTTGGGGAGGCACGTTATGGGTGCAGAGCTTGGTTATCCGCCCCTCCTCTACCTGAACACCTCCCTCGCCGCCACATCCACATACTCCGTCACCGGCGCATTCTCCAGGTTGCTCAGCAGGATGATCGTCACCCGCTCGGCGGGGAAGCGGGCGATGATGGCGGAGTAGCCGTAGAGCAGGCCGCTGTGGGCGACACGCCGCCGGCCCGAGATGTTGCGGATGAACCAGCCATAGCCGGTCCAGACGTTCTCGGCCACTTTGACCGGCGAGGCGAACATGGCGTCGAGCGAGGCCTGGCTGCAGAGCTGGGTGGTGTAGAGCGCCTGGCCCCAGAGGTAGAGGTCCTCCACAGTGGAGCACAGCCCGCCCGCGGCGTAGCCGATGGAGAGGTCGGCGTTGGGGGCGCGCACCCAGGCGGTCTCATAGCCCACGGTGCACGAGCGGGCCAGGCACGATGGCCGGTAGGTGGTGCTGGCCATGTGGAGGGGCGCCAGGATGTTCTTCTCGATCCAACTCGCATAGCTCTCGCCGGAGGCCTGCTCGATGATCTGGCCCAGGAGCACATAGCCCGAGTTGCTGTAGCTGTGCCCCGCGCCGGGGGCGAAGAGGAGCGGCCGGTTGCGGAAGAGGCCGATGATCTCGCCGGGGCTGACCGGCTGCTCGGGAGGGGCGCCCTGGCCCTGCAGCTCGAAATAGTCCACCAGGCCACTGGTGTGGGTCAGCAGGTGCTCGATGGTGATGTCGCGCCAGGCGGGCGGGCAGCCGGCCAGGTGGCTGGAGATGCGGTCGGTCACCTTGAGCTTGCCGCGCTCCTGGAGCTGCAGGATGGCCATGGCCGTGAACTGCTTGGTGAGCGAAGCGATGTGGAAGCGCGTCTGCGGCGTGTTGGGGAGGCCCAGCTCGCGATCGGCCAGGCCGTAGCCCTTCTCGAGCAGGATGCGGCCCTGCCGCGCCACCAGCACGGCGCCGCCAAAGCGCGAGGCGGCCGTCTCGCGGGCCAGGAAGGCATCCGCGGCGGGGAGCTCGACGATGGGCGTGGGCGCGAGGGGCGTCGTCGTCGCCCTGGGCGCCGGGCCTGCGGCAGGGTTGCCCTGGGGATTGGGCGTGGGCCGCGGACGCACGCAGGCTGCGAGCCCGAGCGGGAGCAGGGCCAGGCCGAGCCCGAGGCGGCCGCGCATGGGTGAGGATGGCATCGTTCCCCACGCTCCCTGGGATGGCCGGCACGCGCCACCCTGGCTTCGATGATGGCGGCAAGGATGATACACCAGCCGCACGGCGCGGGCAAGTAGTGCCGGGCTAATGCGCAGCTGATCACCCGCCCATCCCGCTAGACCCCCTATACGGCTACGCACTGGCCGGGCCCTGCAGGCTGCCTCACAGCGTCTTCAGCCAGCAGTTCTCGGTGTAGATCTTGCGGAAGCCGAAGGAGAGATAGAAGGGCTGCTCGGAACCGACGTAGGCGACGGTGGCGCCGAGCGCACCGCAGCGGCGGATCCCCTCCAGGACGGCGGCACGGCCCAGCCCCATGCGCCGGTAGCTGGGGTCGGTGGCGACCGGCTCGACGTAGGCGATGCGGTTCGTGGCGTCGTACCACATGCCGCAGTACGAGGCATAGTCGCCGTTGGGCGCCTGGGCGATGATGGTCAGCTCCTTGCGGAAATGCGGCCCCGACTGCATCTTACGGCGGCCCTCGAGGCCCTCCTCGGGTGGCTCGCCGGGGGGGTTGAAGCCGCGCCAGAGCACGCGGTTGATCTTGCGCAGGTCGTTTTCGTCGGCCAGGCTGATGAGGCGAAAGCCGGCGGGCACAGCGATGGCCGGGAAGGGCGAGGGGATGTCGAACTGCGACGTGGGCCGGGCCGAGCCGGGGTCCAGCCGGTAGCCTCGCGCCGCCACGACTTCTTCGAAGGTGCGGTCAAAATCGTTGACATAAGCCTTCAACTGCAGCCGGCCGTCGGGGCCCGGTGCGCTGAGGTGCGCCTCGGCATAGTCGAGCATTTCGGGCTTGAGGTGGGCGTAGGCGGGGTGGGTCTGGAAAAAGGCCTCGCCCAGGCGCGACTCGTAGGTGGCGACGGCGACCAGCTCTCCGCCGTCCTCCCACAGGCCGATCTCTCCCACGGCCGACTCGTCAAAGTAGGGGTGGGTGTAGGCGTACTCCCACACCGGCTCGAACCAGTTGCCATCGCGGTTGCCGGGCTGGTAGTGCCGGGCGAGGAAACTCCCGATGGCGCCCAAGTCCTCTGGGCCGCCAAAGCTGCGCAGGTGGATGGCCATGGCCCCTCTTTTCTGAGAGCTGTGGCGTGCAGACGTCACCGAGGAGTA
>DAOTVV010000167.1:0-19487 GCA_034436255.1 Anaerolineae bacterium
CAGCCTCTCAAGCGGGCGGTTCCTACCAGCGATGCCCTTCGCGCCACCGCACCCGCTTGTGGAATTGGCCGGAGTATAGCACAGCAGCATGAACGGCAAAAGCAAGCGCAGGGGAAGGCGCCCGGCAGGGCCTCGTCGCCGGCTCCCACGCGCTGAATTCCCTCGCTGAGGACGACAACCGCCAGATAGGTGCGATCCGGCCAAACTGGTTCAGTCCGGAGCCCGCTACCGGGCCAACTCTGGCTAACGGGCGCGGGTGGAAAGCCGCTGCCTGTCGTGCTATCCTCTGGGCCTGGAGAATCGGCCCTCCCCGGGCGGGCTACCCAGCCCGGGCGCAGAGGAGGAGCGACCATGGCAGACAAAGTCAATATCGGGCTGATCGGCGCCGGCCGCATCGGCCGCGTGCACGCCGAGACGCTAACCCGCCTGGTGCCTGGGGCAAGGCTGCTTGCCGTCACCGACGTGCGCCTCGATGCCGCCAGGGACTTGGCAGCGCAGTTCGGCATCGCCAGGGTGGCCGACGAGCCTGCGGCGCTCCTGGCGGACCCGGACATCCAGGCCGTCGCCATCTGCTCCAGCACCGACACACATGCCCGCTTCATCCAGGAGGCAGCCCGGTCTGGCAAGCACATCTTCTGCGAGAAGCCGATTGACCTGGACCTGGCACGGATTGACGCCACTCTTGCCGAAGTAGACCGTGCCGGGGTCAAGCTCCAGGTCGGTTTCAACCGCCGCTTCGATCCCAACTTCAGCCGCATCCACGACCTGGTGGCCAGCGGCAAGTTGGGCAGGCCTGAGGTCGTGCGCATCACCAGCCGCGACCCGGCGCCGCCGCCGATAGAGTACATCAAAGTATCGGGCGGCATCTTCCTCGACATGACCATCCACGACTTCGACATGGCCCGCTACCTGATGGGGGACGAGGTCGAAGAGGTGTATGCCAGCGGCTCGGTCCTGGTTGACCCGGCCATCGGCGCGGCCGGTGACCTGGACACAGCCCTGGTGAGCCTGCGCTTTCGCAGCGGCGCCATCGGCGTCATAGACAACAGCCGCCGCGCCGTCTACGGCTACGATCAAAGGGTGGAGGTGTTCGCTTCGCTTGGCAGCGCCCAGGCCAACAACAATACGCCTACCAATACCGTAGTGAGCGACGCCAGCGGCGTGCACGCCGACAAGCCCCTCTACTTCTTCCTCGAGCGCTACCAGGCAGCTTACGTCGCCGAGATGCGCGCCTTCGTAGACTGCATCCTCAACGATACCACGCCACCAGTCACAGGGCGAGACGCGCGTGCACCCGTGGTCATGGGCCTGGCCGCCTGGCGCTCTTGCAGAGAGCACCGGCCCGTCAGCCTGAAAGAGGTCGAGCCAGGATGAGCATGTGAGAGGGATGACCGCTCACATGCTTCCTTCATGGGCGCACTAAGGGCCGCAGGTGCTCCATGGCCCGAGCCGCGCCCGTGAGCGCATCCGGCCTGGGCATGAACTCGCCCGACACCCAACCGTCGTAGCCCGTAGCGCGCAGAGCGGAGAGGATGCTGCCGAAGTCCAGGTGGCCGGCGCCAGGGTACCAGCGGTTACTGTCGGCCACATGGAAGTGGAAGATATGCGGGCCCGCCTCGCCGATGCTCCGCTCGATGTCCGGTTCCTCGATGTTCATGTGGAAGGTGTCGAGCAGCAGGCCCAGGTTAGCTGCACCCACCTGCTCGATCAGGTCCAGGCCTTGCCGGACCGTGTTCACCAGGTTTGTCTCGTAGCGGTTGATCGGCTCTAGCGCCAAGCGAACGCCGTGCTCCCCGGCTGCCCGGCAACATTCCCCCAGCGCCCGCACCAACCAGGCCTCGGCCTCGGCGCGATCCTGGCTCGGTCTCACGGTGCCCCGCAGCAGGCCGATGATGATCACTGCCCCCCAGTGCTCGGCCAACGGCAGATGCAGCAGCACCCGCTCGACCGCCGCCTGCCGCACTTCCGGCTCCGGGTCGGTGAACGAGAGGCCCTCTTCGCCCCAGGCCTGCCCGGTGCCGATGGCAGGGACGGCAAGGCCGTGGCTTTGCAGGGCAGCCTCGAGCGCCTTTTCATCCACCAGGCGCGGGTCGCGGATGGCCAGTTCCACGCCCTGGTAGCCCATGGCAGCGATGCGAGCGACGTTAGCCTCGAAATCGCCCTTGAAGGCTACCGCCTCGAACCTGGCCGCCTGCGTGGAGAGCACGATGCTCAGCTTCATCCAGTCCTCCGGGACGCAGTGAACAGGCAAACAAGCGCTGTAACCGCCAGGTCAGTCCGGGTTCGCGCCCCTCACCTCTGGTCAGCAAATGCCTTGGCCGGGTAAGGGGACGCAAGGGAAGGCGGATAGCCACGGATGCACGCAGGCTAACGCCGTTAGCTAGAGACAGAGCCGTTCCTGAGCGGCGTTCTGCCCTGCCTATCCGTGGCTATCCTTGTTCCCTTACCTCTAGCGCATGCCGATGGCGGGAAGCGAATAGACCGACTTCCAGCCCGGGCTCATTGGCTCGAGGAGATACGGCGCCATCTCCTCGGCCGAGCGCAGCGTCACTTCCTCTGTGGGCGGGACCGTGCCGGGCGGGAAGGCGGTCAGCACATCATCTATGAACAGCGTCAGATAGCGCAGAATGGCCGCCAATGGCTTCTTAGCCTTGTATGCGGCGGCATCGGCGGCGTGGCCGACGACCCCCTCCGGCGTGGCCTTGATCTCGATCGGCGACTGGCCCTCGCCCTGGCTCCAGTTGCTCGGCCGGCCGAACGGGTCAACCGACTTGTCGAAATGGCCGTCCGGCAGGTAGCTGCGCCCCTGGGTATTGACGGCGTAGCGCATGTCCACCATGTCGGGGAACAGGTAGAGGCCCAACGAGGTCTCGGCCTCGTCCGCATGGACGAAGTCCGTGCCCCACTCGCCGCCGCGGTCCTTCGTGCGGAAGAACTCGCGCACGGCACGGTGCCAGTCAATGACGCGGAAAATGCCCGGCAACTGGTAGCGCTTCTCGAACTCCTGCAGCGCCGATTCCAGCATCCACAGCTGACCATGGTTGTTCACGATGATCTGCTTACGGAAGCCGTCATTCCACAGGCCGAGCATGACGTCAATGAGCAACTCCCGCACCGTCTCCTCGCGCAGGACGACGGTGCCAGGCATGCCCAGGTGGTGGTAGGGATGGCCACCGTAGTTGAGCGGCGGCAGAGCCAGGGCGACGGGCCGCCCCTGCTTCTTGGTGTACCGGCGCACACCCTCACAGATCATGCTGACGAAAAGCGTGTCCGTCGCGCTCACCAGGTGCATGCCATGGTTCTCGGTGCAGCCCACGGGGATCAGCACGATGTCGTTCTTGCGCCGCTCCTCAACCAGTTCATGGCGGATGGTGGTCTGAATGTACGACCCTGGCTTGCCCCACTCCACGCCGTCGGGCGGCATGCCGTATTCAGCCAGGATAGCCTCAACCGCCTTCTCATCGGCCTCATAGATCTCCTTCTTCATGCGGCCGACAGCATTGTTCTCGAAGAAAAGGTCGGGTTGGCTGGTGGACAGCCAGTTGCTCGTTTTGGCCATAGTTACGCTCCTGTTGCTGGATGATAGCCCTGGCGGGCTCCGACTTAGTGATGCTCTACAGCGCGGCCCCTGCCCGGTTTCGGGCTCCTGAAAGGCAACGCTCTGCCCGCTACTGCATCTTGATCAGAATCTTGCCGTCCTCGCGCTTGGTCGCCTGCTGGATGGCCTCGACGCCGCGTTCGAGCGGGAACCTCGAGGTGATGATCGGCGAAAGGTCGAGCCTGCCTGAGGCAACCATGCGGATGACGTTGGGGAAGTTGCCGTAGCCAGAATGGCCCTGAGCGCCGAACACTTTGGCTTTGCGCACCTGCAAACGCTCCAGGTACATCGGCACGCGCGTGGCGGCGCGGCCGATCTGCACTACGCGCGCGCCGATGGCGAGGGCTTTCTCGACCTCCGGGATGACGAACTGGGGCGCCCCCGCCGCCTCAACGAAGAAATCGAAACCCTGGCCCTGTGAGAGCTCGAGCAACACTTCCCCGGCCTTCACCTGGCGTGGGTCGTAGGACTCATCGGCACCGACCCTCTTCGCCAGTTCGCGGCGCAGGGGCGAGACCTCGAAGCTGATCACTTTTCCCGCACCAGCGGCGCGCGCCAGGCCGATCGAGGCAAGGCCGATGGGGCCAGCGCCGAATACGGCCACATAATGGCCCGGGCGGAAGCCGCCGGCGCACTCGAAAATGCCGTTGTAGGCCACGCAGGTCGGCTCGGTGAGGGCGCCTACCTCGTAAGCCTTCTCCTCACTCCCGACCTTCTCGGCGATGGCGTCTATCTTCCAGCAATACTTGGCGCCGATGGCGATATACTGGGCAGCCGAGCCGTTGATGGTGAAACCGATCTCCTCCAGGTTGAGACACTGGTTGGGGTAGCCATCCCGGCAGGGACGGCAGTGCCCGCACCAGATCATCTCCTCCGCTGTCACCATGTCGCCCACTTCCAGGTCATCAACAGCGGCGCCCTTGTCCACAATGACGCCTGAGAACTCGTGGCCAATCGCGGCCGGGAACTTGGTGAGGCCAGGGTAGAGCATATAGCCATCCTGGTCGGTCTCGTAGAAGTGGATGTCCGAACCGCACACGCCGTTGGCCTTCACCTGGATGAGCACCTGGTCCGGTGCCAGGTCGGGCGTGGCGACCTCCTCCACTTGCAGGCGCGGATGCCGCCAGACACTGTTCCCCGTGACCGCTTTCCCGGTCTCCTTCTCCCAGGCGCTCAGTTCGTAGCCAGGGCGCGGATCCCAATCCGCGTGTAACACCAGTGCTTTCATTTTGACCCTCCTCTGCTGCAGACGAGCATCGGTTAATTCCGGACGAGAGATGGACGGCCTGTCGAGACTGCGGTAAGGTTAACCAGGCACCGTCGTGGCCGCCGATGATACGGGTCCGGCTGCGACCGTTCCTGCCGTCCTGAGCGCGCGAAAAGGCCGGGCTCGTGGGCGGGAGTTAGCCTTTCAGCGCGCTCAGGGCCGCAGGAACACCGAGACATCACTCAACCCTGGTGCGGGGCGGTGCCGTAGAGCCGCCGATCACCAGCCTGGGCTGGAACAGTTGGTCGTGAACTGGCTGCCCATCGAGCAGCTTCAGTAGCATGGTCATGGCTTCGCGGCCCATCTCGTACCGTGGCTGGCGCAGCGTGGTCAGGCTCGGCTGGACCAGTTCCGCCTCGCGGATGCCGTCGAACCCGAGCAGCGACACATCAGCGGGCACCTCGATTCCCTGGCGTTGCGCCTCCCGCAGGGCACCGATGGCCGTCATGTCGTTGTAGCAGAAGACAGCGGTGGGCCTCTCTGCCAGCGATAGCAGATGGCGCATGCCCAGCATGCCCCGCTCGACATCATCGGCGATCGAGGCGTCCTCTAGGAGCCAGCCAGGGTTAGCAGGCAACCCCTCCTTGGCCAGGGCCTCCAGGTAGCCCTGGCGCCGCCGCATGTGTGAACTGGGCCGCAAGGGGCAACCGATGAAGGCGATGCGCCTGTGCCCAATATGCAGCAAATGCTCCACTCCAATGCGTGCACCGGCGACATCGTCCACGCTGACCGAATACAGGTACTCGCCTTCCTCTTGGTTGTTCACCAGGACCACAGGCACCTGCATCGTCGCCAACATGCCGGCGTACAGAGCGCCGACCCGCGAGGCGGTGATGATGATGCCGTCCACCCGGCGCTCCTGAAGCAAACGCACCACCGATAGTTCGCGCTCCGGCTCTGAGCGCGACGTGGCCAGGATCGTGGTGTAGCCCGCCTCCAGGGCCGTGTGCTCCACACCATCAATGACGGCAGGCACGAAGGGATCGGCGATGCTGGTTACCACCAGGCCCACGGTGCGGGTACGGCGTGTCACCAGGCTGCGGGCGACGGCGCTGGGCGTGTACCCCATCTCGGCCGCCAGTTGGCGGATGCGCTGCGCAGTGGCGCTGCTGATGCGCCGGTCGCCACGCAAGGCGCGCGACACGGTGGAGTGCGTGACGCCAGCCGCTCGCGCTATGTCCTTGATTGACACTCCGGACGCCATTTCACCCTTTCATGCACACGTGTGCATATGCCACGGGAGTTTGCACCATCCTTGGCCGATTGTCAAATGCGGCCGAGGCAAGATCATCTGGCGGGCGGGCAGTACTCACCGGTGAGGATAAGGGAACGCGGATAACCACTCATGCACTGAGATTCACGCCGTTATGGTAGCGCTCACTGGTTTCCCGGTCCGCGTTCATCGGCGCATATCGGCGCTCATCCGTGTTCTCTTGCCTACCCCATTGGCCGCTCCTCGGGCCGCTGCCTACAATGGGAGCAGCGCAAGCGCTAGCCGGGCGTCGTTTCCGCGCGAATCATGGCCGGCGCGGCCAGCCCATGAGCGTTCGGGGGTAGGCTCCATGGCGATGGCAGGTGACGTTCATCTGGTGGAAGAAGAGTCGGCCAGGGCTCGGCCCGGCCAGAAAGGACCGGCCGCTTCCCAGGATGCCTGGGATGTCCTGCATGCTAGCCTCACCCTGCTTGCGGCCGTGGCGCTCGTGGGCGGTTACCTTGCTTGCATCGGCCTGATAGTCGCCTACCAGAACCAACCGCGCTGGGCCTGGTATGCCCCACCGGCCCTGCTCTTCGCCGGCGGCCTTGGCACCCTGATCCTGCGTGGCACCTATCGCCTGCGCGCCGCTACGCTGATGACGGTGGCTTTTGCCTCGGCGGTCATGGCCAACTGGCTATATGCCTGGCAACCGGGCCCGTTTCTCTACTGCCTTGTCTGCCTGACGACAGGGGTCCTCCTCGGCCCGCTGGCGGCCATGTTACCTGCAGCGTTGGGCAGCGCCGCGCTCCTGCTGCTGCCAGGGCCGGCTTCGCCAGGGCCGTACATCATCATGCTTTGGCTAACGGCTACGATCACGGCGGCGGCGATGCACACCCTCTACCAGGTCGTGCGCCGCTCCCAGAGCAGCGAGGAACGCGCCTGGCGCTATGCCGAAGAGGCCAGGCAGCGCCGCGGCCAGATCGCCAGCGCCAAGAAGGCGCTCAGCGATATGTACGAGCGGCTGCAGCGCACCAACCATGAACTGGCGTTGGCGCGCCAAGAGGCCGAGGAGTCGCGCCAAGTCAAAGCCCAGTTCGCGGCAAACATCAGTCACGAGTTGCGTACGCCGCTCAACCTCATAATCGGCTTCAGCGAGATGATGTACCGCTCCCCCGAAGTATACGGCAACGTCCATTGGACCCCGGCCCTGAGGGCCGACATCCGCGAGATCTACCGCAGCAGCCAGCACCTCCTTGGCATGATTGACGACATACTCGACCTTTCCCGTCTGCAGGCACAGCACCTGCCTCTCCGCCTCGAGCCGACCGACCTGGGGGCGCTGCTTCGGGAAGCAGCCATCGCCGCCCAGGGGCTGGTGCGCGGCAAAGATGTCGCCCTCACGGTCAACCTGCCGCAATCCTTGCCGGAGATGATGCTCGACCGCACGCGCATTCGCCAGGTCGTCCTCAACCTGCTCAACAATGCCGCCCGTTTCACCGATCAGGGCCAGATCGAACTGAGCGCTCATATCGGCGAAGGCGAAGTCACCGTCGCTGTCGCCGACACCGGTGTAGGCATTCCGCCCGAGGACATGCAGACCATCTTCGAGGAGTTCGGTCAGGCCCGGGATTCGGTCACCAGCGGGCGTGGTGGGGCGGGCCTGGGCCTTGCCATCTGCCGCCAGTTCGTCAACCTTCACGGCGGCATCATCGAAGCCGAGAGCGAAGTCGGTGTCGGCAGCACCTTTCGCTTCCGCCTGCCTCTGCCGCATTCTGGCCGGGCCATCTCGCGCTTGTCCTACTATGCGCCAGAAGGCTGGGCACCGCCGGTACCGTCCAATCCGCTCGGCAAAGCGGTCTTGGTCATCGGCCCAGACGGCGGCCAGGTGGCCAGGCTGGCGCGAGACATCCAGGGTTACCGGGCGGTACCGATCCAACAGCTGGACGACCTGGCCGATAGGGTGGCGGCCGAGCACCCAGCCGGCATCGTCCTCCTGCGCGACCAGGTCTCTGAGGCCGGCCCGCAGCCGACGCAGGTCTGGCAGACGGCCGGCCGCAGCGACCTGCCGATCATCGTCTGTGAGACCTTCGGTCCCAAGGCGAGTGGCTCGCGGTCGCGGGCGGCCAGCTACCTCGTCAAACCGGTCACGCGCCAGGCTCTGCTTGAGGCGATCGCCCGCCATAACCCCAGCCCTGCCAGCATCCTCGTCGTTGATGACGACCACGGCTTCGTTGCCCTGATCGCCCGCATCCTTGGTGCCGACCTGCCGGGAACCGCTCTGGCCAGAGCCTATAGCGCCGGCGAGGCGCTGGCGGCGCTGGCTGAGCGCCGCTTTGACCTGGTGCTCCTGGATTTGGTGCTGCCGGATAGGAGCGGCTGGGAGGTCCTTGACTGCATCCGAGCCAACCCCGAGCTATCCGATGTGACGGTCATCCTCACGACAGCCTCGAGCTACGGAGACGGCATCGAACAGGCATCCCTCAGGCGAATAGAGCTGCTGCGCCAGGACGGAATGGAGACGGTCACCGCTGGCCGCTACGTTAAGGCCCTGCTCGACGTCCAGCCACCGGACTATTCGGCCTGATCGCCAGCCAGCGCTGCCCTCACAGCAGCCAGCATATCCTGCTGCCGCACCGGCTTCTTCAACACTTGCTGCGCCCCCAGGGCCCTTGCCAGGTCCGGTTCGTCAAGCACAGAGCAGACCACCACCGGCACATGCTGCAGCGCCGGATCGGCGCGCAGCCGCTGCAGGAGTTGCCAGCCGTCCACGCCCCGCATCATGACATCCAGGACGATGATCTGCGGCCGCTCGACCTCAATCGCCCTGAGCGCCGCCTCGCCGCCGCTCGCGCAGGTGACTGCGTAACCCTCGGCGCTCAGGTAGCGCTCGAATAGCTGCAACACCTGCTCGTTGTCGTCCACCAAGAGCACGCGCGCGCCGTACGGCTGAGGGAAGAGAAGCTGTAGTTCCTGAACCTTTCCCGCCGACTCGACCACCTGCAGCGAACCGCCTTGAGCCCGCATCAACTCAGCCGTGGTCGCCAGCAGCTGCCGGCGCTCAGCTGACATGGCCTGCGGGACGTCGCTCAGCGTCGGGCCTGAAGCCAGCTTGATCGTCGCCTGGCGCTGGTCTGAGCTGCAGCTCACCGTGATCCAGTCGGGATGGCCAGCGACCAACCAGCTGAGGGCCGCCAGGACCGCCTGCCTGGCCAGCATCGCATCGGCCTGGGCCCATACCGCGGTCTGCCTCTCACTGATCCGGACCTCTACGCCACGCGCCCGCGCTAGAGCGGTGGCGACTTCGGCGATCTCGCCAAGCAGCGCGGTGAGCTCCAACCGTGCTGGCAGCACCCCTAGGCGCTGCACCTCCTGGCGTAACCCTTGGCCATCAGCGCCCGCTGCCGCGCCCCCTGGCGACGTCACGCCCTCACCCGCCTCCAGGCCACTCGCCTGCCAGCGCTGCCAAAGCATGTTTGCTACGGCCAGCAAGCCCTTACGGTGCTCGCGCTGGAACTGGCGCAGGCTGATGTGCAGTTCCTGCATGATATCGTCAATGTCGAAGCCATCCACGTACCGCCGGGTGAGGATGGCATATGGCCGCCACTCCTTATCATTGGGAGAGACATTCGCACCCGGGTGCAACTGCTCGATCGTATCCAGCAAGAGATCCCGCAGAGCCTTGGCGCTTCCGCCCCCCGACCTTGCGGCAACGGCGGCTAGACGGGCCAATGGGTGGCGCTGCAAATGGGCATAGTCGTACAGGTGCAAGAGAGCATCGCGCACCTGGCCCGCAAAACCATCGGGGACGCCGCCCGCTAGCTCGAGCTCCGAATCAGCCGGGCCGTCTACACCCATATGCCCCCTCAACTAGCGCCCCGGTCTGAGAGACCGAGCTCCCGTAATCGCCACTCCACCTGGCAAAGGCGCTGCCGTCGTGTTCAAACTGGCGGCAAACCGGCACTGTAGCCCCTCCCAAAGCAGTTCCAAGACAACGATGGCGCATTGTTGGCGCCAATTTGGCGGATTTCATCTGGCAATCCGCTTACGCGTTTCATTATACTGGCATCATAAACCGTCTGGCCATGCTGGTCGCCAGCGCGACGGCCGAGAGGAGTAGCCATGCCCAAACCGATGACTTCGCGTGAACGAATGCTGCGCGCGATAGATCACCAGGCGCCCGATCACGTGCCCTGCGCCTTCATGAGCTTCTCCGCCATGCGCGGTCGCTGCCAGGACGCCTACGAGGTCTGCGAGCGCGAGTTGGAGTTGGGCCTGGACAGCTGGCTCTTCATCCCCTCGGCCTGGCGCAACCAGCGCCCCAACCACCCTGACCTGCGCGGCCTGCCTGTGCACATCCCGCCATTCGTCAGAACCGAGCTATGGTTGGAGCACCTGCCAGGGGAGCAGTTCCCCGTCCTGCATAAGGAATACCACACGCCAGCGGGAACCCTCACTACGTTGGTGCGCAAGACCGACGATTGGCCGCACGGCAACTTCGTCCCTTTCTTCGACGACTATCAGATTCCGCGCGCCATCAAGCCGCTCGTCACCAGCCGGGCCGACCTCGACGTGCTGAAGACGATGCTGCTGCCGCCCAGCCAGGAGGACATCGCCGCTTTCCAGCGCGAGGTAGACAAGGCCAAGGCCTTCTGTAGCCACTACGGCCTGATGTTGGCCGGGGGCTGGGGCGTCGGCGGCGATATGGCCGGCTGGCTGTGTGGGCTGCAGAACCTGATGCTGCTGGCCGTGGATCAGCCAGACCTGGTCGAAGAGTTGCTCAGCACTATCAGCGCCTGGACCCAGACGCGCATGCGCGTCGTGCTCGAGGCTGGCGTTGATCTGTACGTCCGCCGCGGTTGGTACGAGACAGCTGACTTCTGGTCGCCCACGCTCTACAGGCGCTTCCTTCTCCCCCATATTCAGCGCGAGGCCGCGCTGGCCCACGAGTACGGCGTCCGTTTTGGCTACAACCTCACCACCGGCGCCGTGCCTATGCTGGACAACATCCTGGAGAGCGGCGTGGACGTCCTCATCGGTTGCGACCCCCTCCAGCATGGGCTGGACCCGCTCGAGACGATGCGCAACAAACTCGCCGGCAAGGTCGCCATGTGGGGCGGCGTGAATGGAGCGATCACCGTTGAGGAAGGCAGTGAGGCGGATGTGCGGCAAGCGGTGAGCCAGGCTCTGACGACCATGAAGGGCGTCAATGGCTTCATCCTTTCCCCCGTTGACAACATCACCGAGATCACGCCTAAGGCCTGGCACAACGTCTCAGTGCTTATCAAGGCCTGGCAGGACAGGCGCTGAAAGGGGCTTGCGGGCACTCGATGGCAGCCGATTTCGAAGTCATAACTATCGGCGATATGTGCGTTGACCTGATCGTTGACATGGGTGAGACCATGCCGCGGTTCGGCCAGGTCGAGCAATGGGTGCCCGATTACTTCCTCGAAATGGGCGGATCGTGCTGCATCTTTGCCTGCCAGGCGGCAAAGCTTGGGCTGCGAACAGCCATCCTCGGCCGCGTCGGTGACGACGTCTACGGCCAGCTGGTCATGCGCCGGCTGCAAGAGAGTGGCGTGGACACGCGCTACGTCTCCGTTGACGGCTCGCTCAAGACTGGCCTGGGCATCGCCCTGGCCCGGCCCAATGGCGACCGCGCCATTCTCACTTACGGCGGCAGCCTCAACGCGGTCTACCCATCGGACGTCACGGACCAGTTCCTGTCCAGCGGCCGCCACCTCCACTATGGCAGCTACTACCTGCAGACGAACTTGCTTCCCGTGGCCGCGAGCCTGATCAGGAGAGCCAAAGCGCTTGGCCTCTCCGTCTCTCTCGACAGCAATTGGGACCCAGGCGGCGGTTGGGATGGCGGCCTGCATGAGTGCCTCAGGCAGGTGGACATCTTCCTGCCAAATGAGCAGGAGGCCTGCGCCATCTCAGGGCAGAACGACATCGAACAGGCTGTCGCCGCCTTGCTTCAGGAGGTACCTGTCGTCGCTGTCAAGCGGGGCGAGAACGGCGCGCTGGTCGCTTCGGGCCTGGAGCGCCACCCGGTACCGGCGCAACCCGTTGCTCACATTGTGGACACCATCGGCGCCGGGGACAGCTTCGACGCCGGCTTCCTCGCCGGCTGGCTGCGCGGCCTGCCGCTGCGGCGCTGCGCTGAGATCGGCAATGCCTGTGGTCGGGCAAGCACCCAGGCGCGCGGCGGCATCATCGGCCAGCCGCGCTTGGCGGACCTGGCGGAGTTGTTCAGTTCAGGACCAGAGTGAATCGGTCGCGCTCATAAAGAGTCACTCAGGAGGTTGTGTACATGGCAGAGAGGAAGCGGATCGTTCTCATCGGCGCTGGCAGCGCCATGTTCACCCAGGGCCTTGTGGCTGACATCATCCTCGCCCGCAAGAGCTGGGACCTGCGCCTGGTTGACGTTGATCCCCGGGCCCTGGCGGTGGCCGAGGGCCTGGCCCGGCGTATGGTGCAGGCCAAGGAAGCCGACATCACGATCACATCGTCTACCGATCGCAGGGACCTCCTGCCCGGTGCCGACGTAGTGGTGAGCACCATCGGCGTCGGCGGAAGGCGGGCTTGGGAGGCAGATGTCGTAATCCCGCGCAAGTACGGCATCTTCCAACCGGTCGGCGACACGATCATGGCCGGGGGCATCTCCCGCGCCATGCGCATGGTGCCGGCAATGGTGGACATCGCCAACGATGTCGCCAGGCTCTGCCCGGACGCCCTCTTCTTCAACTACGCCAACCCGATGACGGTGAACTGCTGGGCCGTGCGCAAGGCGACGAAGGCCAAGGTCATCGGCCTTTGCATCGGCACTGTCCACGTCGTCTCGGAGTTGGCCACTTTCGCGGGCCTGCCACCAAATGAGGTGAGCGCCCTGGCCGCCGGCGTCAACCATTTCACCTGGATCTACGACCTGCGCTGGAAGGGCCAGGACGTCTGGCCGATCGTGCGGCAGAAGCTGGCTGAGGAGCGCGCCAAAGGCGGCCTCGGGTTGGAGAAGGACATTGCCCCTGGTGGCGACAGCACGATGGCCGACCCGGGCTACCGGCACGTTGCTTACAACCAGTTCTCCTGGTCCCTGTTCGATGACTTCGGTGCCTATCCGGCTGTAAACGACCGCCATGTGGTCGAGTTCTTCCCCGAGCGCTTCCCCCAGGGGAAGTACCACGGCAAGACGATGGGCGTTGACATCATGGTCATCGAGGACGTGATCAAGTGGGGCGACCAGATCTATGCCGACATGGCAGCGCAGGCCGATGGCAGCAAGCCGCTTGACGAGCGCGTCTTCGAGCGGGCAGCGGGCGAGCACTCGCAGTTGGTCGAGATCATTGACGGCATCGCCACGGATAACCGGGCCAACTTCTACGCCAACCTGCCCAACAACGGCGCCATCCCGAACCTGCCCGACGACGCCATCCTGGAGATGACCGCTGTCGCCACCGCCCGTGGTCTGCTACCCATTCAGGATCCGACTTACCCCGACATGCTGGCAGCGGTACAGGCGCGCAAGATCGCCGGGGAACGTATCACCATGGAAGCGGCGCTCACTGGCGATCGCCGGCTGTTCGTCGAGGCATTGCTTGCCGATGGCTGCATTAGCGACCGCGACGCCGCCAGCAAGTTAGCCGATGAGTTGATCGCGGCCCAGAAGCAGTACCTGCCGCAATTCGCATGAATCGGCCGGGCGGGCACAAGGCTCGCCCATATTCTTTCGGCTGACCGGCCGAGGCATCCGGCGCAAAGGAGGATGTGAAGTGTCTAGCAAGCAGATCGAAAGAGCGATCACCCGCCGTACTCTTCTGAAGGGATTCGCCAGCGGGCTGGCCATGGCCACGCTTGCCGCCTGTGGTGGCACACCGGTTCCCGCCACAACCGCCCCTCAACCAGCAGCACCCACTGCCACCAGCGCCCCGGCGGCCACCCAGGCCGCGCCGGAGCCTACCGCCACAACCCAGGCGCCGACGGCGGCCGAGCCTACCGCCACAACCCAGGCCGAGGCACCGGCAGCGACCGTCGCCCAGGCAGTGAATCTTGAGTTCTGGTGCGCCTGGAACTTGGGCGAGGATGTTGACCGCGTGCAGAAGATGCTTGACCTGTTCAAGCAGGTGCAACCCAACATCAACGTCAAGCTAATTGGCGGCGGGCCCGGCGGTGGCGACTACAACGAACTCTTGCTCTCACGCATCGCCGCAGGCACAGCGCCAGACGCGGCTACCTTGTTCACGCCGCCGGTCGGCTTTGCAGCGCGTGGCTCGCTGGACGTGATTGACGACCTGATGGACGCGGCCCAATACGCCAGGCACGACAAGTTCTGGCCCACGGTTCTGGCCACCTGCCAGTTCCGTGGTAAGACTTTCGGCCTGCCCTTCTCAGCGTCAAGCTACGCAATCTTCTACAACGCCGACTGGATGAAGGAGGCCGGCCTTCCTACTGATCGCGAGAGCTTCCCGAAGACGTTCGACGACATGAAGGCGCTCTCAGCGAAGTTCGTCAAGTGGGAAGGCAGCAACCTGAAGACCGCGGGCTTCCAGCCTTGGTCTGAAAACTGGATCTACCCCGTGTGGAGCGCTCTCAACGGCTCTCAGTTCTTCAGCGCCAAAGCCGAGAAGTACACCATCAACAGCAGCGAAAACGTGGCCCTCCTCGACTCGTGGGTGCAGTGGCTCGACGATCAGTACAACGGCGACATTGAGTACATCAACAGCCTGGGCACCTGGGACGTTGGCGATTCCGGGAACTGGTACAAGAAGATGACCCCGTTCGGCCAGGGTGGCGCCTGGAACACCAGCTATAGCTTCATGAAACTGGACAAGATCGGCTTCACCTGGGATGTGGCCAAGTTCCCCGTCGGCCCCAACGGGAAAAAGAGCGTCACTGGTTTCTGGCCTAACTGGTTTGTGCAGCCGGCCGGTGGAAAGCATCGCAAAGAAGCATTCCTGCTCAACGAGTACATGTGCACCGTCGGCATGGCCACCTGGTACAAGAACGTGTTTGACACGCCCGCTTGGCTGGACTTCCCTACCAACGTGATCACCCAGAACCTGATTGACAACGTCGGCCAGGAAAAGGCACAGGACCTGCACAACTTCTTCCGCAACTACCTGGAGGACACGGCCGAAGTCTGGACCTCGCCGATCGAGGACTTCGGCACGGATCAGATCAACCGCGCCTTCGATCAGGCTTTGCACAAGACCAAGAAGCCGCAAGAGGCTCTGGACGAGGCACAGAAGATCACTCAGGCAAAGCTCGAGGAAACCCTGAAGAGCGCTTAGTGTTCTGTCTCGGCCTTGGCAGGGTGCTCCATGCCGACAAAGCTCGGGGCACCCTGCCTCAACCTGAGACGCGCCACAGGCACTGCCACCCATCAGGAGCCGCGCATGGCCATTGCTTCGAGACAGGTCAACACGACGAGCAGGCGGCAACGAGATCTCGGCCATCTGCTCAGTCAGAATCTCAAGGGCTACGCCTTCATCTCGCCCTGGCTCTTGGGCTTGCTTGTCTTCAACGCCTATCCCCTGATCGCCTCATTCTACTTCTCGTTCACGAAGTACAACGTGCTCAAGCCGCCAGTGTGGATAGGCCTGGCCAACTACGTGAACATGTTCACCGCCGATCCGGTGTACTGGAAATCGGTCAGCAACACCCTGTACTATGCCCTCATCTCAGTTCCTCTTGGGCTGGCCTTTTCCCTTTTTCTGGCAATCCTGCTCGAGCGAGCCGTGGTCGGCATCGGGTTCTACCGCACTGTCTACTACCTGCCCTCGATCGTGCCGCCCGTGGCCAGCGCCCTCGTATGGATGCTGCTGCTTGACCCCGGCAATGGCCTGGTCAATAGCGCGCTCCGCAGCCTGGGCATGAGCCGGCCGCCGGGCTGGTTCCGCGACGCGACCTGGTCCAAGCCGGCCCTGATCATCATGTCGCTCTGGGGTGCCGGGGGCGGCATGCTCATCTTCCTCGCCGGCCTGAAAGACATCCCTCGCGTGTTCTACGAAGCTGCTGAGATTGATGGCGCCAATTACTGGTACCGGCTACTGCGCATCACCCTGCCGCTGCTCTCGCCCGTCATCTTCTTCAACCTGATCATGGGCATCATCGGCTCCTTTGGGGTATTCACCTCCGCCTACGTGGCCGGCGGTTCCAGCAGCGGCGGCGGTTACGGGCCGGGAGGGACGGCCGGAGGGCCGCTCGACTCAATGCTGATGTACATGCTTCTGCTGTACCGCTACGCCTTCCGCTACTTCGAGATGGGCTATGCGTCCGCCATGGCAGTTGCGATGTTCATCGTCATCCTCGTGCTCACCTTGGCTCTGATCCGCACCTCAGGGCGCTGGGTCTATTACGAAGCTGGTTCTCGAGTCTAGTGAGGTAGGAGAAAGCATGACCGCCGTCGCCACCCGCGTTGTCTCGGCCGGCAGACGCCAGCGCAGCAGTCGCAGGCTTCTGGTCGAACTGGCGCGCTATACGGTCCTCACGGCTGTGGCTCTACTGTGGCTGATACCGTTTCTCTGGATCATCATCACCTCCCTCAAGCCGCTGGAGCAGGTATTTGCACGGCCACCGAAGTGGATTCCTGAGCCCATCCTGTGGCGGAATTACATTGATGCGCTCACCAACCCCGGGTTCAATTTCCCGCGCCTGCTATGGAACAGCGTCTTCTACTCCGGCCTCTCAACCATCGGCATCGCCGCTTCGTGCGCTCTAGTCGCCTACGGCTTTGCCCGCATGCGTTTCTGGGGCCGCGATTTCTGGTTTCTGGTGATGCTGGCAACCATGATGCTCCCCGGTGTGGTCACGATGATACCGACCTACGTGCTCTTCCGCGTGATCGGCTGGGTGGGGGGCTATGCCCCTCTCATCGTGCCATCATTCTTCGGCTATGCCTTCTACATTTTCCTCTTGCGCCAGTTCTTCCTTAACCTGCCCTGGGAACTGACCGAATCTGCCAAGGTTGATGGCGCTGGTGATCTGCGCATCTTCCTGAGCATCATGTTGCCTCTCGTCCGGCCGGCGCTGATGGTCACGGTCGTGTTCAACTTTCTCGGCTGCTGGAATGATTTCATGGGCCCGCTCATCTACCTGTCGGACAGTTCGAAGTTTCCGCTATCCCTCGGGTTGTATGCCTTCCAGACCAAGTACCAGCGGGCCTGGAACCTGATGATGGCAGCTTCGTTAGTAGTGACCATACCGATGATGATCCTTTTCTTCGCCGCTCAGCGTCAGTTCATCGAGGGGATCACCATCACAGGGCTGAAAGGATAGGCGGTCCGCCACCAGGCGGCCGAACTACCTCAGCCGCCAAGACAGAGCCAGTTCCAAGGGGAAACTTGTGAGACTCAGCGCCGGCAGCACTCAGGTCCTAACTCAGGCCGAGATGGATCGTATCCACGCGGCCACCCTGCGCATCCTGGCCGAAATGGGCATGTGGATCGAGAACGACCGCTTGCTCCAGCATCTGGAGGGTTTCGGTTGCGAGGTTGACTATGCCCGCCAGCGCGCCCACTTCCCGGCGCCCCTGGTCGAGCGCTTCATCGCTGACAGTGACAAAGTTGATTGGGAGGACCGTGAGGCGAGCATATCCGCGTCCTCCGGCGTCTACCGCACCCTCTACCATGACCCCGAAGGCGGCAACCTGGTAGAGTGGACCGAGGAGCGACTGGTCCGCTATTTCGCGCTTGCGCGGTCCCTCAGCAATATCGGCCGTGCCTCCATGCTCGGCTGCCCGCTGCCAGGCGTTCCTGCGCGCTTGGAGCCGCTTTACGAGCGCCTGTACTGCTGGAAGTATGGCGCCGATGATTCAGGGACGATTCACCTGGACGAGCTCTGCCCGTACATCTACGAGTTGCACCAGGTCCGGGCTGAGCACCAGAGCAAGCGAGTGGAAGACGTCTTCCGGGGGACGGCCTACCTGGTCCCGCCGCTGAAGCTGGGCCGCCATGAGGCCTACCAGTACATGTACTTCTATGAGCGCGGCCTGCAGGTGCACCTCGGCGACATGTACGCGATGGGCGCCACCGCGCCGGTGACGGCGGCTGGAGCTGTAGCGCTCAACCTGGCAGAATGCTTTGCTGTGGGCATCCTGCAGCGGGCGTTTTTCGGCGGCACGAGCTTCGCCCTGCACACTTCGCTTTCGCCGCTGGATATGCGCACCCTCATCTACCCCTATGGCCGCCCGGAACTGGCGCTCACCAGCCTGGCGACTGCCTGCATGGCCCGCTACTATGGCCTGCCCGGAAGCGGCCATGCCGGCCTCAGCGACGCCAAGCTTCCCTCCGTTGAGGCCGGCTACCAGAAGGCGCTCACGGCGATCCCCACGCTCCTTGCCTGGGGCAGCGTGCACATGGACACAGGACTGCTCTCCATAGACGAGGTCTGCTCACCGCTGCAGATGATCCTCGATAATGAGTTCCTGGGCGCCCTCAAGCACCTGGCCGCGGGCATGCAGGTTGACGAGGAGACGCTGGCGCTGGATTCGATCCTGCAGGCGGGGCCGGGCGGCAATTACATGGCCCTGGAGCACACGGCGCGGCACTTCCGCACTGCACTCTGGGAGCCCAGCGTCTGGTCACGGCTCATGCTCAGTAGCTGGTTCGAGCAAGGCCGCAAGCTGGACGTGGACTACGCCCGCGATCTCTACCGCGCCATGTCACCCGACCTCGACATCGAGCCGCGCATCTCGCGCGAGGAAGAGGCCGATGTCCGGGCCCTTATCCAGCGAGCGCGCTCAGAGCTTGGGGCTTGGGCTGAGGGCTAAGCTTCCTCATTCACCCGAGCCCTGCCAGCCCTACGCTTGACGGGCCTGGGCTTCGGCCGTCATCATGCTCGCCGGACATACCATGGCGCTACCCCCGAACCAAGGAGCCCGGCTATGATTGAGTACCGCGAGTACCAACCAGGCGATGCCGAGGGTTACCTCCGCATCCACGATCAGGCCTTCCCGCCGATCAGCCTCGACTATTGGCAGGAGTGGTCCAAGGGCCCAGCCACCGCCGCTGTCGCTGTGGAGGACGGCCGCGTCGTCGGCGCCGTGCCCTTTCACCTGCGGGATTTCCGCCTGCGCTCGGACGTGGCCGTGCCCGTGGCCTTCGAGTACTCCGTCTGCGTAGACGAAAGTCTGCGCGATAGGGGCATCGGCTCGGGCATGATGGCGGCAGCCAAGCGCTTCCTCCGCGGTCGCTGCCTGGCAATGATGGTGTTCCGCGGCGGTGAGCAGTCGCTCGGCTACAGGTACTATGCTCGCAATGGTCACCACGACTTGCTCTACATCCGCCCCTGGGTGTTGCGCATTAGGCCACCAGTCTCCGCCCAAGCGGTGTTGCGCTGCAGTTGGGAGGATTTCCTGGGCTGGGAGGCCGAAGCAGTTGAGGTATTCCGCAGCGCCTATGCCGCTTATGGAGGCTACCCTCAGCGCCGTC
>DAOTVV010000168.1:0-14473 GCA_034436255.1 Anaerolineae bacterium
CAGTAGTTGACCTTGCCGCTGCGAAGTACCTGCTCGACAGCCTTGATGGCCTCCTCACTGAAGGACGGCCAGTGCGGCAACGGGCCCTTCACCGCCTTGGGCCCACCCTCGATAGCAAGTTTCTCCTGGTCAGGTGCTGCCATTTGGTCTCTCCCAAGCGAAGTGCTTTCGAACCACTTTTAGCAGAGCGACAGCTACCCCGCAAGGGCCTGAGGCCATACTGACTGCCGCAATGCGAGACGAGCCGAACGTTCAAGCAGCCGACCTAGCCTTTGCCAGACGCGTGCTAGACCAGGACTGATGGGGGTACCGCTCATCCCCTTCCAGCACTGCGGCAGTCCCTTCTTCGCGCCCCGCCCCTCTCGGAAGATCCGAGCGTCGCGTCCGCATCCTGCCGGCGGCAGGCCGTGGGCGCGCTCAATCACCACCGGCCTCGTCCAAGGCGCAGCGGATCACGTCATCCAGGCTGGCAGTGGCCACGCACAGGTAGGTGTCCGCGGCGCCATAATACATGCGTATCTCGCCATCCTCGACGATCGCACCACAGGGGAAAACAACGTTCCCCACGTCGCCAATTCGTTCGTAATCCTCGCGCGGCGACAGCAGCGGCACACTGCAGCGGGCGATGACGCGGGATGGGTCGTCAAGATCGAGGAGCGCCGCGCCAGCGCGATAGATCGGCCCAGACGCCGTCATTTGTGTACCATGGTAGATCTCGAGCCAGCCACGCGCCGTACGAATAGGTGGGATCGAAGCACCGACACGGTAGGAATCCCAGTATCCTGGCCGCGGTGTCAAGAGGACCCGCGAGTGGCCCCAACTGTGGAGATCCTGGGAGTAAGATATCCATATGCTGCCAACGTCCAGGCCGATGGGACGATCGAGGCGCACGTACTTGCCGTCTATGCGCTCAGGGAACAGGACGCCATCCTTGTTGCCAGGCCCCGAGGAAAGCGCCAAGCGCTCGAATCTATGGAAGTCCTGCGTTCGCGCTATAGCGATACGTGTGCCATACCCGGAGTAGGCCGTATAAGCAACCAGGTAAGAGTCCTCGATGAAGGTGGCGCGGGGATCCTCGATCCCCATTGACTCGTAGATACAGAACTCACCCTCTCGCGCCGGGAACAGGACGGGGTGTTCTTCCACCTCAAAATGAAACCCATCCGGGCTTCGTGCCAAGCCGAAAAACGAATAGCCCTGTTGGCCCTCGATGCGCAGGAGCAACAGATACTCGCTGCCTACCTTGGCCACCGTGCCGTTGAACACTGTGTTACAGCGATAGGGGACGTCCTCGGCGCCCAGGATCGGATTGCCTTCCCACCGGTGGAAAACGTCGCGGCCAATCCTTCTGCGCATGTTCAGTACTCCTCCTCGCCGTGGAGACAAGCCTCGATTACAGTTGCCAGGTCCGTCGTACCCAGGCAGATGCAGGAGTTTGCAGCACCATAGTAGAGCTTGATTTCGCCACTGGGCTCAAAGACGGCGCCGCAGGAGTAGACCAGGTTTGGCACCTCGCCGACGCGCTCGTAGTACTCCCGCGGCGACAGGATGGGCACGTTCGTCCGCCCCACCACTGTGCTCGGGTCTTCCGCATCAAGCAGGGCGGCGCCAAGGCGCAGGACTGGCCCAGCTGAGGTCTCCTTCACCCCGTAGTACACAAACAGCCACCCTGCTTCAGTCAGAAGAGGCGGCGTCGCCACTCCTATCCGGTCGTTGTCCCAGAAACCGCCCCGCGGGGTCATCACGGCATCGGACCAACCCCAGTACTCCAGGTCTTCGGAGTAAGAGACCCAGATGCTGCCCCCGGCAGACGGCCTCTCCAGGCGTGCATACTTGCCCCTGATCCGAGTGGGGAAGAGGACACCACACTTGGTATCCGGCTGCGAGACGATGCCAATCCGCTCCACCGTGACGAAATCCCTGGTGCGCGCCAGGCCAAGGCAGTAACCGTGCGGGCTGAGAGCGTCATAGCATATGTAATATGCCCCTTCGAGCCAGACTACTCGAGGGTCAAGGACACCCAGTTGTTCGTAGACTGCACATGGACCCGACGCCTCTGGCTGCATGAACGGGTCAGGCGACACCTCGAAGTCCTTCCCGTTCGCGCTGCGGGCGCAGTAGATGCGGTGGACGCCTCTCAACGACTGGATGGTCAGTAACAGGACATATTCGTCGCCCATCTTGATGGCGCCCGCATTGCGGATGGTGTTGCACCGGAAAGATAAGTCATCGAGTGTGATAATCGGGTTGCCCTCCCAACGATGCACGATATCCCGGCCGCGCTTCCTGACCATTGTCACCCCCAATCGTCTGGCAGCCACGGTGCCCAAACGATGGCTGCACCTCCTGCCAGTCATTAGCGAAGCTTGCAGATTCGGCGCCAATCGGCGAATCAGCGAGATTGCGGCGTGTTGCGAGGGGGATTGGCGGCGCTCACACGCCGACTGCGCCACTGCTATCCACACTACTGGAGGACGTCATCGGGCCCAGGTGATGCTTGGCCGGCGTGCGGCGCCTCGAGAGTCCCCTGGCCGGCAGGAAGCACTCCCATCGGCGGCCTCGAATTGACGCTTATACGAATTTATGTACAGGTTGTCTTGCAGCCTCTGTGCCTTAGTGTTATATGTACTTACTGATATAGTTTGTTGTTGCAAATGCAGCGGAGGTTAGGTAGATGAAGCGGTATAGAGTTCCTCTGGTCATTAGCCTTGCTGGAGCGATCGTCATTCTCGCCGCACTGCTCACACGCAGCAGTGCCGCCGCCGATGCCACCTGGCGCGGCGAGTACTACAACAATCCATGGCTGGTGGGCGCACCAGTGCTGATACGCAACGATGCAGGCCCGAGTTTCGACTGGGGGTACGGTTCACCAGCGCCGGAGATACCAGTTGACAACTTCTCGGTCCGCTGGACCAACATGGTGGACCTGCCAGGGGGAACCGTGCGCTTCACCGCATGGGCCGACGATGGAGTGCGACTCTTCGTGGACGGCACCCTGGTGATTGACAGCTGGCATGACAGCCCCTATGCCGCACGCCAAGGCGACATCAGCGTAGCTGCCGGACCTCATGCCATCCGCCTCGAGTACTACGAGCATTTCGGCACCGCCGCGGTGCAACTCACATGGCAGACGGTGCAGGTTGCCAACGGCGGCAACATCATCACTTGCGTAAGGCCCCACGACTCGTGGATAAAGGTCTACCGCCTGGAGAACGGCCAGTGGCAGGACCTCAACCCGCATGGCTGGGGCCCCGTAGATGCCACCGGCTTCCTCAAGATTGATGGCATGCCTGTCGATCCGTGGGCCTATGGCTCCTCTGGGCAGCCGTACAGGGTCGAGCTCTGGGCCAGCGGGGCACTGATTCGGTCTGTTGGGGACACGGATAGAGGCGAGCCTGAGTTCCGCGTCTACCCCGGTGCCGATAGTGTCACCCCTTGGGGTTGCCCCGCGCCCTAGCAGGGGCGCGAAAAGCACAGCGGGAACGTCTTGACAAGCCAGAGACTGCGCGCCCGGCTGGACGCCGGCTGAGTGGCGCCTGCCACTCGCGCAGTCTCCGCCAATCGCGCCCATCGAAAAAGCTGCCTCTGAGGATTGGCCCTTGACATCAGCACACTAGTGCTAGTAGAATCGGGAAAGACAAACAAACGTTCGGCAGCGAGGGCAGGCCATGGTGCAGACAGAATATCTCGTCAGGCAACTGACGCTTTCCGACAAGCGCGGCTGGGCCCTGGATGGCAATGGCGTCCTTTGCACGTTCCCCTTCGCATTGTGGGACGCCGCGCGGGTTGCCGAACGGCGTGGCCACAGCTCAACGGCCATGCGTATCGAAGTGGAAGCCAGGTGTGGTAAGCCGGTTCTCGTGCATTGCCTATACCTGCCAAGCGCTTGCTGGATGGGCTTCACCTTCTGGGGGCGCAAGCCAGAGTGGGTCCGGGTGGAATCGCGGGACCAAGCCGTGGATGGAGCGGTGGCTCGCCTCATCACTGCCTGGCGCAGGCAGCCCCAGGCAGTTGCCGTGTGACGAAAGGGGGGACCATGTCCTTGTCAGAGCGTCAGCGCCAGATACTGGAGATCGTCCGTAACGCCATCGAGAGCACAGGCTACCCACCGAGCGTCCGCGAGATTCAGCACGCGGCCGGGATCTCCTCCACCTCGGTTGTGGACTACAACTTGAGGCGGCTTGAGGAGAAGGGCTACCTGGTGCGCGACCGCGACGTCTCTCGCGGCATTCGCCTGCTGCACCTCACACCCCAGCGCTCCACCGGCTTGGTCACCATCCCTGTGCTGGGACGCATCGCTGCCGGCCAGCCGCTGCTTCTACCCGACACTCAGGCCCTGGCCGACGCCGGAGAACATATTTCGGTCAGCGCCTCATTGCTGCCGGATTCGCGCGACCTCTATGCCCTGGAAGTGCGCGGCAATTCCATGGTTGACGCGCTTGTGAGCGACGGAGACACGGTGATTGTCCGCCGACAGGAGACAGCCGAAGACGGCGATATGGTCGTCGCCTGGCTGCGAGACGAGGGCGAAACCACTCTGAAGTACTTCTATCGCGAAGGTGACAGAGTGCGCCTGCAGCCCGCAAATCCATACATGGCTCCCATTTTCGTTGATGCGGCCGGCGTAGAGGTGCACGGCCGGGTAATCATGGTCATAAGGCTGCTGAGCAGGAACTGATCATCGTGTAGCTGCACGCGAGCTTGGCTCGGCCATCGTTCTCGTTCGCCGGCCAGCCGGTGCCCAGGCGCTCTCTGCTCCCGCCCGTTCGCCGCTCAACCCCGTTTTCCCTGCCCCCGTACCCACCGAATCTGGTCCCAGACCGAGTCTCGCTCAATCGGCTCGAATCGCGGCAAAGCGGTCCCCTATCGCTGGAGACCACAAACACAAGCCAACCCGCATTGGTCAAGGAGCACCTGGACTCAGCGGAGGGCGCCGCAACCAGCCACTCTCGCGCACGGCCCCCGCCGGTCCCCCAATCAATGCCAGCGACAGCTCACCGTGCATCTTCGGGCCGGGCGGTGATAGAATGTTCGCTTAACAGTTGCGGAGGCTGCGTGTCACGGTGACGTCCAACAGGCGGGCGAGTGTCAACGGCTTGCCGTATCGTGCATAACACCTGCTTCCGTCACGTGGCGACCTGGCCGACCGAGGCCCAGTACCCCGGCGAGCCAGGCGCGCTGCTGCTGAGCAGTTAGGAATGGTGTGGGTGTGACCAAGTCCAGGTACCGTTATCTTCTTTTAGCCGCTCTCATTGTTGCCGCTCTTGCCCTCGGCACCGCCAGCGGCGTCGCCCTCGATCGCCAGGTGCTCAGCAGCTTCGTGCCGGTAAAAGCCATGCCCACCGATGCCGGGCCACAGTTCGAGCTCATCAGCGAAGCATGGAACACCATCGAACACAACTACGTCGGCAAGGCTACCGCTCAACCGACCCTGCTTGGCTACGGCGCCATCAGCGGCATGGTTGATGCCCTGGGTGACACCGGTCACAGCCGGTTCCTCACCCCAGAGATGCTTCGAGCGGAGAAGGAGTTCACACAGGGACGCTTCGAGGGCATTGGAGCCGAGGTCCAGGCGAAAGACGGCTATGTGGTCATCGTCGCCCCGCTCGATGGTTCGCCCGCCATGGCTGCCGGCGTGAAGCCCGGCGACATCATCCTCAAGGTTGACGGTCAGGACGTCACCGGTCTGCCAATTGACCAGGTTGTGCAGCGCATACTTGGGCCTGCCGGCACCAAGGTCACTATTACGCTGATGGATCCCACGAACCAGACAACTCGTGATGTCACCATCGTGCGGGCCCAGATACCCATACAGAACGTCACCTGGCAACTGCTTCCCGGCACGAAGATCGCACACGTGCGTGTGGCAGCGTTCAGCCAAGGTGTTGGGCAGGAACTGCGCACTGCCGTAGCTGCTGCCACTGCTCAAGGAGCCACCAGCCTCATCCTGGACCTGCGCAACGACCCGGGAGGCTTGCTGGACGAAGCAGTTAGTGTGGCTAGCTTTTTCCTCAAGTCTGGCGATGTGCTCCAGACGCGGGACGCCAATGGCAAGACAAAGGCGGTGCGTGTCACCACCTCTGGTGCGAAATGTGACCTTCCTATGGTCGTGTTGATAAACAATGGCACCGCCAGCGCCGCCGAGATAGTCGCCGGCGCCCTTCAGGATGGACATCGGGCCACGCTTGTCGGGGAGCAGACGTTCGGTGCCGGCACGGTCCTGAATGAATTCAGGCTCTCGGACGGTTCGGCCATTCTCCTGGCGACGGAGGAGTGGCTCACGCCCAGCGGCCGAGAGATCTGGCACAAAGGGATACCTCCGGACACGGCTGTGGCTCTGCCCAGCGGCGTCTACCCGCTGCGGCCGCTGGAGGAACGGAGCATGAGCGCTGCTCAGCTCCAGCAGTGGAATGATACTCAGCTCAACGTAGCCATGAGGCTGCTCGGCCAAGCGGCGCCTTGAGCTTAGCTGAGCCACGCTCGCCACGCTACAGAGCACCTCATCGATCGGTGAACAGGAGGAGCATATGCCTGGCTCCGGCAGCCCTGAGCCAGCTAGTGCGGTTGCCGCACTCATCGTGGAGCTCGACTCCGACAATGTGACAGTACGGCAGAGAGCCAGGCTGGCACTCACGGCCATCGGCGCAACGGCGACTCCAGCCCTGGCTGCCGCCCTACACGATGGCAGCAACCGTCTGCGTTGGGAGGCAGCCAAGGCTTTGGCTGACATCAAGGATCCAGCGGCAGCGCCTGCCCTAGTACAGGCGCTCGAGGACCGCGAGTTCGGCGTCCGCTGGCTGGCGTCGGAGGCGTTGCTCGGCCTCGGCGTCCTGTCGGTAGAGCCGGTGCTGAGGGCGCTAATGAGCAGACCACAATCGTTCCTGCTCCGTCAGAGCGCGCGCCGGCTTTTGCGCTGGCTCTACGATCAGGAGATCTGCCGGGAGCAACTGGAGCCTGTGCTGGACGTTCTCTCTGGCGCGGAGCCCGAGATCACCGTTCCGGTAGCCGCTAAGTCGGCGCTGGCGGCGCTGGCCGCGGCCGGCGCCAACCCGGAATGCAGCGACCCGTCCTCGCTTGTCACCGCCTGATCGTTTGTCAGCGAGCCCTGATCTCGTCTGCCCGCTCCGATGGCGCGTCTGTGCGATGCGAGAGCCGGCGCGCACTGAGTTGGGCCTGCTGCGCAACCTGCACCTTGAGTAGGAGCGAGAGTCCAGATGCCCCCGGCCAATATCATCCTGCTTCATTCGGACCAGCACCGATACGACTGCGTGGGTGTCAACGGCCACCCTTTGCTGAGAACGCCCAATCTCGATGCCCTGGCCAGCCAGGGCGTGCGCTTCACCCACGCCTTCACGGTTGCGCCGGTCTGCGTGCCCGCTCGCACCAGCCTGCTTACCGGCACCTGGCCATCGCGCCATCTGGCCATAGCCAACCCGGGCACCGAGGCGCCACGCCCAATGCGCCAAGGCCTGCCCACTTTCAGCCAGGTCCTGAGTGCTGCCGGCTATCACCTGGGCTTCGTCGGCACGTGGCAGATAGACGCGGCTGCAAGTCCCCTGCAGTACGGCTTCCACGACTACATCTCAGAACATGAGTATGACACCTGGCGTTGCCGCCAAGGGTTGCCACCCGAGCCACACGGCAACGGCTGGTTTGGCGAATGTGACCCTCATGTCGCCCCGGATCAGACGCGCCTGGGCTGGGGCGCCGAGCGATTCATCGAGCTGATGCAGCGGTATGTTGAGAGCGGCGGGCCGTTCTTCCTGCGCTGGGACCCGCATGAGCCCCACCTTCCCAACATCCTGCCCGAACCATACTGCTCCATGTACCGGCCCACCGACATTGCCCCATGGCCTAGCTTCCCCGACCCGCTCGTTGGCAAGCCGTACGTCCAAGCCCAGCAACGCCGCACCTGGAAGGTGGACGGCTGGTCTTGGGAGGACTGGGCGCCTTTCGTAGCCCGCTACCTGGGCGAGATCAGCCTGCTTGATGCCCAGGTCGGGCGAATACTCGCTGCCGTGAGGGACCTCGGCATCGAAGACAATACCCTGGTCGTCTACACTGCTGATCACGGCGACATGTGCGGCGGTCATGGCATGATTGACAAGCACTTCGTCATGTATGATGACGTGGTCCGAGTGCCCTTGGTGGCCCGCTATCCCGGCGGCGGCATCGTCGGTGGCCGGGTGAATGACGCCTTCGTCGCCAGCAGCATTGACTTGCCAGCCACTTTCTGCGACGTCGCTGGGCTGGACGCCCCGCCCACTTTCCAAGGTCAAAGCCTGCTGCCGCTCCTGCGCGGCCAAGCGCAAGGGCGTGACGGAGCCTTCGCCGTCTACTTCGGCAGCCAGTTCGGCCTCTACAGCCAGCGCATGCTACGCGACAGGCGCTGGAAGTATGTCTGGAACGCAACAGCGGAAGATGAACTCTACGATCTGCAGGCAGATCCTGGCGAGCGCATCAACCTGGCCACACTGCCGGCTTGTGCGCCTGAACTCGCTAGGCTGCGGAGTCGGCTTGTCGAGTGGATGAGCGAGACTGAGGATCCGTTGCTCAACATATGGACGAGAGAGCAGTTACTGCAGAGCCTGAAAGCTTAGCGAGGGAGATGGCATGCCATCTCCCTCGCAGGACGCGGCCAGAGATCGCCCCCGAGGGGTCTGATTACGGCTCAAGGCTCTTGAATTGAGGCAGGTAATCCTTGTTGATCTGTAGCATCTCGCGCACCATGTCCTTGGCCTCACGCAGGGAGCAGACTGCTGCCGTCAAAGGATCGTAGGCAACGGCCTGATAGACGAGGGTCGGGTCGCCCTTCAAAGCAGCCTCGACCGCCATCTCTTCTACGGCGACACTCATGTTCACAAGTGCCGCGCACTGCGGTGGCAGTGGCCCGACATGGATGCTGTTGAAGCCGTTGCGATCGGCATAGACCGGCACCTCAACGCAGGCATCCTTAGGCAGGTTGTCAATCAGCCCGGCGTTCGGCACATTGCCGTTGAAGCGGTAAGGCTCTCCACCCAGGTAGGCGTTGATGATGTAGGCAGCATACTCGTGCCCACGTTCCAGCCGCACGGCATTCGGATCGTCGAACCAACGCTGGACCTCGTCCTTCCAGTCGTCCTCGCGCTGCAAGTACTCCTTGAGAATGTACGCGTACTCGCCCGGGTTCCAGCCTGTGCCATGGGTGCAGTACTTCTCGATCAGATCTGGGCGCTTGCGGAACCACCAGTTGTATTCGGAGTTGTGGCCGCTGGACTCGGTGACATAGTAGCCCGTGAACAGGAACATCTCGTTGCGCACTATCTCTTCGTTGTAGATCTCGGGCCGCTCCAGCACCGCCTTCCGGATCAGTGGATAGGCATCTTCGCCCTTCCAGCGGTACTCAGTATAGAAGGCCTGGTGGTTGATGCCGGCGCAGGTATAAGTAATCTCGTCCATGGGAGCGCCGATCCAGCGTGCCAGCATCTCCGCCGTTCCCTGCACGCTATGGCAAAGGCCAGTAAGCTTGATGAATGACTCGCGCTGCATCGCCCGGCAGAGCATAGCCATTGGGTTGGTGTAGTTCAGTAGGATCGCCTTAGGGCAGAGCCGCTCCATATCATGCACGATGTCGAGCATCACCGGAATCGTACGCAAAGCACGGAATATGCCTGACGGTCCCCGCGTGTCACCCACGCAAGTGTCAACGCCGTACTTCTTGGGTATCTCGATGTCATGTCGCCACACGCTTACCGGAGCGGCCAGGATCGTGCAGAGTACGGCATCTGCGCCTCGCAGTGCTTCCTGCCGGTCCAGCGTAGCTTCTACTTTCGCGGGGTAATGGCCGGCTTCGATAATGCGCTTGACAGCCCGGTAGGAGAAGTCGAGCCGTTCCGGGTTGATGTCCATGAGGCTGATGGTTGCATCCTCTAGCAGAGGGAAAGTGAGCACATCGCGCACCAACCCACGCGTGAAACCCAGGCTGCCAGCGCCAATGAACGTGATCTTCGCCATTTGCTGATCTCCCTTCGATGTACTACGGCCTTCGCCGCCAGACTGCGGAACAAGCTCAGGTCGGCCTTCGCCGACTCAGAGCCATGGTGCCATTGCTACTCGAGCGCCTCACGCCACAATCAGCTTCTGAATCACCTCCAGGCTCTTTCTTGCAGTGCGATCCAGGTTCTCCTGGCTGCCGCCGCCACGTAGTGGCCAACACATCTCATAGGAGACGAAGCCATCGAAGCCGCCCTCCCGGAGCCCACGGAAGAAGCTGGCATAGTCAATGAATCCCTCCCCCATCGGCACGGCGCGCAGTCCATCCTCGGCCAGCCGCAGGTAGTTGGAGGTGTCGGCATTCAGGTGCCACCTGGGGTGTCGGACGTAGTCAGCAACCGTTGTCTGCACCATACGCGGAGCGAGCTTCCTCGCCCAGTAATACAGGTCCGATTCGTGCAAAGCGATGCTCCAGGCGTCGAACATGGCCTTGCAATTCGGGTGCCCGACGTCGTCCAGAAAGTCCTCGTAGCTTTCGGCGCTCACTCCGATATCGTGGTGGTTCTGCACGCCGATGGTCACGCCATAATTGGAGGCGATGCTGGCTGCCTCGCGCACGGCCTCAACGCACAGGTTCCATTGCGCATTGTAGGGCAAGAGCGGCGAGAAGTAACCTGTGAAAATGCGAATGATGCGGCTGCCAAGCAACTGGGCGAACTCTGACAGACGGCGAACATAGGCGAGTTGCACCTCGACAAAGGGCACTTCGCGGCTCTCGAGGCCACCGGTGAAATTGGTGTAGGCAGCCACGCTCGCCACCTTCAGCCCAAGCCTTTCGATATCACCCTTGAGTTCGCGCACGTCGTCAAGAGTGTAATCCAGTATTGACAGGTGCGGCCGCTTGCCCATGATCTCCACCGCCGGATAGCCGAGTTCCTTTGCCTTGGCAAGCGACTCGCCCAAGGTCAGCTTCTGCTGGCCCCAAAGCCCAGCGAAGCTCACCGTGAATAGAGCTGGAACCATTCCCGTCACCTCCGCTGCGTCCTCGATTCAGTCGGCACATGTTAGCGCAATCGCTGCCACCTGACCAGTCCGCCAACTCCAAAACGGAACACGATCGCCACCCATCTCCAAACGCCATTTGCCGAATACCTTCCACCAGGGCGCTCGCTGCGCTCAGGTAGTATGCCTATGCCCGCGCCTTCACTTTCTGAGGTCCATCTGCTACCATCTTGGGGTGCAGTCGGGAGGAGCGGTTGTGACTACCAACGTTTCCGCAACCTGCTCAAACAGCGAACCTGCGCTCACCACGGACGCCAGGCTGCCTCCGCGCTTCAGGACAGGTGAGAAGGCGAGATGCTCGCTCAGCTTGCAGCGCTTCGACCAGATGCAGAGCCAGCGATGCTCTGAGTGCCGTCATCCCGCCGGCGAAAGCCCGTCTCTGTGAGTTCAGCCACCATGCAAGCAAAAGCCTGCGTGTCACACGGGCCACATCAGAGTGCCTTGCCGTCGAATGCTGGCGCAACTATTCGTCTGCGCGACGGACGCCAGCTCGGCTACGCTGAATGGGGGGACCGAGCTGGCTGGCCGGTGTTCTACTTCCATGGCATGCCTGGCTCTCGCCTGGAGCGCTGCCCTGACCTGTCGCTGCTTGACAGGCTTGGCATTCGCCTGGTCACAGTGGATCGGCCCGGCTACGGCCTCTCAACTTTTCTACCCGGCCGGCGCTTCCTGGATTGGCCGGCGGATGTCGCCCAACTGGCGGACGCGCTCGGCGTCCAGCGTTTCACTGCCGTCGGCGTGTCGGGCGGCGGGCCACACGCTGCCGCTTGCGCCTATCTCCTGCCGGACCGCCTGCGAGACGTCGTAATCGTCAGCAGCCCCTGCCCAGTCTCGTCCTGGGGCAGCACGGCGGGCATGGGTCTGCTTCAGCGCCTGGCCCTGGTCCTCGCTCGCCTCTCTCCAGTGTTGCTGCGCCCGCTTATCTGGCTTGTCAGCAACCCGGCTCGTGATCCTATGGCTTTCACCATGGCAGGATATGACCGTTTGGCGCCGGCGGATAGGCGCGTGCTCGCTCGCCCCGAGGTGCGCGCGATGTTCGTCGAGGACTTCCGGGAGTCGGCCCGGCAAGGTGTGCGGGGCTACGCCCACGACATATCCTTGCTGGCCCGGCCATGGGGATTTCGTCCCGAAGACATCGCCGTGCCAGCCAGCCTCTGGCACGGGGTGGACGATACTATAGTCCCTGTGACAATGGGAGGGCGCCTGGCCGAAGCAATCCCCAGATGCAGGGCGCACTTCCTGCCAGATGCCGGGCATTTTCTGGCGCTTGACCACCTGGAGGACATACTACAAGCTGAAGACCTGGCCTAGCAGTCTAGCGTTACAGAAGGGGCGGGCCCTAGATAACTTGGCGCCTCTGCAGGTAACGAAAGGCAACGAACCCGGGCAAAATCGGCAGCCAGAACGAAAGAAGCCGGTATAGAAGCACGGCCGCCAGCGCCTGAGCGGGGTTTGTGCCAAGCGCCACAAGGCTGGCCACCAGGCCTGCTTCCATCGCGCCCAAACCGCCGGGGGTTGGGCTGATGGTGCCAATCGTCGCTCCTGCAAGATACGCCGCCACAGCGTTAATGGTTGGCGTCGAAGAGCCGAAGGCCCGGAGGCTGGCCACGATCGCCAGGGCGTTCGTTGCGGTCACACCCAATGACCCGCCGAACAATTCCACAGCCCGCTGCGGACGCGCGAAGACGCGCCTCATCTCCGCCCCGGCGCGAAGCGTCGGCAGAAGAACGCGTTTGCGGCCAATCGGCAAGAGAAGCAGGCCAGCGAGCAGTGCCACTGCAATCGCTATCCCCAAGGTGATCAGCCAGGGTGCCGGCCGCGGCACATGGTCCAAGATGCTATAGCCCAACAACGGCAGTATCAGCAGGGTGGCGCCCGCATGCACTACAACACCTGCCGCCACATCCACAGCTACGGCCACAATGGCCGTTGCTCGCTGTATACCACAGCGCTCCAGGTACCGGGCATTGAGGCCCAGCCCTCCCGCTCCTTGGGGAGTCAGACGGCTCACGAAGGCGCCGGCAAGTTGCACCAACGTCGTCTTCCCCAGCGGCAACGAGGGCTCCACCGCCCCCATTTGCGCCCAGGCAGCCATGACAAATGTCATCGCAGTGGCCGCGAGGCCAAGCAGCACCCAGTGCCACTTGACGTGGCTGAGCGACCCTATCCCCTGCTCAAGCTCGCCCATCAGCGGAAGGAGCAGGTACATCCCCAGCAGAGCCCCAGCCAGCCAGGCTATCAGCACCCATGGGATACGCATGGTGGTGCGCGGGGCCGGTGGCGCTTCGCCAGTCGCCGCGGCTACTGCGGCGCGTATCTGTCCGTACAGTTCGGGGCGGCTGCGCATCTCCAGCGCCGTCGCCAGGGTGAGGTTCAGCGGCTGCAGAAGCGCCGCCGCTCTCGACACCGTCTCCTTGCCCAGAACCCTCACCGCCGCCTGAACGGTTCGCGGCGCACCGCAGGTCCAGGCCATTGACGCCATCAGTTCGGCCACGTCCAGGTCAAGATCTTTTTCAGTGGCTTCGCTTTCGCTCGTACCCAGGTCCAGTATGCGCACTTCGCCTTTGCTGCCGATGAGAACCATGGCACGGCGAAGGTCTCGGTGGGCGACCCTGGCTTCGCGCAGAGCTTGCACTTGGCGCCAGGTGGCCGCCAGAATTGCGCCGCTTATTTCGCCCGGCGCCAGCTCATCAAGGCTGCGATAGCGGGCGCGAAGCTGCGCCAACTCATCGCTCCCCTGCGGCGTGGATGGATCAGCGCGCAGAATGGGCAGCAACGGCGAAACCTGGCCAAGGGTCGTGTCTTGCACGCGGACTAGCACCCAGGCGGCAGCAACGCTTGGTAGTCAAGGCTAGGAGCCGCCACCAGGTGCATCGTATTCAGGTAGCCTTCTAGCGAAAGTAGCATCACGTTCGCTCAATCAGCCAGGCCCTGAGGCAGGCGCCAGGCCTGAATAGATCCGCCTCGTCCGTATCCAATGCTGCGCCCAGCGCCAACAGCCCTCAGGACGAACCCGATATGAACCGGACCGAATGGGGAATATGGATCGCCATTCAACTGCTGACCGCCCGGATCAGTCAGGAATCACGATCTTGCTCAAGTCCTCTTTCGGCTCAGGGTAGTGCATGTGCAGGTCGTCAAGCGTCTGCGTGATGATCTGGGCTACAGCCAGATTGCGGTACCATTCGTGGTTGGCCGGGATCACGTACCAGGGAGCCCATTCAGTGCTGGTCTTGTTGACCATGTCCTCGTATGCCTTCTGATAGTCTCCCCAGAGTTCACGTTCCGCCACATCTGCTGAGGAGAACTTCCAGCGCTTCGCCGGGTCCTTGAGGCGCTGCTCAAGCCGCTTCTTCTGTTCATGCTTAGAAATGTGCAGAAAGAACTTGACGATCGTCACGCCGTTTTCACTCAGGTAGCGTTCGAAATGGTTGATCTG
>DAOTVV010000169.1:0-6888 GCA_034436255.1 Anaerolineae bacterium
CTGGGCGGTTGCGGGAAGGGAGGCTTTCGCGCCTTTCGCGTCCTTTCGTGTGTTTCGTGATCCAGACGCTCTTGCGTTCGAAGCGCGATACACGTTTGGAGCACGATAGGCCGCGAAACGACACGAAAGCCGCGAAAGGAGTTGCACTCGAGTACCGCTCGCGGCTTCCAGGAGCGGCGCGCCAAAGCCAGGCGAGTGCGGGAAGGGAGGCTTTCGCGCCTTTCGCGCCGTTTCGTGGGTTTCGTGGTCCAGACGCTCCCCGCGTTCCTTCGTCGGTTTCGTGGTCCAGATGTTCCCCGCGTTTCGTGGTCCAGACGTGCCCCCAGCGTCTCTCTGGCGCGTCTCGCGACCCGGCGCCACCTGTCCGCGCAGGCGAACTGCTGGCAGGGCCAATTGCTGCCGGCCCTCTTGACATGCGTGCTTGTTGCCCTATGATCGTCTCAACAGGTCCTTGGGCCGGCTGTTGACGCGCGGACAAGGGCACTGGCTCAGTATGTTGGTGCGAACAGTTAATGGCCGCCTTCTGGCCGTTGGTGTGCGAGGTTTAGTTGAGAGCATCTAGTACCGCTGTGACCTCTGGTCCGGTATCGCCTTCCTGGCACAGCCTTCCGGCAGATGCCGTGCTCCAGGCACTCGGCAGCAGCGCCGCTGGCCTTACCGCTGCCGAGGCTGCGCGGCGCCTGACCCAGTACGGCCGCAATGAGGTAGCGCGGCACAAGCCGATTTCCTCCTGGCGGTTGCTCCTGCGGCAGTTTGCCAGCTTCCTGGTTTTGGTGCTCCTTTTCGCCGCTGCCCTGGCCTATGTCGTGAGTTTCCTGCCCGGCGAAGGCGGAAGGAGGCTGACAGCATTCTTCATCCTGGGTATCGTCGCCATCACGGTGGCCTTGGGCTTCTTCGAGGAACGGCGCGCTCAGGCGGAACTCGAAGCCCTGGATCGACTGCTTTCGACGCGGGCTCTCGTCCTGCGCGACGGGAAGCGCCAGGAGGTTGACGCAGCCGAGGTCGTCCCCGGAGACATCCTGGTCCTATCCGCCGGGCAGAAGGTGCCGGCCGACGCCCGCCTGATCGAGGTGCACAGCCTGGAAGCGGATGAATCAGCCCTGACGGGCGAGAGCGTCAGCGTGCAGAAATCGCCGGCGCCTGTCGCCGCTGATGCCGCTCTGGCTGAACGCACGAGCATGGTCTTCAGTTCCACCTATATCACCCATGGCACGGGCCTGGCCGTCGCCGTGCGTACCGGCATGGATAGCGAAGTCGGGCGCATAGCAGCCACCCTGCAGGAGATGTCCGAGCGGCCCACTCCCTTCCAGATCGAAGTGCAGAAGATGGCGCGGCAGATGACCCTGATCGTGGGCACGCTGGCCGTTGTCGTCGCCCTCATCCTGTTTTTCGGGCTGCGTGAGCCGCTGGTGGATGTGGCGCTGAACACGCTCAGCCTGGCCGTGGCCACGATACCGGAAAGCCTGCCGATAGTGCTCACCTTTGCCCTGGCGCTCGGGGCGCACCAGATGGCGCAGCGTCATGCCGTCGTCCGTCGCCTGGCGGTTGTCGAGTCCCTTGGCTCAGTGGATACGATCTGCACTGACAAGACGGGCACACTCACGCGCAACTCCATGGCCGTTGGCCAACTGTACGCTGCCGGCCGAGCGGTGCCTCTGGCAGCCGGCCCGGTGAGCGATGCCGCCTTGCGCCGGCTGCTGGTGGCAGGTGTGCTCTGTAACGAGGCCACGATCGAGGACGCGGCAACCTTCAAGGTGGTGGGCGACGCGGTGGACAGTGCCTTGCTGCAGGCGGCTCATTCGGCCGGGCTGGACGTGGAACAGGAGCGAGGCGCCAGCCCTAAGGTCGAAGAATTACCTTTCAGCCCCGAGCGGCGCCTGATGCTGACGGTGCATCGAGATGAGTCCGGTTTCCTCGCCTATGCCAAAGGAGCGCCCGAGGCCGTACTGGCCGGTTGTACCATGACCGGCGACCCGGCAAAGCCGGAGCCGCTCCAGGAGGCCGAACGCCAGGCCATAGGGAAAGCGATCGAGCAACTGGAGAGCGAAGCCTGGTACGTCATCGCCTTCGCGAGCAAGCGGGTAGCCTCGGGCGAGATTGCGCCCGAAACCTCCCAGGGCATGGTCTTCCTGGGGCTGCAGGCGATGATGGACCCGCTGCGGCCCGAGGCGGCCGGTGCGGTGGCCCTGGCCCAGCAGGCCCATATCCGCGTGGTGATGATCACGGGCGACAACCTGCTCACGGCGAAGGCTGTCGGTAAGCAGCTTGGCCTGGGGGAGCGCGCCGCCCAAGGACAGGAACTTGCTGACCTGGCCCCAGAGAAGTTGCGAGAACGGATGCAGGAGGTAGACATCGTCGCGCGCGCCACGCCGCAGACGAAACAACAGGTGCTGCAGGCCCTGCAGGACGCTGGCCATTTCGTCGCTATGACCGGTGATGGTGTCAACGACGCCACGGCGCTGAAGCAGTCCGACGTCGGCGTAGCGATGGGCAAGCGCGGCACGGACATAGCCAAGGAGTCGGCAGCGATGGTGCTGCTGGACGACAATTTCGCCACGATAATCGCCGCCATAGAGGAAGGTCGGCGCATTTTCGATAACATCCGCAAGTTCACCAACTATCTGCTCAGCACGAGCCTGGGCGAAGTGTTCGTTGTCCTGGCTTTGTCAGCGGCCGGGTACTTCCCCCTGTCCGCTATAATGCTGCTCTGGGTGAATGTCGTCACTGATCTGGTGCCGGCCAGCGCCCTGGCGAACGACCCGGCGGTGCCTCAGGTGCTGAAGCGCCGGCCCCGGCGACACAACGAGCCCATCCTCAACCGCGCCATCTATGCCACGATCGCCGGCAGTGTTTTCCGCACCCTGATCGCCTATGCTTTGATCTTCTGGATCGGGCTGGGGCTCGGTGGTTTGACTTACGCACGGACTATGCTCTTTACAGGCATCGTCCTGCACGCTTTCACACGCATTATCGTAGTGCGACAACTTGACAACCTAACCCTCTGGTCCAACCCGACCCTCCTCTGGAGCTACGCCGCCGCAGTGGGGCTGCAACTCCTGGCTTTGTACACGCCGCTGCGCGGGCTGTTCGGCGTGGTGCCATTGGACTGGCGCGCCTGGGCTGTGCTCATCCCGATCGTAGCTGGCTCCTCGCTCTGGGGCGTCTATATGACTCGCTGGATCCTGCGTTTGGTGCCTTTGTGGCAGGAATAGTGCCTGCAGCGCTGCGGAGCAGCGGCCAGGGGTCCCGCGAAGGTTCTGCCTCGCCGGGCGCTGGGGCCCAGTCGTCTCGTCCCAAGCATGCGGACCTGCTACAATGATTCCATCTGAGCCGAAGATCCGGCGTTCTGTCGGGTTCCAGGAAGAAGGGAGAGCACTGCATTAGGTGAACAAGAGAACGGGGATCAGAAATGACTCTCTCTTGCTCTTATCAGCGTGAATCTGCGTGCATCCATGTCTTTCTATGTTCTCTTGGCCCTCTTACCCGGGCCGGAGAGCATTCTCAGGTGAAAGCATTCTTGCACCAGTGGTTCAGACCGTGAGCACCGATCTCGAAACCCTGCGCCAGGGCCTGCGCCGGCGGGAGGCCGAGCAGCAACAAGCCATAGCCGTGCGCTGCGAGCGCGCCTGGGTTCTGGCTCGGCAAGCTGCCCGCGTGCTCAAGTGCGAGTTCGGCGCCAGCCGCGTGATGCTCTATGGCTCCCTCTTGCGCCCCGGCCAGTTCCACCTTCGGTCCGATGTGGACCTGGCGGCCCGGGCTGTGCGCGACTATTTCAGGGCTGTCTCGCGCCTCCTCGACCTTGACCCTGAGATCGAGGTAAACCTGGTCGAGTACGAACCGGCCTCGCCTGGCCTTCAGGCGGCGATCGAGCGGGAGGGGATGGAGCTATGGCCGGCGGCGAAGCCCTGGCGGCGCGCATCCGCGAGGCTCTAGACGAGGTGGTCCATGTGGTCGCCAGAGTTATGAGTGGTTGTCAACTTTGAGGAACGGAGGAGTCATCAGTGGATTCGCCGCAACCGAATGTGCCGAAGCCGCCTAGAACCGGCATCAGCTGGGTCTGGTGGGTGGCCCTGCTTATCCTGCTCATCTGGAGCATCCTGGGGTTGCTGCCCAGCAGCAGGCCTGAGGTCACCATCCCCTACACGACCTTCCTGGCCCAGGTGCGCGCTGGCAACGTCGCCTCCGTCACCATAAATGGCAGCCAGATCACGGGCAGGTTCGTCCAGCCATTTGTGCCCCCGAGCCCCACTGCCCTAGCGACGTCAGTGCCCGGCGCCCGGCCGGTCGCCACGCCGGCGAGCTACACTGCTTTCCTCACCAATTTCCCGCAGGCCGTCGGTGACCCTGCCTTGCTGCCCTTGCTGGAAGAGCACAAGGTGCAGGTGAACGTCGCACCGCCGCCCAGCCCTCTGCTGAGCGTCCTTTTCACCACTGTCCTACCGCTGCTGCTCCTGGTCGGCCTGATGGTCTGGATGGGCCGGCAAGCCACGCGCGCTCAGTCGGGCGCCTTCAGCTTCTCGCGCAGCAAGCCTCGCCTGTATGTCGGCGAGCGTAGCCAGGTCACCCTCGATGATGTGGCTGGCGAAGAGGAAGCGAAGCAGGAACTGGCCGAGGTCGTGGACTTCCTCAGCAACCCGGCGAAGTACCACCAGCTGGGGGCGCGCATCCCGCGCGGCGTGCTCCTTGTCGGCCCACCGGGGACGGGCAAGACGCTGCTTGCCCGGGCCGTCGCCGGGGAGGCTGGCGTTCCCTTCTTCAGCATCAGCGCCAGCGAGTTCGTCGAAATGTTCGTCGGCGTGGGCGCCAGCCGCGTGCGCGACCTGTTCAGCAAGGCCAAGGAAGCAGCGCCTTCGATCGTCTTTATAGACGAGTTGGATGCGGTCGGCCGCCGGCGCGGCGCCGGGCTTGGCACGGTCAATGACGAGCGCGAGCAGACGCTCAACCAACTCCTGGTGGAGATGGACGGCTTCGATGAGCGCCACGAGGTCATCGTCCTGGCGGCCACCAACCGCCCGGACGTGCTCGACCCGGCCCTGTTGCGGCCCGGCCGCTTCGACAGAGAAGTAGTCGTCGGCTTGCCGGACCGCAAAGGCAGGGAGGGCATCCTGCGCATCCACACCAAGAACCTGCCCCTCGCCCCCGATGTTGACCTGGTCATGCTCTCGCGTAGCACCACCGGCTTCAGCGGTGCCGACCTGGCCAACCTGGCCAACGAGGCGGCGCTCACGGCTGCCCGGCACTCGCACACGCAGGTGACGCGGGCGGACTTCGAGGAAGCCATGGACAGGGTCATCCTGGGCGGCGCCCGCTCCCTCCTGCTGGACCCCAAGGAGCGCCAGGTCGTCGCCTACCACGAAGCCGGGCATGCGGTCGTTGCCTGGCTTACGCCCAACACGGACCCGGTGCAGAAGGTGACCATCATCCCGCACGGGCGGGCCCTCGGGGTGACGCAACAGGTTCCCGGGGAGGACCAGTATAACTATGGCCGCCAGTACCTGCTGGCCAAAATCGCCGTCATGCTGGGTGGGCGCAGCGCCGAGGAACTCGTGTTCGGCGATGTCACCACCGGCGCCGAGAGCGACCTGGTCGAGGCCACCCGTTTGGCCCGGCGCATGGTCACACGCTGGGGCATGGGAGAACTGGGGCTAATGGCGCTGGAGGCGGATGAGCAGCAGCCTTTCCTGGGCTATGAGCTCGCCCAGGGCAAGCAGGTGAGCGAAGCCACCGCCGCCCTGATTGACCAGAATGTGCGCGCCCTCCTGGAGGAGCGGCACCAGGCCGCCCGTGCCGTCCTCGCCAGCGCCCGCACCCAACTGGACCAGGTGGTCCAGGCCCTTTTGCACGATGAGACGGTGACCGAGGAGAAACTGGCGGAGATACTGGGCCCGCGCGCCCAACCGACGGAAGCCCTGCCAAAACCCGCCGACGCCTGACCGCCGGGTGGCAGGTCACGCCGCTGGCCGGCAGAGGCCTGATTTCATAGTTGGAGGCAGCTGAAAAATGGAAATCGCCATTGGAGCCCGCGTCCTGTGTAGCGACGGCCCGTGTGGCCGCTCCAGTTATGTCATCGTCAACCCTATCAGCGAGAAGGTGACGCATGTCGTCGTCCGCGGCGAGGGCATGGAAGCCGAGCAGCGCCTGGTCCCCACGGAGATGGTGCAGGAGAGCACGCCACAGGAGATCAAGCTGAGCTGCAGCAAGGCCGAACTCATGGCCATGAAGCCATTCATCGAGTACAGCTACGACCCGGGCGCCCAGCCCTTCTATATGTATGGGGCGGACCAATACTGGGTCTGGCCGTACGCCATGCCTGCGGCCCCCATTCCCAGCGAACACCGGCACGTGCCGCCCGGTGAATTGGCCATCGAGCGTGGGGCCAGTGTGCAGGCCGCGGACGGCCATGTCGGCCATGTAGACGAATTCCTGGTAGACCCTGGAAGCGGCCAGATAACGCACCTGGTGCTGCGCGAGGGGCACCTCTGGGGCAGGCGCGATGTCACCATCCCCGTCTCAGCCATTGACCGCATCGAGGACGACATTGTCTACCTGAAGCTTGACAAGGCGGCGATCGCCGCTCTGCCGGCCATCCCGGTGCGGCGGCCGAAAGGACGGGGATAGGCCGCCGCCAGCCGGCACAGTTGCAATCAGGAGCGCCGCCTGCGTCTCGGCGCAGAGAAAAGACTTGCTCATGAACTATCGGCCATAAACCTCTCGTTGCCCACTCAACCTCTGGAGGGCGCTATGGCACAGCAAGCGTTGGGTCCGGATCTGGCTAAGCTGAAGCATCATAGTTCATGGTGGCGCGTTCTGCTCATCGGGTTGCTGGCGCTGGTGGTCGGCATCGTGCTCCTGCCATTTACGCAGAACCCGAACCTTTTCCCCACTGTG
>DAOTVV010000170.1:0-14299 GCA_034436255.1 Anaerolineae bacterium
GCGGCCTCGCACGGGGAAGAGTGCGAAGAGGGCGCCGCCCAGGAAGCGGACGGCGAAGGCCACGAAGAGCGCCGGACGTATGCTTATCGCCGAGTCGAGCACGGAGCCGAGCAGCGGCCCGACGAAAGCCATACCATTGGCCGTCGCCGTATCGAGGGCCACGTAGTTGGCGCGCCCTTCCTTTGGCGATACTGCCAGAAGCACATCGAGGAAGGCGAGGTTTACGCCCGAACCAAACAGGCCGCCCAAGGCCGACACGACCAGGATGAGGACGTAGTCACGCGCTAGGCCGGTGAGCAGGGGATAGCAGGAGAGGCCGATGCAGGAAGCGGCCAGGATGAAGGCGCGCCCTTTGATGCGAGCCAAGCGGGTCCAGAGGAAGTAGCCCAGGAAGGTGAAGGCGTAGTTGGTTGTAACGGCCAGGGCGATTGTGCTATCGCTCAGGTGCAGCACGTGCACCCAAAAGACGCTGTATAGGGCCGAGGGCAGGTTCATGCCCAGACGAAAGACCACTGAGGGCGCCAGATAGCGGAAGAAGGCCGGTTCCTGCCTGATAGTGCTCGCCAGGACCCGCCAGCGCGCTGACAGGCTAGCGCTGGGGGTGGTGGCCTCGCGGGGGCGCGCCTGGGCAGGCAGGTGGAGGCGGCTGAGGCAGTAAGCGCTGAGCAGGGCGGCCAGGAAGGCGGCGGCGAACACGAACTGATAGTTCAAGGGGAAGGACACGCGGGTCAGCACTTGCCCGGTCACTTGCAGGGTAAGGGCGGCAACGCAGGCATTGATGGCGAAGCGGGTGCTGATCACACTGGCGCGGCGGTCTGGCGGCACTGCCTCGCCCATGGCGGCGATGAACGATACGGTGAGGAAAGCGTTGGCGACAGCCCCTGCGGCCCACAGAGCGACAACGGCCGGGGCGGCGAAGGCGGGCGCGACCCAGGGCACAGCGGCGACGAGCAGGTACACGAGGTCGAACAGCAGGCTGAAGCGCACGACCAGAGGCACCAACCGAGGCTGGCGCGCCACGTACCGACCAGCCGGTACGGATGCGAGCGTCAAAAGCAACGCCGGCAGGCTGCTCAGCAGGCCCACCAGAAGAGTTGACGCGCCAAGGCGGACGATGAAAACCGACAGGTAGTTGAGCGCGGTGCCGCCTACGATGCCCTGGAAGAGCATGTCGCCATACAGGCACAGCGCATTGTGGTCTTCTACCGTGCGTGGGTGCAGGGCTGCCAGTTGCTGTTGGGCGCTATCAACAAGGCCGGCGATGTGCCCCCTCGATTGGGTGCGGTTCGGCATTGGCCAAGCATAGCGCCGCACCGCGGCCCAGGGAAATCGCAGCGCCGCCCACTATTGAGCTTGTTAGGCTGCGACAGTTGCGGCGGCGCTGCGAGTGGCGCTACTGATAGTGCTCGGCCAACTCCTTGAGCTGTGGCAGCGCCAGCAGGCGGTTCAGCAGTTCCTTGGCCTGGGCCTCGCTGCGGGTCCAGGGGTCGTTCAGGATGAGTTGGTGTAGCAACTGCCTGCTGCCCTCCAGGTAGGCCCGCAGCTCGAGCTCGGCCGGGCCGACGCGGTCCTTGAGAATGTAGGCGATCAGCGCCTCGGGCAGGCCGTGGGTGGCGATGCCCTGCACACCGCGTTTGCTGACCAGGCAACCGATCTCGACCTGGAAGTCCAGCGGCACCCCCGGCACGTAGTTGCCGGAGTTCGGCACGTTCAGAATCTGCACGCGCGGGATGTCGCAGGCGATGGACTCGATCATAGGCACCACTGTCTCCCCCGAGTGCTCCGGCGGGAAGACCTCGCTCACTTTCACCGAGTCGTCGTGGCTGGCGCGGATGATCTCCTCAACCTGTGCCAGGTCATGCGGGAAGTAGTTCTCCCACCAGGTGTTGGGGTCCTCCCGCCAGCGAGCCTCGGTCTCGGCGTCAACGTGATACCACCACGGCCAGGTGCCGCCGCCGGGGGTGCAGGTGTCGCCGATCGGGTAGGCTCCGAAACGCTTGTAGAGGTCCACCGCTTTCGGGCCGACGCCGCTGCTAGGGCGGACTGTGCGGAAGTGCTCCTCGCTCTTGGTGGCTATCCACTCGTCCAGGAGCGGGAAAATGTCCTGGCCCTTGTAGTACATGCGGGTCAGCCAGATGAAGTGGTTGACACCCGGGACTTCGAAGGTGATGTCCTTCACCTGCTCGCGGTCCAACCCCAGGATGAGGTGGGCCAACTCGTAGACGTGGCCGTAGCCGTGGCAGATGCCGACGATCTTGGCCTTGGGGTAGCGCCGGGTCAGGTAGGTGATGCCCATCATCACCGGGTTGGCCAGCTGCAGGTACCAGGCATTGGGACAGATGCTGAGCACATCCTGGATCACCGACTCGAAGAGGCGCATCTGATAGAAGTTCACCCAGAAGGCCTCGTCGTGCATGATGGCGTAGCTGCCGCCGAACCGGTAGCCGAGTTCCTTGGCCACGGCCCAGCCGGCGCGCAGTTTGTCGTGGCTGCCGGCAAGGGCTGTGTTGACCACGAAATCGGCGTCCTGGAGGGCCTCTTGTCTGTTCGTGGTCTTCGTCACCGTCAGTTCCATGCCCATCTCGCGGGCATAGCGCTGGCAGAGCAGGTGGACGGCATCGAGGCGCGTCTGGTTGATATCCATCAGGCTGATGGTGCTGCCCTCGAGGTTCCTCGTCAGGCAGAGGTCCCGGATGAGGTTGAGCGAGAATACAGCACTGCCGGCACCGATGATCGCGATCTTGTTGCTCATATACAGCCTCCTAATTGGCTCCCAACCGGATTAATGGTCCGAAGGCGCGGCTACCGCGCCTCTTGCGCCAAGCGCTCAGGCAGAGTCGCGGCTATTGGCCAGGCGTCGCCCCCTACAGGCTAGTGTTTGCTGAAACACGTCTTCTCGACATTAGCCACGAACCGCCTGCCCTCATCGAGGGACGCGAAGACATCTTCTACGCTCACCATCAGCCCCTTGGGCGATAGCACCTCCAGGATCGCTTCGACATCGGCCGCGGGCGAAGTGATGTACAGGCTCTTTCCGGCCGCCTGCACCTGCCGCAGCATGGGCAGCCAGCCGACCGCTGGTGGTTGCCCCGCCCCTGGCACCCATTGGATGGCATCCAGTTCCTCTATCTCGAGGAGGGCCTCCAAATGTCGGAGGGCATCGGGGCCGTCGAGGTGGAATATGGACCGGTCCAGCATCTGGCACTGCCTGCGGATGTCGGGCAGGCAGAACTCGGCGAAGTGCTGGGGGGAGATGAGAGCGCCGAAGTCGCACTGGACAATGTCGTGGTCGCACTCAGCGAAAAGGCCCATCCAGTCGCCAATCACCGTGTTGTGCCTGGTCAGCAGGGAACGGATCTCGCCGTAGCAGAAGGTGTAGACCTCGTCCAGGATGAAGCGTGTTGCCGCCTTAACCGGGTCCGGATTCTCGAGCAGGTCCAGGCAGAGCCTTTCGGGCGACCGGAGCAGGCTCACGATATCAATGCCCACCTGGAAATCGGGCAGGCCGACCAGGTAGCGCCCTTCCGCCCTGGCGCTGGCTGCCTCGGCCATGTTCCGGGTTAGCTGCCACCAACGGTTGTCGTGGTCGAAGTTCAGGCGGAAGGTGGACCAGTCCTCGATTATCGGCTGGTACCAGACCGTGTCCTCCATGAGCGTTATCTCGTCAGACAGGAAAGCGGCGGTATCGGAGCACACCAGGCCTGGCACATATGTGGGCACGGCTTCAGCGAGGTAGTGGTAGTTGCGAAAGATACGTTCCGCCCGCTGGAGGATGTAGTCAACGTCGGTCTTGCGCGTGAGCAGGTCAGCATGCTCGACCGGAGGCGCAAAATCGTCTCGCTTTGCCAGAACCTGCAAGGCGCAACGGCCGACGCAGTCTCGCTCCCAGAAGGCGGCCAGGCGCTCCTGGGCATCCTCGAAATCGGGCTTGAACTCCATGGGCTGTGTCTCTTCAGCCCTTGACGCCGGTGATGACGATCCCCTGGACGAAGTAGCGCTGGGCCAGGAAGAAGGTAATAAGCACCGGGATCATGGACTCGATCGTCATCGCCATGATCTGGGGCATGCGCACGTCGAGCATGCCGCCACCGCCGGCCGAGCGCCCGACCTGGAACAGGCGCAAGCCCAGGGCCACGGTGAACTTGTTCGGGTCGTTCAGGTAGATGAGGGGGCCGAAGAAGTCGTTCCAGTTGTATGAGAAGTTGATTATCGCCAGGACGCCAATGGCCGGGGCGATCAGGGGCAGGAGGATGCGCCGGTAAATGCCGAACCAGCCGCAGCCGTCTATGCGGGCGGCGTCATCGAGCTCGGTGTTGATCGTCATATAGAACTGGCGCAGGAGGAAGATGTCATAGGCGCTACTGGCCAGGAGTTGCGGCGCGATGAGCGGCCAGTAGGTGTTGATGGCATGCAGCCGGGACCAAAGCAGGTACTGGGGAATGAGGGTCACCTGCCCGGGCAGCATCATCGTCGCCAACGTGGTGAGGAAGATGACATCGCGCCCGACGAAGCGGATGCGGGCGAAGCCGAAGGCTACCAGGGAGGCGCTCAGGAGCACGCCGATCACGTTGACGAAAGTGATGAAGATCGTGTTGCGGTAGAAGAGCAGGAAGGGGAAGTTGCTCCAGGGCGTCCAGTAGTTGGAGATCACGATCCGTGGTGGGATCCAGCGCATGGGCACCGCCCCCACCCACTCCTTTGGCGTCACCGAGGTGGAGAGCATCCAGAGGAACGGCATAGAGAAGATCACCGCGCCCGACGCGACCAGGGCATAGAGAAGGATGCGGCCGATGATATGTCGCGCCTGCTGGGCAGGCGTACGCTTGCGTCGCGAACCTGCAACCACCGCCGTCACTTGCGCACCTCACCCGCATAGAAGACCCAGACGTCCGAGCTACGGAACACCAGCAAAGTGAAGACCATCACTATCGCGAACAAGGCCCAGGCCAGGGCGGAGGCATAGCCGAAGTGGAATTGCTGGAAGGCCTTGCGGAACAGATAGAGTACCATCGTCAGCGTGGCGTTGTTCGGGCCACCGCCGGTCATGACGTAGGATTGGGTGAAGACTTGCCAGGCGCCGATGATGCTCATGATCAAGTTGAAGAAAATGGTGGGGCTGAGCATGGGCAGAGTGATGTGCCAGAAGCATGGCCATGAGCCAGCGCCGTCAATCCTGGCTGCCTCGTAGAGCTCCGTCGGTATGCCCTGAAGGCCTGCCAGGTAGAGCAGCATGTTGCCGCCCGCTGCCCAGATGCCCATCAGGATGAACGATGGTATCGCCCAGTCCTCAGAGTAGATCCACTTGGGGCCCTGGATACCGAGCAGTGCCAGCCCCTGATTGATGAGGCCGAAGCGCGGGTTGAGCAGGTACATCCACAGGATGGATACGGCAACCCCGGACACGATAGAGGGCAGGTAATAGATGGTGCGCCAGACTCCCAACCAGGCAACATTCTGGTTGAGCAGGAGCGCAATCGCGATGGCAAAGGCTATGCCGAGCGGTACCATGCCAAAGGTGTAGTAGGCCGTGTTGACCAGGCTCTTGTAGAAAAGAGGATCGTGGATGAGCTGCGCGTAGTTGCGCAGGCCCACCGGTTCAAAGGTGGTGATGAAGTCGGTGTCGTAGAAGCTGATCGCGAGAGAGGTCAGCATGGCCAGAGAGATGAGGAAGACCATGTTTATGAGCCAGGGGCTGATGAACAGGTAGCCGGCGATGTTGTCCCGGGCGCGCGGCGAGAGCGCCAAGCGCCTCCTTGTAGTGATGGGGCCGGCAATCCGCTCAACCTGGGCGGGCGTCTCAGCCATACGGCCTCCGTTCAAGGGATGGGGTAATGGCAGATGCCTCGGGGCCTGGCCACCCAGGCCCCGAGGAACTGGGCCACAGCCGAATGATCACGGGAGAACGGACGGACCCTACTTCTGGCAGGCCTCAACCTGGGCGCAGATCTCCTTGAAGTAGGAGGGGTCGGCCTCGCCAGTCTGCAGCACCTTTTCCTTGGCCGGGCCGATGATCTCCTGAGCGCAGCTCTGGTTCTTGAACCAGTAGACGTTCTCGCCGTAGCCCCAGTCAACCTGTTCCTTAACCGTCTCCAGGCGGACGTCCTTGAGCAGCGGCAGAGTCTCGCGCCAGACCTCGATGGCCTTGGGCAGAAGGGATTTGCGCACTGGGCAGGCCCCCTCAATACGCAGGGTGCCGTTTTCCTGATAGTACGGGCTGGACAGGAACTTGATCACCTTCCAGGCCTGGTCCTTGACCTTGGAGCCGCTCCAGATGGCGAAGGCGTCGGCATCGGTAAGGCCGACCCTCTTGACCGGGCCCTTGGGGCGGTGCACGATGTCGAACTTGAACTTGTCACCGATCTTCTCGGTCCACATACGGGGGTAGAGCCCCATCTCGACCATGCTGAGCAGCCCTGCGGCGAAGGCCCACCAGCCGAGGTCCTCCAGGTCCTCGGGCTTGGCGAAGATGTGCGGCTCCCGCTTGAAGCGATTGTTCCAGATCCAGTTGTAGCAGTCCTGGGTCTCCTGCTTGCCCATCCAGCATTGGGTGGGGTCGTCCGGGTTCACATCCTCGCCGCCGAAAGAACGCACCCAGAGGAACCAGCCGTCGAAACCCTCAATGTGCGTGCCAACCGTCTTGATCTTGCCATCGTCGCCGACGATGGTCATCTTGGCGGCCATTTCCTCGTAGTCGGTATGGGTCCAGTTGCCGTCCGCGGGTGGGTACTTGACCCCCTGCTTATCGAAGAGGTCCTTGTTGTACATGATGAAGCGCATGTCCACGTACTTGGGCATGCCGACGCGGATGCCACGAATGACCAGCCACTTCCATTGGGCCTCGATGTAGTCCTTGATCTCGTCCGCCGTGAGGTCCTTGTCCACGTAAGGCTGGACATCGAGCACCAGCTTTTTCTCGGTCCACTCGTAGAAGATGTCCGGCCAGGCCTGGAAGATGTCCACGGCGTTGCCGCCGGCCATGGCCGTGATTAACTTCTCTTCCCACTGGTCAGGTGCGGGTTCGTAAGACACTTCGATGTCGGGGTTGTCCACGCCAAAGCTCTGGGCGATGACCTCCGGCAATTTGCCGGCTGCGTACTCCGAGTGTGGCCTGTCCATCAGGCGCACTTTGGTCTTGGCCTTGCCGGCAGCAGGGGCGGCCGTCGGCGCGGTGGTTGCTGCCGCCTCTGGTGCCTTGGTGGCCTGAGGTGCCGTTGCCGCCGGAGCGGGTGTGGCGCCGCATGCTGCGAGTGCTGCGCCAGCCGCCCCAATTGCGGCATACTGCAAGAACTGTCGCCGGCTGAACTCCCTTCGTCCTTCCATTTCGGCCTCCTATCTGCTGAATGGAGCTATCTCCCCGCGTCCGCGGTGCTCCGCTTTGAGCCGCCCACTCGAGGTGCCAGACCAGCCAGTGAACAGGGGCAGCCATGCCTTGCCCGTGCGCAGCCACCTCACTGGCGATGGAATGGGACTTCGTTGTTAATACTAGCAAGAATGAGTGCGTTAGTCAAGGGGTTCTGTGCGAAAAGATGAGATTCTTGTTATAATGAGTATACCATCTCCGCAGGTTGGCTCCTGGCGAGCAAGAGGACGGGTTTGGGCGGTGCGCAAGATGATGCTTAGGCCGGAGAGAGAGGCAGCGATACTGAGGCTGTTGGCCCAGGCTGAGGCCGGGGTCCTGCACGTGTCTGAGCTTGGGCGGAGGCTCGGTGTATCCGAGATGACGGTGCGGCGGGACCTGGAGCGGCTGGATGAGCGTGGCCTGGTGCAGCGGGTGCGGGGCGGGGCAGTCTATGTGAACAGCCCGACCTTGCTGGAGAAGCCATTTCACGACCGTGGCGAGGAGTATCATGAAGAGAAGGAGGCCATCGGGCGGGCGGCGGCAGCGATGGTACACGACGGCGACGTCGTCATCTTCGACGCTGGCACTACCACGCTCGAGGTGGCCAGGCACATTCGCGCTCGCCGGGTGACGGCTGTGACCAACGCTCTGCCTGTCGCTGGCGAACTGGCCGGGCATGATACGCTCTCGGTGATCCTGCTGGGCGGCAACCTCAAGGGGCCGGAGCTTTGCACTGTCGGGCCTATGGTCACAACGAGCCTGGCGCAGATGAGCGCCGACCTCCTCTTCCTGAGCGCCGGTGGCTTCTCGCCGGAGCGAGGGCTGACGGACGCGGACCTGAGAGAAGCCGAGGTGAAGCGGGCCATGATCACGGCGGCGCGCCGGGTGGTGCTGGTGGCCGATGCCAGCAAGTATCAGATGGTGCGCTTCGCCACAATCGCGCCTCTCGATAGGGTGCAGGCCATCGTCACCGACAGCGGGCTGCCAGGTGAGGGGAGGCGGGCCCTGGAAGCGCTGGGGATTGAGGTGCTGCTCGCCGAGCCGGCCGGGCCGGTGGATGCGCGCCCGCAGTTCGCTCAGGGGCGGGCTGTCGCCCCGGCGGACTCGAGGTAGCGTGCCACATCCTCAAGCGTCTCCCAGGCGCGAGCGGTGATGCCGCGCTCGCGGCAGTACTCGAGCAGGCGTGCCTTGGCGAAGAGCAGGTCTCCCGGGCCGGCGTTGCGTTGGAAGTGATCGGCCAGGCAGAAATCGGTGCTGCCGTCGCCGATGTAGGCGATGTCGTAACCCCGGTCTTTCCACTCCTGCCATATCGCTGGTTTGCAGCCGGAACAGGGATGCTTGTAGCGGTTGCAGGCGGGGTCGTCGTGGTTGAGGAACCTGAACTGCGGCTTGCCCTGTGCCGAGAAGGTGAGGTTGTTAGCCGTGAAGGGCAGGCTGAGGCCAATACGCCCTAGCACACGCTGGATGTAGTAGTCGAAGCCGGCGCTGAGGATGTGGAACTGCCAACCCTGGGCCTGGGCCACGCGCAACAGGTGTTCGATCCCGGGCGACACGGGCACAGTGTCCAAGAAGGCGTCAATCTCCGGCTTGCCGTAGGCGAGCGCCTCGTACTCCAGTTCATAACACTCGGTGGCGCTGATCTGGCCCGTCTCCCACTGGGCCTCGAGTTCAGACCAGCGAGCCGGTATGGCGCGGCGGCACATTGTGTTTGTGATGTCCAGCGTCGTGATAGTGCCGTCAAAGTCGCAGAGAATGGCGTGTTTTGGGCTCAAGCGAATACACCCGTGGCTTTCGGCAGTCGGTCATGGTTCTGGGGGCGACGAGCGCACCTGGCTGCGGTGACTCTGCCGCCTGGGCGGCCACTGCCCCATAGGCAGGCGCGCTGGCCGGAGGCGGCAAAGGCTTCAGGTGCGCACAGCCTCCGCGGGCACCGCCGGCGTTGAGATGGGCTCCCCCGCCAGCAGTTGCAGGCGGCCAGTGGGCGGGCCATAGAGCACACTGCCCTTGGCGATCGCCTCGGCCAGAGTGCTCCCCGGCAGGCGCAGTTCGTTCAGGAGTTCTGCCTGGGAATAGACGGTGGCCTCGATCTCGCCATCGCTCAGGCGGTCCACCGTGGCCCAGCTGAGCGTGCCGTCTGTCACCACAAGCAGGGGCAAAGCCGGCTCCTCAGCGCTGTTGGCCTGCCGGCCGATTGGCCCGAGGCTCACGACGAGGAGCGGGCGGTACCGCCCCACGGCAGCCAGGAAGTGGCGCAGCTGCCTGCTGCGCCTTTCCCCCGGCGGCATCTTGATAACAGGCTGAAACTGTCTTCGCGACATCCTGCTCAACTACTTCCTGCAGGAGCGTGGCGACCTCAGTCGGGGTCGGTCGTGCACTCCAGCAGATCGGTAAGGTCTTGCATCAAGGCGTCCTCATCATCAAGATCAAGGCTGACGCCGCCCATGAGATACCAGCGCTCTACATGATAGGTGGCCTCCCCTGGTTCGAGCAAGACGAGCGGCCCGAGCGATTCCAGTTCCAGGAACTCGGGGTTCGTGTAGCTTTCAACCGTGCAACCATTGTCCGGGTAGACGACCAGCGGCTCGATGGTGAAACGCTTTATGAACAGGTGCCCTTCGCCGTTGCGGCGGTTGTAGTAGGCGGCCCAGCCGCTGTCGTTGTTGAGGCCGAGCTTGGTGGGGCCGGAGGCGCTGCTATCCTGGCGCAGCTGCACCAGGTCCGTGCCCAGAACGATACGCGGGTCGCGCAGGTCGGTATAAGGCCAGAGGCGCAGCAGGCGGTTGGGCAAGAGGTTGGCAGGGTCACGGTCAACGGCCTGCTGGATGATGGCCGTGCCGCCCGCAGCCATGATCGTGATCGCCCAGGGGGCGAGCTCTACGGGCCAGAGCCCGGTGTTGGTGAGCGCGTGCTCGACGTCAATGTAGTTTTCGCCCGGGATGAGGCGCATGCTCTTGCGGATGCCAGTCGCTACCTCGACGGGCGCTGTCACTCTCACACTGTCACCCTCGATCTCGACCTCAAGTGGCTCGTTATCGGGGATGTAGGAGCGTGGGCTGGCCTCAGGAGCGTGCCAGAGGCGGTGCCCGCCGCGGATGCGCCACTGGCCATAGGGCGTGTCCATGCTCAGATGCGGCAGTTCACCTAGCTCGTTGGGCCCGCCCTTGAAGCCGAAACGGATGACGCGCGGCCCGTAGTCAGCGGTGACGATGGCTTCGAGGTTGCCGGCGGAGATGCGGTAGTTGTTTGGATAGCCAGCATATTCCAGCTTCTCAACCATGAAGGCCTCCTGTAAAGGCACAGGCTTCTAGGTTGATTGTAGCAGCCATGCCGCCGCCTGTCAGCCGCGGCGAAGGGCAACCCTGTGTTCAGAGCAGGCGAGTGCCGGAACAGGTGTACCGCTGAAGGCACGGCCGAAACGGGGCCCGCTGTGCGCAGGTACGCCGGGTGGCGCCGCAGAGGGCCCCATCCGCCAGGCTACAGTGCCTGGCAGAGACAGCCGCGTCTGCGAGCCGCAGTGGGGCGCGGCTCGCCGAGGACATGCCGAGGATATGGGGAACGAAGCCAGCCATCGTGCCCGAGGGCGATGGTTGACCGGTCCCTTAGTGCGGAGCCGCCAGGCTGGCTTCCCGGTCGGCGGCGGCTTTCGCCTTGTGCCGATCCTCGGCGCCAAGGATGCGCTTGCGGAGGCGGATACTCTTCGGCGTCACCTCGACCAACTCGTCCTCGTTGATGTACTCCATGGCATCCTCGAGCGACATGGTGATCGGTGTGTCCAGGGTGACCATGAGTTCGGCATTCTCAACGTGCATAGCGGTGAGGTGCTTCTTCTTGGTGACGCTGATGTCTATGTCGCGGTCCCGCGCCGTCTGGCCAACGATCATGCCCTGGTAGACCTCGACCCGAGGGCCGATGAAGAGCTGGCCGCGTTTCTGGGCGTTCTCGAGGGCGTAGGCGGTCGAGATGCCATCCTCCCAGGCTACGAGCGAGGAGAGGCTGCGCCGGCGAATGGGCCCGGCGTAGGGGGCGTAGCCAGCGTGGATGCTGCTGACGATGCCCGTCCCGCGCGTGGCGGTGAGCAAGGCGCGGCGAAAACCGAGCAGGCCGCGTGTGGGGACGATAAAGGTGCAGCGCACCACCCCCCGGCTATCCTGGTGCATGTCGCTCAGCTGGCCCTTGCGCTGGCCCATCATCTCGACGACGGCGCCCCAGTAGCTCTCCGGCACCTCGATGTGTGCCTCCTCCACGGGCTCGAGCAGTTCGCCCGATTCGGGGTCCTCACGCATGATCACTTCCGGGGCGCTGATCTCGAACTCGTAGCCCTCGCGACGCATGGTCTCTATCAGTATTGAGAGGTGAAGCTCGCCGCGGCCGCTGACCAGCCAGGTGGTGGCGCTATCGGTAGGCTCCACCCGCAGGGCGACGTTGCGCTCGAGTTCGCGGTCCAGCCGCTCCTTGAGTTTACGGCTCGTGCCCCACTGCCCTTCGCGGCCGGCGAAAGGTGAGGTATTCACGCCGAAAGTCATGCGGACGGTGGGCGCCTCGACCACGATGGGCGGCAGGGGGCGTGGGTCCAGCGGATCGGTGATCGTGTCGCCGATGTTGACCTCGGGCAAGCCCGTGACCGCCACGATCTCACCGGGCTCGACCTCTTCCACCTCAATGCGCTCCAGGCCCTCATGGACGAATACCTGTGCCACCTTCTCGGCGTGCGGCGCGCCCCAGCGGTCCACGCGCAAAACGGGCAGGCCGCGGCGTAGCTTGCCGGATGTCAGGCGGCCGAGGGCGATCTTGCCTTTATAGTCGTCGTAGGTGAAGTTGGTGACGAGCATCTGCAGGGGCGAGGCCAGGTCTGCCTTGGGCGGCGGCAAGTGGTTGATGATGGCCTCGAAAAGCGGCTGCAGGTCGCCAGACATGTGCTCCGGATCGGTGCCGGCGATGCCCTGGGTTGCGACCGTGTAGATGACGGGGAAGTCGGCCTGCTCATCGGTTGCGCCAAGTTCCACGAAGAGGTCGAAGGTGGCGTTGACGGCCCAGGATGGGCGGGCGTGGTCGCGGTCAATCTTGTTGATGACGACGATGGCCTTGTGCCCAAGCTGCAGGGCCTTGCGCAGGACGAAGCGAGTCTGCGGCATTGGGCCGTCGGCGGCGTCTACCAGGAGGAGCACGCCATCAACCATGTTGAGGACGCGCTCCACCTCGCCGCCGAAATCGGCATGGCCAGGCGTGTCCACTATGTTGATCTTAGTGCGGCCGTAACGCACGGCCGTGTTCTTGGCCAGGATAGTGATGCCGCGCTCGCGCTCGAGGTCGTTTGAATCCAGCACGCGTTCAGGCACGGCCTCGTTGTCGCGAAAGACGCGCGACTGTTTGAGCATGGCGTCCACAAGCGTGGTCTTGCCATGGTCAACATGGGCGATTATGGCGATATTGCGCAGGTCTGGTCTCACTTGCATGGAACGATCGTACCTCGGTGGCACAAAAACAACCGCGGCAGACCATGCCGCGGCCGCTGCCAAGCTATGACAACTACATTATAGCACACACCTACCCAGGGGGCGCATTTTGCTGGCAAGGCCCGTGGTGGCAGGCGGCGCGATGCAGGCGTGGCAGGGCAAGGGGTGCCGCAGCCAGCATCAGCCGGCGCTCGGAGGGTCTGCCAACGCCGGCGCTTGCTCAGCGGGAGCGGCCCCGGACCCATTCGCGGGCGAAAGCAATTGCAGGCTGCTGAGCCCACTGTTTATACGGCCGAGATGGGTCACCATGTCTCCGCGGGAGTTGCTAAGCATGGTCAGGGCGCGGGCGAAGCGCCCCTCCAACTCGTCCTGCATCAGCCGGGCGCTTTCCTGTGCCTGCTCGACATAACGGGCGAGCCGTTCCAGGTCCAGGTCGCGCGAGGCCTTGAGCGTGGTCTGGAAGACGAGCAGCAGGTAGGGCATGAATAGGCTGTAGCTGACAAGGACGACGTTCATCTGGAATGCTTCCGCCTGGATGCCACAGCACAGGTCATACACTGCGTCGGGCAAAGCGGCGACGCCGAAGCCGGGAGTGGAACCCGGGTCAATGTACTTGCGCACCTCGCGGGCTTTGGCCAGGACGGCTGCTTCGATTTGGCCCTTCAAAGCCTGGCGCTCCTGGGCATCCGTGGTGGCCGCGAGCGAATCCAGGAGGTTAGTGGCTGGCCACTTGCTGTCTATCGGCAGGATAAGGTTATTGGGCAGCCTGAGGCCGAACTCGACCACCCTGTTGCCCACGCGGAAGTCTCGAACCTGCCATTCGGGAGGCAACTTGGCGAGCAGGGCTTCCACTATATTCTCGCCGGCCACACCTTTGCTCTGCACGCCGGCGATAATGCTTTCCAGGCGCTGCACCGCCAGGGCGGTCCTGGTTTCCACCTCCTGCCGTGCCTGGGCCTGCGCCTGGAGGGCGCTGAGGCTGGCTTTGGCCTGCGAGAGTTCCTGGCGGACGGCGCCGGTGGCCTCCGCCAGGCTTCTGGCCATGGCATCAGCCTGGGCCAAACTCCGGTCCAGGTTGGTGACGCCCGCCTGAACGCGGTTCTGTGCTTCCTCCAGGTGCAGGACGCGCTCGCTGATGGCCCGCAACTCGAGGCGCGACTCGGTGAGCAGCGAGGCCAGTTCGCGAAGGGCGCCGCCATCCATGGCGGGGCCAGCTCGCCTGAGGGCAAGCAAGTATAGGGCGACCAGGAGCAGCAGCGACGGAATGGCAGCGATGGCTAGCAACAGGTAATCCATGGCCTCAGAAGCCTGCCAGTGTCGTGCCAGTGTGGCGAGGCATGTAGCTAAGGCAAGTACTTATGTAGCCTTTCCGCCTCTTCCCGCGTTGCCTCTGCCTCGCGTCGTGCCGCCTCGGCCTCCGCTTCCCAGCGGCGCAGGGCAGCGAGGTCGTCCTGGTCACCCGTGAGGGCGTAGCGCTCTGCGGCCCTGGCAGCAGCCTGCTCGGCCT
>DAOTVV010000171.1:0-30573 GCA_034436255.1 Anaerolineae bacterium
TGGCTACCTGGGACACATCCACCATGCCCAATGCCACCTTCTGGCTCAAAGCCACCGTGGTGGACAATACCGGTAACTTCGTCTCCTCCGAACCAGTCATGGTCACAGTCGCGAACGCCGCCGCTGCCGCAACCACCACGCCGTGACCTTGTGAGGTCGTAGCCTCCAGAGGCCGTGGCCTCGAGAGGCCCTAACCTCGAGGAAGGTGGTCAGGACCACGACCGACAACAACTGCACAGGCCCCGGTGTAACGGCTGACCGCACCGGGGCCTGCATTTTGTGATTCAGACGGCCGGTGGCAAGGAACGAGGCCCTCGACTGTGCTCGAAGTCGCAGCCGAGGGCCTCGCACATCAAGTGAAAGCTACTGACTACTGGAAGGTGGCGGCGACTAGGTTTGAACTAGTGACCAAGGGCTTATGAGTCCCCTGCTCTACCGCTGAGCTACGCCGCCATAGGAAAGGAGATGGCCTGCGCCATCTCCAAGGTAGCGGGGGTTGGATTCGAACCAACGACCTCCGGGTTATGAGCCCGACGAGCTGCCACTGCTCTACCCCGCGACACTGAAATCAGTATAGGCGAGGCAGCAGCCGCTGTCAAATCATCGGCCGCCAAACACAGCGCGCCACCACGGAGCGGGCGTGGCTGTGCCAGTCGGTTTCCCTAGCTGGTTCGCCTCGGGTGCGGGTTCCGTCCCCACGACCACCACGACAACGTCCCCGGGCCTGGCCATCTTGAGTTCGGAGCGAGCCGCCTCCTCCACATAGGCATCGCTTTGCACGTACGCCTTTCGAGTAGCCAGTTCGCGGTTCAGTGCCTCGGCGGTAGATAGGCTCTCCTGAAGCTGAGCTCTGCTCGTTTCCCACTGGCGCCGGATCTCACCTTGCCTGAGATACTCCACCGTCAGCGGGACGGCAAGCAACAACGCTGCCAAAGCGATGACCTGCACGATGAGCGACGGCTTTCGCCGGCCTGCATGAGCCAATCGCGCCCCCACAGAAACGCAGCAACCCCAGCGGTTATGCTGGAGTTGCCCCTGGTGCCGAAGGAGGGATTTGAACCCTCATGGGCGTTACACCCACAGCGCCCTGAACGCTGCGTGTCTGCCAGTTCCACCACTTCGGCTGATGTTACTGCGGCGATACTAGCATGGTGGCAGGAGCCTTGGCAAATCCAAGCTGCCTACGCCACTTGCTCCCCAGCCTACTGCGCTCAACCGCCCGGCCGGCCGCTGACCTCCGGACCGAGCGTTGATGGCTGCAGGATAGGTGCCAATCTCCCAAGCCCGACACTGCCTTCTGATCCTTCCCGCACCCGCAGCCGTCGGTAGTTCACATACCATCCCGGCAAACTGCGGAAACGGTCGTAGGGCTCCACAAGAGGGCCGAGTTCTACACCATGGACGGACTGGTCAACGGCATAGGTGTAAACCGGGTAGTACAGCGGCAGCGCCGGCAGTTCCTCAGCGAAAATGTCCTGGAAGCGATAGTACATCTTCTGCCGTTTCTCGCGGTCCGGCTCACGACGCGCACTCTCCAGCAGTTTGTCGGCCTCTGGATTCACAAAGGCCGCGTAGTTCTGCCCGCCCGGCTGCGCCTGCGATGAGTGCCAGAGAATGTAAGGGTCAGGGTCGCCAGATACGGAAAGGTCAACAAGGGCCGCATCGAACTGCCGTGCCTGCAGATGCTTCTCCACCAATTCGACGAAGGGCACTGCCTTGACCTCGGTGGCGACGCCGATCGTGCGCCACTGGCGCGCGATTTCCTGCCCGACAGCTTTGGCACTGCGCTCATCTGGCACTAGCAATGTGAACTGCAGCCGCTGCCCGTCCTTGTCGCGTATGCCATCGCCGTCGTGATCCATCCATCCCTGAGCATCAAGTATCTTTGCCGCCTGCGCGGGATCATAAGAGTACGACAGGCCGTTGGGGTTGAGTGCCCAGGAGTACGAGGCGAATGGCGCGTGCGCGGGGACGCCCCGCCCTTCCAGGACATGTGTCACCAGGGCCTGGCGATCCAGGCCTAACATAAGGGCCACTCTCAGCGACCTGTCCCCCAGGAAGGTGGCGCTGGCGCTCTTGAGGTTCAGCAGCACCATCTCGAGCCTGGCTATGGAGGCAGAATACACCACCAGCGTCTTCGAACTGGCCACTTCCGACAGGTACTCTGGCGCCACGTCGGCAATGCCCGAGACCTCACCGCGCTCGTAGGCTCGCAGTGCCTCGCCCTGATCGTGGAAGAAACGAAACTCGAAGGCGCTCAGGTATGGCGCTTCGCCATAGTAGCGCGAGCTCGGGTGTAGCAAGACGTGCTCTGCGTCAGCCTCAACTACGACATAGGGCCCTGAGCCGATCGGCAAGCGGTTGAATTCAGACTTGGTGAGTTCCGTCACCGGTGTGTCCTTGAGGACATGCGCCGGCAGGATACCGACGTCGGTATAGGCTAGGAAAGGCGAGTACGGCTCCGGCAAGTCGAAGCTAACCGTCCTCTCGTCGAAAACGGTCACCTTCACGTCGCGCCAGAGGCGCGCCAGGTTGGGCGGTCCGGGGTAATCGGGGCTCTGGAGCACGCCGACCGTGAACGCGACATCCTCGGCGCTAACCGGCTGGCCGTCATGCCAGAAGGCATCGTTCCGCAAGTGGAATGTGTACCGCTTCCCGTCGGGCGAGATGTCCCAGGAAGTAGCCAGGTCAGGCACCACGTTGCCCCGCTCGTCACGCCTCGTCAGGCCGCTGAACACCAGGGCGGAGATGTCGGAGTCCACCTGGTTGAACTGGCAGAGCACGGGGTTGATGTAGCGAGGACCGCCTACATCCGCCTCGACAAAGGTGCCGCCGGCAGCCGCAACAAGAACAGTGTTATAGGCTCCAGCGGATTGCACGAGGAACGCGGACATCAGCATGATGCCGAGGCCGGCAACAACTGCCTGCCAGCGCAGGGAGATGTGCCGCCGCAGTGAACGCACGGGAGCGGCCATCGCCTAGACCTCCGCCTCTGCTGGCGGCAACGGCCTCCGCTGCCGCCTAGGCTGCCGGGGTCGCCAGAACGTTGAGCAGGCCAAAGAGGAAGAACAGCAGCCCGAGGACGATGGTGGCTTCGAAGAGGGTCTTCTCCAGGCCGCGACGAGTGCGATACAGGGATGAGTCCCCACCGAAAATGCTTCCCATGCCGCCGGTGCGCGCCTGCAGTATGACGACAACCGTGAGCGCCGAGCAGAGGATGATCTGCACAATGCGCAGGAAGGGCGCCAAACCGGCGAGGAATTGCTGCACGGGGTAACCTCCCATCAAGAACAAGACGATTATACCGGCCCACCCTGGCTTCGGCAAGCCGGCTCTCAACCAGGCCAGCCAGCAGGGCTAACCCGATTCTTGACTGGTCTGCCGCTTACGATATACTGCCAGCGCGTCGCGCGGAGCACTACCCGAGGGGGCCTGATGCCTGCCGAGCCACGTCTGTCACTCGTCATCCCTGTCTACAATGAGGCCCGCGTCATACAGGCCAACTTGCAGACTGTCCTCAGTTACCTGCAGTCCCAGCCCTACAAATCCGAAGTGGTAGTGGTTGACGACGGCAGCACCGACAACACAGCGGCGCTGGTCGCCCCGCTCGCCGAAGCCGGGACCGACGGCCACACCGAGTTGCGCCTTATCCGCAATGACCATCGGGGCAAAGCATTCGCCGTGCGTACCGGCGTGCTCGCCGCCAGAGGCCAGGCCGTTATCTTCGCCGATGCCGACCTGGCGACGCCGGTCCACCAGGCTGGCAAGCTACTTGACGCCTTGTCATCAGGCTACGATGTCGCCATTGGTTCGCGCGAGGGTTACGGCGCCCGCCGCATTGGCGAACCGTGGTTGCGGCACTTCATGGGCCGCGTCTTCAACCTGATCGTGCGCGCCGTTATGCTGTGGGGCTACCAGGATACGCAGTGCGGCTTCAAAGGGTTCACGCGCGCCGCTGCCAGGGATATCTTCGCCTCCGTCCGCCTGTACGGGCCCAACGCCATGCTGCTCAAGGCCCCAGCTGTCACTGGTTTCGATGTCGAACTGCTCTACCTGGCACAGCGTAAGGGATACAGGGTGGCTGAGGTACCTGTGGAGTGGCATTACGGCCCCAACACCAAAGTGAACCCACTGCGTGACTCCTGGCGCAACCTCAAGGACTGCTTGCGCGTGCGCTATTACGCCCTGCGCGGGCTCTACCACGAGTGAACTGAACGCGAGCTGGAAAAGGAGACCTCAGGCCATGGCCGGCCTCGACGATATCGTCCAGGATCTGAGCAGGCGGCTCGACGCCAAGAATCAGGTGCGTGAGCTTGCCCTGAATCGCTCTCGAGACCTCATCCGCCTCTGCGCCAACAGCATCAGAGCCGTCCACCGGCGCGAGCACGCGCGGGCCAGGGAGTTGCTGGCTCAGGCCGCAGCGCTGGCAAGCGAGATGCGGCATGGGACTGAGGGCCATCCCGATGTCTACTTCGCCGGCTACACGCAGGACGCCCTGAAGGAATTCGTTGAGGCAAACATCACCTACGCCGTGATCGCCAATGAACCGATACCCACGGCCGACGACCTCCAGGCCGAGGCGCCAGCATACTTGAACGGCCTGGCCGAATCCATGGGCGAGATGCGCCGCCACGTGCTCGACCTCATCCGGGCCGATAGCCTGGAGCGCGCCGAACAGATTCTGGCCATAATGGACGAGGTCTACTGGCTGCTTGCCGCCGTGGATTTTCCAGCGGCGATCACCGGGGACCTGCGCCGAAGTACCGACATGGTTCGTGGCGTACTCGAGCGTACACAGTCAGACCTCACTTCCGCCCAGGAACAGGCACGCATGCGCAAAGCATTGCGCGACTTCGAGGCAAGGCTGGATGCACCGCAGGCTTAGGACACTCCTCGCGTGGGTCCTGTTAGTGGTCGTGGCTTTGATAGCCACCAACATGGCGGCAACGGCAAACAGTGCAGAACCGCAGCCTGCGCCGTCGCCCACAACTCGCGATCAGCTGCCTACCGCCACGCTCCGGCCCACCTTCACAGTCACGGCAACAGCCAGCCCCACCGCAGCCGTTGCCGGCGCTGCGCTTGCCGCTTCGCCAACACACCCGCTTCCCCAGCCTTCGGCGCGGCCGACCGCATCGCCCATGACCACCGCCTCGTCTGCCCCGGATGGCGCCACCCCGGCCTCCGTCGCCGCGACGACTGTAACGCTGCCAGCGCCCTCGGCGAGCCCAACGCATTCGGTTTCCCCCAAAGACATCGTCGGCAAACTGGTGATCATTGACCAGGCTCTGCAGACCATGTCCGTGTACGAGGATGGCGTGCTTGTGCGGACGATGCCGATTAGCTCGGGCAAACCCACCGAGTCCACCTACACCCCTGCCTGGCAAGGCCGGATAGGCCGCTATGTCGGCACCTTCACCTCGTTCGGCACTACACAGGACAATGGCTGGTATCTGTTCGACAGCGACGGCGCCATTCTGATCCACGGCGCGCCGTACGTCATCGAGAACGGCCAGAAGGTCTACCAGGAACTCGACTTGCTGGGGAAGTACCCCGCCTCGCACGGCTGCATCCGTCTCTCACCGGCTGACGCAGCCTGGTTCACGCAATGGGGACCAGAGGGCGCCTACTGCGTGATCACGTCACCACCGCTACCGCGGACTCCCGAGCCCACCGTTGAGGCCAGCCCAACTCCGTAGGCCAGCAGCGCAAGCACATCCTCACCTTCGCGCGCCGTGAGCGAGCGGCTGCATCCAAGTCTGGCTTTCAAGACGTGTCTGATCTTCACACCTTCTCCATACTTTCCCCCTCGTTTCTCCACTTCTATTTACTAGACTGAAAACGATCGTATCGTTATCTGGAGGCAATCGGTGATAGCGAGGCATTTCGTCCCACCCGTCCACACTTACGGCGGCCCTGGGCTGATCGGAGCGCTGGTGTGCTTGGTCGTGGCCTTTCTCTTGTTGGTGGCTGTTGCTCTGCTTGTTGCCTGGTACATAAGGAGCCACCCAGCTTCGGCGAGCGCCGTCCCAGCAAAGGCCAATCAAGGGCCGTCGGCGAGGGAAGTGATCGCCCTGCGCTATGCCCGGGGCGAGATCACACGAGAGCAGTATCTGCAGCTACTGGCAGACCTCGGCCAGCAGTCCAGTTCCTAGAGCTGCTGGAGAGGGATAGACGTCCTTGGGCCGTCAGGCTGCGCCACACCGGCCTCTGGCTCGGGGGCTGGGCAGGAGGACCAGCCCGGACCGAGCGGTCAACGCTGTAGGCGTGTCCCCAGATCGCAATACTTTTCGCTAGATCCCTGAACTCCGTTGTTCCCCTGCTTCCGGGGCCAGAGTGATGGCCTGCTCAACCTGGCCCCGGTGCCCCTCCCCCGCCAGCATCCGTTAAGTAAATGCCCCTCGCTGCTCAGCCACGGGCCTTCGCCCGGCCAACACGGCAGACGAGCACTCACCAGACGCGGCAGATGAAGCCCTTGAGATAGGCCGACTCAGGAAAAGCCAGGAGGACAGGGTGGTCCGGCGCCTGGGAGAGTGGCTCGAGTACTTGTACGTCCCGTCCAGCATCCAGACCCGCCCCGAAGATGACTTTCTGGAATAGCTCCGCCGGCACGAGACCCGAACAGGAGAATGTCGCCAGTACGCCGCCCGGACGAAGGACGGACATCCCGAGCATGTTGACATCTTTGTATCCGCGGCAGGCTGCCTGCACTTGGCCGACGCTGTGGGCGAACTTGGGTGGGTCCAGAACGACAACGTCAAAGATGCGACCCTCATCGCGCAGAGTTCGGAGCACCTGAAAGACATCGCCCTCAATCAGAACATGCCTGCTCTCGTCCAGGCGGTTGAGCGCCAGGTTGCGCTTTGCCGCCGCCAGCGCCGCCGCTGAGGAATCCACATCCGTGGCCGAGTTGGCCCCGGCGGCCAGGGCATGGATGCTGAACCCGCCAGTGTACGAGAAGGCATTCAGCACCTGCGCACCACGGCAGTACGAGGCAACCCGCGCCCGGTTCAGCCTCTGATCAAGGTAGTGGCCCGTCTTGTGCCCATGCTTCACGTCCACCTCGAAGCGCAGCCCACACTCTTCGATCACCAGGCGGTCAGGGACATCACCGAAAACTGGCCCGGCGCGCTCCGGTAGCCCTTCCAGGTGTCGTACGTCCACGTCGCTGCGTTCGTAGATAGCGAGCTGCTGCCAGCCACCTAGCTGGGGCAGGCGATCAGGAATCACCATCTCCTGCAACAAACGCACGAGCCCGTCCAGGCGCTGGTCTATGCCCAGGCTCAGCGCCTGCACCACCAGTGCCGCCGTCCTCGGCCCCGACATTCGTTCTGCGTCCTGGCCCACATAGAGATCGACGACCAGGCCGGGTATAGCATCGGATTCGGCATTGATGAGGCGCAAAGCACTGCTGCAATGGTCTGGCTGTAATGCACGGCTGAGTAACGCCCGCTCGATGCGCCGGCGCCAGAAAGCCTCGTCTACCGCCTCGCCACGCTCCCAGGTGAGTAGACGAAGCGAGATTTGGGACCGACCGTTGTAGTAGCCCCGTGCCAGCCAGGAGCCGTCGCTGGCAAACACCTCAACGATGTCGCCATCCCTGCAATCGGCGCGGGCGATGGCACCGCTGAACACCCAGGGATGCCGCCTGAGGACGCTCCGTTCTCGCCCCGGGTGGAGCACGATCCGGCCGGCAAGGGGGGACTTACTTCTGGCCATTGCCTAACTGAAGCAGCGCGACGCCAACAAGCACCAACAAGGCGCCCACGAGTTGTGGCGGCGCCAGCCTTTCGCCGTAGATGAAGTGCGCCAAGACGGACGAGACGACGGCCTCCGTCAGGGTCAGTATGGCCACCAATCCTGCCGGCAGCCGTCTCAGGGCGCCCAGGTAGCCAACGTAGCCGACCGCGATGCAGGCCGACATCCCAATGAGTTCCAGCCAGCCCTGGATGGGTGCGGTTGTGCGGACGCCCCATATGGCCTGGGTCACCCCGAGGAGAAACGTGCCGATGAGGAAACTGTAGCCCATCCCGGTCAAGGCCGGGTAAAGCCGCCCCAGCGTCCGCCCGATCAGGTCGCGCGACGCCTGCGTGAGAGTGACGACGATCGCCATCGCAAGGCCGAAGGTCAAGACCTGCATCCGCCCAAGGTTGTAGACCTGCGAAACAAGCAGGCACCCGCCCAGAGCCATCGTCAGGGCCAACGCCTTCCGCCGCGAGATCGTCTCGCCGTAGATTGGGCGAGCCAGAAGCACAGTGAAAGCCGGCGACGTATAGGCGATCACCGAGGCGATGGTCACTCCGTTGAGGCTGATGGCGTATCCCCAAGCGCCATTGTTGATGGCGATGCCCACGACGCCGAAAAGCACGAACCATAGCAGGTGCTGCCGTCTGATCCGCCAGCCTCCCTGGGCGGCAAGGGCAAGCAGTAGCAATGCCGTTATCACGACATCGCGCCAGAAAATGGTCCCCAGCGGCGAAAGCCGGTAGTGCTCCATTATCCGGCGCAACCATACGGACCCGAAAGAGAACATGGTCGAGCCGCCGACAGCCATCAGCCAGCCGGCAAGCTGGGGTGAGCCAACCGCAAGACGCGGCATGGCCAGGCGTCGCTTCACCTCGCCAGCCACAGTTAGCCTTTCCACATCCGCGCGACGACCACTCGCTTGCTGCCAGCAGAGACCCGTGCCCGCTCATCCAGACGCAGACCTGGCAACCATAGCACCGGCCCCGCAGCGCCCTGGCAGGCCAAGACCGGGTAGCGCTCGCGCACCGATTTGGGCAGCTTGAGGTTGATCATCAACTCGTTGATCTTCTTGCTGTGCCCGGCCATGCCCAGTGGTTGCATGCGTTCGCCTTCCCTCCGCGTGCGCAGTACCAGTCCCTCCTGGCATTGGCTGATGTCAAGGTATGCTCGCCATGCGTCCTCGAGGCACAGAGCGTCTCCAGGGACGGCGTCCGCAGGAACCGCTTCCAGTGAGACGTGCCAGCCACCGGGCAGGTCAGTGCAGCTTGGCACGCCCAGGCACATCTCCTCCGTCCCCGGGGGCATCTGGGGATAGTCCTCACCCAGGGCGCAGGCAACGCTCTGCTCAGCAATGGCGAAGCGGTCATAGCCGATGGCAAGCACGAGGCCAGCCGTAAGGTCCGCCCTTGCCCCCGCCCCGCGGCCAGGTTGGAGCATCTCGACTGCTCTCTCGACATGGATCCAGTTGATGTTACGCAGGGCCGGCCTCAGCCTGGCTATGGCCCTGCGAATCAGGGCCCGGCGCAGGCTCAGAGGCAGCGCTTCGAAGGCAGCACGCTCGAGCACAACTCGCCCTACATCCTCTTCGCGAAAGGCCCTTGCCCAGGCAGCATCAGCCTGGCTCGAAAGGAACTCATAGTCCGCCGCGAAAAGCCGTGCCGTCCGCCGCACAACCTCGGTGATGTTAGGGTTGAAGCTGGCCAGGAACGGGATCAGTTGCTCACGCAGACGGTTGCGGAAGTAGGTAGTGTCCAGGTTCGTCCGGTCGTAGCGCGGCTCGAGCCCTTGCTCAGTGCAGTAAGCCAGGATCTCGTCGCGACCGACCTCCAGCAACGGGCGGATCAGGCGGACGCGCTCGAGCGCCGGATTCGCTTCGGGAAGATGCAGGCTGGCCAGGGGCACGCTGGGGAGCATTCCGCGCATTCCGGCCAGGCCGGACCCCCGCAGAAAGTGCATCAGGACCGTCTCGACCTGGTCGTCTGCATTGTGGGCCACAGCTACAGCTACAGGCTCTTCCTCGGTCGCCACTTCCACCGCCACGCGGCCGAGGAAGCCGTACCGCACCTGCCGCGCCGCTTCCTCTAGCGCCATGCGCCTCGCCGCTGCGAAAGCCGGCACGTCAATGCTGTCTATTACAAGCGGCACCGCCCACTCGAGGCAGATGCGGCGCACAAACTCGGCATCAGCGTCCGCTTCCTGGCCACGGATGCGATGGTTCAAGTGCGCCGCCCACACTCCGAAGCCGTAGCGCTCACGTACCCTGACCAGGCAGTGCAGCAGGGACAGGGAATCCGGCCCGCCCGAGACGCCGACAACGATCCGGGCGGAACTGCTGTCCAGGCCCTCCCTCTCAAGCACACTGCTGACCGCTCGAACCAGGCGGTCATCGTCCCTATGGTCTGTCACAACTGTACTCTAGAATCCTTCCAGCCGGCTGAGATCGGCAATGCCACTAGGCAGCTTGGCGATGGCCTGCACCAGGGCCAGGCGGTTTCGCCTCAACGCCGGATCGTCGGCCATCACCAGCACTTCATCGAAGAAGCGGTTGATGGCGGGCGTAAGCGCTTGCAGGGCCCGCACCAGGTCGTCAACCGAACTGCTCGGAGAGATATTGCGCCCGTGCTGCCACCAGGCCTGGTAAAGCTCACGGCTGGCGCTTTCCCCCAGTTCCTCCGGCCGCAACTGATATTGTTCGCTGACATCGCGTGTTATGCGTTTGCAGCGTGCGTAGGCGTTCAGGGTATCCATCCAGCCAGGTGACGCTACCCAGAACTGCAGCTGGCTGGCCGTCACCCACGCAGCATATGGATCGGCCATCCGCTCCGCCAACGCGGCGTCGCACACGTCGTAGCGCAGGCCCTGTTCCATCAGATATACGCGCAGCCGCTGGCCGATGAAAGCGAGGGCCCGATCGCGCACTGCTTCGTCTATCTGCACCGGCATCCCATCTACCGCTGTGGCGAGGGCACGGCGGAGGTCGAGATGCGCCTTCCAGTTGATGAGGTTTTGCACCAGGCCGGAGGCGCTGCGCCGCAGCGCGTACGGGTCGGCCGAGCCGCTCGGCTCCAGGCCGGCGGCGAACAGCCCGAGGATGCTATCGAGCCGGTCCGCCACGCCGAGGGCCAACCCAATTCTCCCCGTGGGCGAGGAGTCGTCGGCGTTACGCGGCAGGTAGTGCTCGAATATGGCGGCAGCAACGCGCTCATCTTCGCCTTGGCGCAAGGCGTAGATGCGCCCCATGACACCTTGGAGCGACGTGAACTCCACCACCATCTGGGTGGCGAGGTCGGCTTTGCATAACTTCGCTGCCCGGCGGACGAGTTGTTCCTCTTCTGGCGTCAGGCCAAGCCACGACCCTATGATCGGCGCCAGCCGTTCCAGGCGCCTGGTTTTGTCCAGCATCGAACCGAGCCGCTCCTGGAACGTCAGCGTAGCCAGACGAGGCAGGAAGTCCTCCAGCGAGTGAGCCAGGTCCTGCTTGAAGAAATAGGCAGCATCGGCGAAGCGAGCCCGCAGCACCGCCTCGTTCCCTTCCCGCACAAGGTCGTCACTTCCATCGCCGCCATTGCGCACCGCGATGAAATTGGGCAGCAGTCGGCCATCTTTTTCGACTGCGAAGTAGCGCTGGTGCTTGCGCATCACCGTGATGAGAACTTCCGGAGGCAAGGCCAGGTATTCCTCGGCGAAGCTCCCCAGGATCGGTCTGGGGGCCTCCACGAGATCCGCTACTTCTTCCAGCAGACCCGGGCTGGCCATAATCTTGCCGCCGGCGGACGCAGCCAACTGTTCCAGGCCCTGTGCAATCAGGCGCCGCCGCTCTTCGACCGAAAGCACAATGCCGGCCTCGGAGAGCACGCGGCCGTAGCTTGAGGCGTCCGCCAGGTCAGCCCAGTTATTGAGGGCGTTACGCAGCAAACGCGTGCGGCGGCCGCTCACGATGCCGGCGTACTCAAAGGGCACCACGGCATCACCAAGCAGGGACACGAACCAGCGGAGTGGCCGAGAGAAGGCCGCACCGCTCCCATTCCAACGCATGCTCTTCGTGAAGCGCAACGACGCTACCAGGCGTGGCAGGAGATCGGCCAAGGCCTCCGCGGCGGCGCGGCCCGGTTTGCGGATGCGGGCGACGACGTAGCGACCACCATCAATCTCCGCTACCTCCAGGCTCTGCACCGAGAGGCCGTTGCGGAGTGCGAAGCCCTCAGCCGCTTTGGTTGGCTTGCCATCGGCGCCAAAGCCGACTTGCGCCGGCGGGCCTTTCACCACACGCACCTCTTCCACCTGCCAGGGTTCCAGCCCGTGCACCATCACCGCCAGGCGCCTGGGCGTGCCTTCCACTTCGAAACCCAAGTAGCCCAGACGCGCCTCGGCCAGTGCCGTCGGCACCGCTTGCCGCAGTTGCTCCAGTGCCGCCTGCAAATCCTCGTGTGGCAGCTCCTCGGTGCCGATCTCGAGCAGAAACTCGGACACCTGCTCCTCAGGAGCAGGCATCGGTGGCACATCGCAGCGACCAGGGCTGGCGAGCCACCCCTGCCTCCTCATTAGCGGGTAGTCAGCAGCCTGGCGTTGTTCAAGATAGAGAGCGGCCACTTGGTGGGCGAGTTCGCGCATCCGCCCGAAGAAGCCTGCACGCTCCGTCACGCCGACAGCACCGCGAGCGTCCAGGACGTTGAAAGTGTGGCTGCACTTGAGCACGTAGTCGTACGCTGGCATCACCAGCTTTCGTTCCAGGGCAGCTAAGGCCTCTGCTTCGAACGTCCGATAGAGCGTGCTGAGCCGCTCGACATCAGCCAGCTCAAAGTTGTAGGTGCAATGCTCGACCTCTTGGCGATGCAGCAAGTCCCCGTAGGTGATGCCCTCTTGCCAGGCGATATCCAGAAAGGAGCGAGCGCCCTGCAGGAACAGCATGATGCGCTCCAGCCCATAGGTGATCTCGACCGAGACCGGGTCGCACACGAAGCCGCCGGCCTGTTGCATGTACGTGTACTGGCTGATCTCCTGTCCGTCGCACCAGACCTCCCAACCGAGGCCCCACGCACCCAGAGCCGGTGACTCCCAGTTATCCTCGACGAAACGCACGTCATGCCGGCTTAAGTCCACACCGATCGCTTCCAGGCTGCGCAGGTACAACTCTTGGGGATCGCCCGGATCGGGCTTCAGGATCACCTGATACTGGTAGTATTGCTGCCAACGGTTGGGGTTCTCAGCGTAGCGACCGTCGGCTGGCCGGACTGACGGCTCGACGTAGGCGACACGCCACGGCTCCGGGCCCAGCACCCTCAGGAAGGTGGCGGGATTCATGGTACCAGCGCCCACCTGCACGTTGTAGGGCTGCCAGATCAGGCAGCCCTGGTCGGCCCAGAAACGCTCCAGACGCATGATGACATCCTGGAAAAGGGGAACGTTCTTGTCCATGGCGATACTCTCTCTGTGACGTGATGGGGTAATGATCCTGGTCCCCGACGTCCCGGCTACGCCACTCCGCCAAACGGCGCTGGAGCCGGGTCCAGCGGCGGCAGAGCACGTACGGCCTCGACGAAGCGGTGCGACCTGGGCTGATGATCCAATATACGCTGGATGTACGCGCCGAGAAGGGCCTCGATCTCATCCTGAACCGGCTGGCCGAGCACCAGGCCGCGGCAACTGCCGATGGTGCTACGCTGCAGGAAGCGCAGCACTTTCTGCGCCCCGATGCTCACAGAGCGGCCCTGCCTCGCCTGCGCAGCGCATTTCGGGCAGAACATCCCCCCGGCGGCGACGTCGAACACGTTGGCCGCCGGCTCCAGCCACTCATCGCACCCGAGACACCGGTACAGCTGAGGACGGTAGCCTTCGATGTCGAGCAAGTGCAGCTCGTAGTAGCGCTGGGCAAGCTGAGGGTCGCCGCCCTCGTCAAGCCAGCCGAGCACCTCCAGGGTCAAGTCGTAAGCGGCGCGAGCTTCGTCGTCCTCGCCGAGGAACGAGTCGGCCAACTCCGCCAGGTAGTGCGCCGCGGCCAAACGAGGCAAATCGCTGCAGACGCCGGCGAAACTGCGCACCGTCTCGGCCTGAGACACTACGCCGAAGTTGCGGCCCTCGTGAACCAACAGGTCCGCCTGCTTGAACAGGTCCACGTGCGGGGCCTTCCGGCTGCTGATCTTGCGCGCGCCCTTGGCTAGCAATGTCTGCTTGCCATGGTCCGGGGTGAGCACGGTCAGCAGGCGATCGGACTCGTCGAAATCCCGCCGGCGGAGGACGATCGCCCTCGTTCGGTAGAGGCGAGGCTTGCCCATCAACCTCCCCTTACCGTGTTGTACTTCACCGGGCGGGCCCAATTGCGAGCCATCTTCTCCTGATAGAGGGACTCCGCATCCAGGCCCATTGCTGAGAGCAGGTGCAGGATGCGGATTATGGCATCAATCAGTTCCTCGCCAACCTCCTGGTAGTCCTTGCCCTTCTTGTAGGCATCAGCCGCCTCCGAGACCTCGCTGTGAATCAGTGCAAGCATCTCCCAGAAGCGCTCCGGCTCAGAGGAGAACCCTTTGGCGTCGGTCAGCTGGCGCACTTCCAGCATCTTCTGATTGAGACCGCCGGACTCCATAGCAACCCCTCAACAACCAGGATTATAGCAGCCAGCAGACCACCCAGCGAGACGTGACGATCCCGCTGATGCCGCCCAGGCACGAAAAGGCGCGGCTGGCCGCATCGTCATGCGGATCGCCGCGCCGCTGGTACCCCTGGGGCGACTCGAACGCCCGCGCATGGCTCCGGAGGCCACTGCTCTATCCACTGAGCTACAGGGGCAGGACAATCTCCACGCCATTTATACCATGCCAGCCAAAGGCCAGCAAAGCCTACCTCGATCTGCCAGGTAGTAGCTTCCAGGCTCTCGCCGATTGTATAATAACTGTAGTATTGGCCGCGCAGCGGCCGGCATTGGCACTCGGAGCGTTGCAGGGCTGCCGCGCTTCAGCGCAAAGTGCACCCGGCAACAGGCGAGTTGACCACATTGGCGGCGAGGTGCTCATGCCAGACGAGCGTACTGCCGACGACTACCGCACCCTCCTCTGGCGCGCCATGCGCGCCGCTCTCGCAGCCGTAGAGCCGGAAGGGGCCGTGCTGCGTGCCTGCAAACGCGACGGCGACGTCGTCCACGCCGGCCGGCGAGCCTATGATCTCGCGCAGGTGGATCGCATCGTCCTGATCGGGGCTGGCAAGGCCGGGGCGCCGATGGCCAAGGCCGTCGTCTCGCTCCTGGGCGAGCGTCTCTCAGCCTGCGTGGTCAATGTGAAGCGCGGCTACGTCCTGTCCCAAAGTGACTTGGCCGACATGCAAGCTCGCTGCGCCTGCCCGATCGAGTTCTTCGAGGCCGGGCATCCAACTCCGGACAGCGTCGGTGTTCGTGGGGCTCAACGTATCACCGAGGTCCTCAGGAATCTCACCCCGCGGGACCTGGTGATCTGCGTGATCTCGGGCGGTGGCTCGGCGCTCATGACCCTGCCCGCCCCTGGCATCACGCTCGATGACATGCAGCAACTGACCAACCTGTTGCTCGCCTCCGGTGCAAGCATCAACGAGATGAACTGTGTCCGCAAACACCTGGAGCTACTGAAAGGGGGTGGGCTGGCACGTCTGGCTCAGCCTGCATCGGTTCTCACCCTCGTCCTATCCGACGTGGTCGGCAACCCATTGGACGTGATCGCCTCCGGCCCGACTGTACCTGACAGCACCACTTTTGCTCAGGCGTTGGCGGTGCTGGATAAGTATGGCCTGGTAGGCCGGGTTCCGGCTGCGATCACACAGCGGCTGAAGGCTGGGGCTGCCGGCGCTTTGCCGGAGACGCCGAAGGCCGGGGACGTTGCGTTCCAGCGGGTCAACAACGTCATCGTCGGCAGCAACGAGTTAGCGGCTCAGGCTGCCGTGGACCAGGCCCGCCAGGATGGCCTACAGACGCTACTGCTCACCACGTTTCTCGAGGGTGAAGCACGGGAGGTGGCCAAAGTCGCTGCCGGTCTAGCCAAGGACATGCACCTCAACGACCGGCCTCTGGCCAAACCGGGCCTGCTGGTGGCCGGCGGGGAAACGACCGTCACGTTGCGTGGGCGTGGCAAGGGCGGCCGTAACCAGGAACTGGCCCTGGCAGCCGCATTGGCGCTGGAGGGCTGGCAGGGAGTGCTGCTTGCCGCTTTGGCGACGGACGGCAGCGACGGGCCGACTGACGCCGCCGGTGCCATCGTGAGTGGTGACACCATCGAGTCGGCGCGTCAGAAAGGGCTGGATGGCCTGGCTTATCTGAAAGACAACGACTCCTATTCCTTTTTCCGCCAGAGCGGTGACCTCATCGTCACCGGCCCGACAAACACCAACGTGAATGACCTGCTGTTCATACTCGCCTTCTGACGGAGGTCCTGAATGTTCGACTCGGCGCTCTTGGATGACGCTCGAGCGGAGATTGGTAAGATCCGTAGCGCCGATATCGTCATCGGCATCCCCAGTTATCGCAACGCGCGTACCATCGGTGGCGTTGTTCGTAGCGCCGCGCAAGCCGCCCTGGAATACCACGCGGACAAGCGCGTTGTGCTAGTGAATGTGGACTCCAACTCATCGGACGGCACGCCCAGTGCCTTCATGCGGTTGCGCCTGCCACCGGAGATCCAGCGCTTTACCACTGGTTACCAAGGACTCACCGGCCACGGCTCAGCAGTGCGTGCCGTGCTGGAAGTGGCCTCGGCCCTGCAGGCCCGCGCCTGCGTGGTGCTGGACGCCACCAGCACCGATCTCACTGCTGAACACGTGCAGGCCATGTTGCTGCCGATCCTGGAAGGCCGGGCCCATCTCGTCTTGCCCATGCATGAGTGGGATGACAGCGACGCTGTTCTCGAGGACCTGCTCATCTATCCCATGGTCAGGCTCATGTACGGCTGGCGCGCCAGGCGCACCCTCACGGGCGACTGGGCCTTCTCCGGTAGGTTGGCCCTCGCCTATGCCGAGCAGGACGTATGGGAGACTGATGCCGCCCGCTACGGTCTCGACATCTGGTTGGTGGTGATGGCCCTGGCGAGCAGGGTGCCAATCGTGCAGGTGCCTTCCTGCCACAAGACCACCACTCTCGTGTTTGGCAGCAGCGCTTACGACCAGCGTTTCAGCCACACAGTGAGCACGCTAATGCGCCACCTGAGCACTCATCAGCGGCTCTGGCGAGCGAGAAATGCGGCCCAGGAACTGCCCGCCGATGGGCCAGCGCCGGCCGTGCGCAATAGCGAGGCTCGGCCACGAGAGCTTTTCTGGCGCGGCTTCCAGCAGGGCATGCGGCACTGGAAGAGGACTATCCGCCGCATCCTCCGACCGGAGAACCACGAGCCCCTAGCTCATATGCTGCGCGCCGAGCCTGACTCACTGGCCTTCCCGGACGACCTCTGGGCACGCATAGTGCTCGACTTCGGAGTCTGCTTCAACAAAGCTGAGCTCGACCCCGAGAAGGTGGCGGCATCACTGGCGACCCCCTTCTATGCCCGCTGCCTCGCTTTCTGGAACGAGATTGACCGCCGCGGCCCCGGCGCCTACGAGAGCCTGGTGGAGAGCCAAGCTGCGGCGTTCGAGTCCCAGCACCCATATCTCGCCGAGCGCTGGGACAGCTACGTCGCCTGGGTGCCCGATTCACCGGTACGCTAATGGCTGCCAGGTGACCCTGCGCCAGAGCCGGCTCAAGTTCAGCTCGCTTCTGCCGATATAGGTTTAGCAAGTTGGAACAGGCGGAGGCGAAGTGCAGCCCAAACAAGAGCGCAGGGGTCCACCCGATAGTTCCGGAACCTGGTATTTGCGCCAGGCTGCCGACGGGGCCTGGCGCCTGCACGTCCGCTCGCATAACGAGACGGCGCGGCTCCAGGTCCTGCTCGAGCTGACCGGCTACCCAGCCGCCACGACCCCGGGCGGCAACCTGTTCCGTTTTCGCACCACGCTCCGCCAGCTAGCGAGGCTCAAGCCGCACTAGCCATAACACCAGGACGGAATTCATCCCTTCCACGCAGGTGGGGAGTGCGAGTTACCGCACTCCCCACCTGTGCTAGCGGAACCTGAGCCGTGCCTGTCAAGCCATCTCCTGTGGTGATGCTGCCAGGCTTCAGCGGGGCGAGCAACCGGCCAACTAGCCGGCCAAGCGCTCCAGCGTCGCGGTCAGGAACTCGCTGGCCTGGACCAGGTCTTTCACGGCGATGTTCTCGTCCTTGCAGTGAGCCGCGTTCATGCCCACGCTCATGTTGAATGTCTGCATGCCTGCGGCGTTGAAGACATTGGCGTCGCTCCCGCCGCCACCGGCGATCGCCTGAGCCTGGTAGCCGCGTTCGCGTGCTACCGCCAACATGCTGGCGACAAGCGGGTTGTCGTCGGGGATGCTGAACCTGGTGTAGTTGCGGCTGATATTGATCTCAACCCGCGCCCCCGCTTCGGAAGCGGCGCTCTCCAGCGCCTGGCGCATCGCCTGAATCTGCGCCCGCAGCGTGTCCTCGTTATGGCTGCGCGCCTCGCCCACCAGTTCAACCAAGTCGGGCACGATGTTTGTCGCCACGCCACCGCGGATGATGCCAATGTTGGCCGTTGTCTCGGGGTCAATACGGCCGAGCCTCATGCGCGTGATCGCCTCTGCGGCGACAGCGATGGCGTTGATGCCGTTCTCCGGGGAAGCACCGGCATGTGCCGCCCGGCCGATTACCTTCGCTTCCAGGCGGTCGTGCGAAGGAGCACTGGTGACCAGAGTACCGATAGGGCCACCGGCATCGAGGCAAATGCCGCGCCTTGCCCGCAACCAATTCAGGTCAAGAGCGGCTGCTCCCAGAAGCCCAACCTCCTCCCGCACCGTGAACACGATATCGAGCGGTGGATGGGCACGAGCGCTCTGCACCGCTTCTAGGGCGACGGCGATGCCGGCCTTATCGTCAGCACCAAGAATGGTGCTACCATCGCTGCAGATCTGGCCATCTCGTTCCACGACGTGCAGAGCATCGGTCGGCTCCACCGTATCCATATGGGCGCAGAGGAGGAGCGGCTCTCCCCGCCCATCCGTTCGGCCGAGCACGTTGCCGGCACTATCCACCTCGCAGGCGATGCCCAGAGCGCGCAACTGCTCGACTAAGTAAGCCGCGACTTCCTGTTCTTGCCCGGATGGGCTACTGATGCTCAGCAACCGCCTGAAACTCGCCAGAAGCCGTTCACTGTCTATCATGATGCGTCAGCTTTCACCTCGCTGCTGTCTCGGTTCATAAGTCTTTCACGAGCCTCTCGGATCTGCTCTCGAAGCGCCCGCAGGCTCGTTCCACCGTAGCTATCGCGCCTGTTCACAGAAGCTTCCCAGGAGAAGAGCTCTGTAACGTCCTCACCGAAGAGTGGCGAGATCGCCTGCCACTCGGCCAAAGACAATTGGGAGATCTGGCAGCTCAACTCCTCGGCGCGCTGCACTGCCCTACCAGCCAGAGCATGGGCCTCGCGAAACGGTATGCCCTTGCCCACCAGGTAATCGGCCACGTCGGTCGAAAGCATGGCGGCGTCGAGAGCGGCAAGCATGCGCTCTGGCTGCACCTCCAGCGTCTCGATGACACCCGCCACGATTGGCACAGCCAGGGCAAGGGTATCCAGAGCGTCGAACAGGGCCTCCTTGTCCTCCTGGAGGTCCTTGTTGTAGGTTGACGGGAGCCCTTTGAGCACTGTCAGAAGTCCGCTGAGGTCGCCGATGATCCGACCGGCTTTGCCCCGCACCAACTCCAGTGAATCAGGGTTGCGCTTCTGGGGCATCAGGCTGCTGCCCGTGGCGTAAGCATCGGCGACACGCACGAAGTTGACCTCGTTGCTCGACCAGACAACCAGGTCTTCGGCCAACTGACTGAGATGCACCGATACAAGCGCCGCCCAGGCCAGCGCCTCAACGACAAAGTCGCGGTCACGCACGCCGTCCATGCTGTTCTGGCAAGGCCCCTCGAAGCCCAGCTCCCGCGCCAGGGCATGCCGGTCCAGCTTGAGGGGTGTGCCGGCCAGCGCGCCGCTACCCAGAGGCAGCACATTGGCCCTCCTCTGCAGGTCGTCCAGCCGAGAGATATCGCGTTCCCAGGCCCAGAAGTAGGAGAGCAGCCAGTGGCTGAAGCGCACCGGCTGCGCCCGCTGCAGATGTGTATAGCCGGGCATGAGCACATCTGTGTGCCGCTCGGCCAAGGCCAGAGCCGCTGCCTGCAGCCGCCGTAGGTCCTGGCGCCGCTCGGCCAAGTTGTCTCGCAGATACAGACGCAGGTCTGTGGCCACCTGATCATTGCGGCTGCGCCCGGTGTGCAGCTTGCCGGCCAGCGGGCCGATCAGTTCGCTCAGCCGCCGCTCCACGGCGGTGTGGATGTCCTCGTCCGAAGCCTGCGGGCTGAAGGCACCCTCGCGAAACTCCGCCAGCACCATCTCCAGGCCCTGCCGCAGAAGCGCCCCCTCGTCTGCCGTGATCACACCGGCCCTTTCCAGGGCGCCAGCATAGGCGATGCTGCCTTGGATGTCCTCGTTGTACAGGCGGCGATCGAACGGAAACGAAGCATTGAAACGCTCCATGAGAGCGTCAGTACCGCCGCTGAACCGCCCACCCCAGAGCTTGCTCATGCAGCGGCAGCCTCACCCTTGGCTGAAGCGAGCCAACAACGCCGTCTCGAGGTCAGGCCGAGCAGGACGTCAAGTGCGGTAGTTAGCATTGATCGAGACGTACTCGTGAGAGAGGTCGCAAGTCCAGACGGTGACATCCGCATCACCCATCCCCAGGGCGATCGTGATCGCGACATCAGTCTCGGCCAGGATCTGCGAGGCCCGCTCCTCGTCAACCTGGAAAGGACGGCCGCTGTGCACCAGGTGCAGGTCGCCCAGCCACATATCCACCGCTTCTGGCTCGACTTCCACCCCACTGTAGCCGACAGCACACACGATCCGCCCCCAGTTGGCGTCCTTGCCATAGATTGCCGTCTTCACCAGCGGCGACTTTGCCACCGTCATCGCCACCTGGCGCGCCTCAGCCCGGTTGCGCGCACCGGCAACATGCACAGTGACGTGCTTGGTGGCACCCTCGCCGTCGAAAGCGACCATCTTCGCTAGCTCTGTGGCCACGTAGGTGACCGCATCCCTCAGTTGTTGATACCCCTCGCTCTGCGGCCCACTTATCTCACGCCCGCCTGCCGCACCGTTCGCCAGCAGCAGGAAGGTATCGTTGGTGCTCATGTCGCCGTCCACGGTCACGCAGTTGAAGCTGCGGTCGGCCGCGTAACGGATGATCCCGTCCAGAGCCCCTGGTGCGACGCTGGCATCGGTGGCAACGGCCACTAGCAGAGTAGCCATGTTGGGGCTGATCATGCCTGCACCCTTCGCCATGCCAGCCACGGTCACTTCCCGCCCCTCGATGCTGAGTCGGGCTGCCACCTCCTTAGGATGCGTGTCGGTGGTCATGATGGCCCGCGCCGCTGCATGGCCACCATCAGCCGAGAGAGCGGCGGCCGCCAGCTCGACACCATGAGCCACGCTGCGCATCGGCAGCCGCTGCCCGATGACGCCAGTGGACATCACCAGCACGCGGTTAGTATCCACTCCGGTAGCCCGGCCCGCCAGGCGCGCCATCTCTCGCGCATCCTCTAGCCCTTCCGGCCCGGTACAGGCGTTGGCGCAGCCACTGTTGGCCACGACGGCCCGCACTCCGCGAGGGTCAGCCAGGATCGCCTCGCGATCGTAAAGCACGGGTGCCGCCTGAAACCTGTTGGTGGTAAAGACACCGGCGCAGCTTGCCGGCCTGTCGCTCACGAGTAAGGCCAGGTCCAGCGCTCCGTTCTTCTTGATGCCACAGGCGACACCAGCAGCGCGCCAACCTTTCGCATCGGTGATGCAGCCACCGCTCAGCGGCGCAAAGGTCTGGCTTTCAGACATTAGCTCTGTCACCTCACACCCTCAGTCGCGCTTGAATTGGCTGTAGTCCGGGCTGGGCAACTCGCCGCTCGGGCGCAGACGCTCGTGCAAGAGAGCATTAACCTGAAGCGGTAACCCGAAGCAATTGATGAACCCCTTGGCGTCCATCTGGTCATAGACATCGTCGCGACCGAAGGTGGCGAAATCCTCGCGGTAGAGGCTGTAGGGCGAGCGCCGCCCAGCTACGATGCAGTTGCCCTTGTACAGCTTCAGGCGAACGGCGCCGGTCATGTACTCCTGCGTGCGGTTGACGAAAGCGTCCAGGTCCTCGCGCAGCGGCGAATACCATTGGCCATAGTACACTAGCTCAGCGTAGCGCTGGGCGACCAGGTCCTTGTAGTGCATCGTCTCCCGGTCCAGCACCAACGATTCCAACTCGCGATGCGCCGTGAGGATGATCGTGCCCCCCGGCGTCTCGTAAACGCCGCGGGATTTCATCCCCACCAAGCGGTTCTCCACCATGTCGCAGCGGCCGATGCCATGTTTGCCACCAAGCTGGTTGAGCCGCGTGACTAAGTCCACCAGGCCCAGGCGCTCGCCGTTGATGCCGACGGGCATGCCCTTCTCGAAGTCCAGAGTAATATACTCTGGCTCGTCCGGAGCCTGCTCTGGAGCGACGGTCAGCATGTACATGTCCTCGTCTGGCTCAGCCCAAGGGTCCTCAAGGATGCCGCCCTCGTGGCTGAGGTGCCAGATATTGCGGTCGCGGCTGTAGATCTTCTTGGTGGTGACTGGCACCGGTATGCCGTGCTCCTCGGCATAGCGGATCTCGTCCTCGCGCGAGCGGATGTCCCACTCCCGCCAGGGTGCAATAATGGTGAGGCGCGGGTTCAGCGCCTTGTAGGTGAGTTCGAAACGCACCTGATCGTTGCCCTTGCCCGTAGCCCCATGGGCGACGGCATCCGCACCTTCCATCTCAGCCACCATGACCTGATGCTTCGCGATCAGGGGACGGGCAAAAGAGGTGCCCAGCAAGTACTTGCGCTCATAAATGGCACCAGCACGGACAGTGGGCATTATGTAGTCGCGGATGAATTCCTCGCGCAAGTCATCAATGTAGATCTTGCTAGCACCGGTGCGCACCGCTTTCTCGCGCAGGCCTTCCAGTTCTTCCTCCTGCCCGAGGTCGGCAGTGTAGGCGATCACCTCACAGCCGTAGTTCTCGCGCAACCACGGTATGATGACCGATGTGTCCAGGCCACCGGAGTAGGCCAGCACCACCTTGTTCACTTGTCTTTTCGCGACCATGAAACCTCCAGATCTTGGGACGCACGCGTCGGCCAAAACGGCAGGAGCTCACTGCCAGCGGGCAAGGAGCCAGCCTACCTACCGCCGCGGATGATCTGCCAGCCGAGCACTCCCAGCATACCGACGATAGCCAACAGGAAGAGCACCTGCTTCACTACAAGCGAGAGCAACGCCGCCACTGCGACAAGCAACACGACCAGGATGCCGATGCGGATGTTAAGGTTGGGGACGGCTGCCGCCAAACCAGCGGTGATGGCGGGCAGCCCCGTGAGGCCGGCCTTCACCGCGGCGCGGTAATGCTCCGTCGCTTCGGCGTTGCGTTTCAGTGCCTGCAGTGCTGTCGCCAGTGAGTACTCCACCTGCGGGTCGGGCTCGTCGCCATTCTCAGAGACCTGGCCCAGTTGATCCGCCGCCAACTCGTAGTCCTTCTGGAGCAAGGCGATCTGCCCGAGCAAGACCCGGGCACTACGGAAGTAAGGGTCAAGGTCAAGGGCGTCCACTAGCAGTGACCGCGCTCGATCGTAGTCGCGTTGGCGGGCGTAGATGACGGCCTGGTTGGAGCGAACGGTGGCCGCCTCGTATGGGTGGTCGGCCAGGAGGCTCTCGTTCTGCTCGATCAACTCGAGTGCCTTGGCATGCTCTCGCCGTTGCATGGCCAGGTAAACCTTGCCCATAAGCACACGAGCTTGCGCATCGGGATCGGTAGCGGCGCGCTCCTCCGCCTGACGCAGCAACTCCTCGGCCTCGTCGAACTTCTTCATGTCCGTGCGAACCTGGGCCTGGCGCACGTAGGCTTCTACCCGCGACGGGTCAAGCTCGATGGCCCGCGTCAGCTTGTCGTCCGCCTCCACCATCTCGTCGGCGAAATAGTGCTCTGCACCGCGCAGAGTCAAGGCCTCAGGGTTGTCGGGGTCGAGTGACAAAGCCTCCTCGATCTCGCTGACCGCATCCTCGCCCAGCCTCATGCGGCTGTAGCAGCGTGCCAGCAGCAAATGCGCCTGAATATTACCAGGCTCCCGCTCGACCAGATGCTCGAGCAGTTCTGCGGCGGCATCCGGATCACCCTTCTTGTACAGTGCAGTGGCCTTGCTCAACTGGTCCTGTTTCGCCAATGCTCGTCACCTCTCACGCCTTGGCCCGGCGGCGCTAGGTCACCTGATCGCCCGAGGCACCCAGCGACTCTCTTTCCGCCAGATTCGCCTGTCGTTGGGCGGCATGGTACTCCTGCAGCGACATCACACCCGGGTCACCAGCCTGCATTGCGTAAATTCCTTCGACGGCGGCGGAAGCTGCGGACAGGGTGGTCATGCAGGGCACATTGTAAGCCACGGCAGCCCGCCGTAAAGCGCCTTCGTCGGAGAAAGAGGCTTTCCCTAGTGGTGTGTTGATGATCAGGTCAATCTGGCCGTTCTTGATGTAATCTACTCCGTTGGGCCGCCCCTCGCTCACCTTGAGGAGCGGCGTCACAGCGATGCCCCGCTGCCACAGGTACGCCGCCGTGCCGCTGGTCGCCAGCAAGCGGAAGCCGCAATTCGCCAGTTTTCGCGCGATCGGCACCAGGTTCGCCTTGTCGTTATCGTTCACGCTCAGGAAGGCCGTCCCCTTGAGCGGCAGCGGCGACGAGATGCCCATCTGTGCCTTAGCGTAGGCAGTGCCGAAATCCGGCCCCAAGCCCATGGCCTCGCCCGTGCTGCGCATCTCAGGGCCAAGCACTATGTCAACCCCCGGGAACTTGGCGAATGGGAGAACCACCTCCTTCACATAGTAGGCCCGCGGCGTAACTTCCTCAGTGAAGCCCAGTTCCTCTAGCGTGCGCCCCAGCATGACTTTGGTGGCCAGCTTGGCCAGCGGATAGCCGATCGCCTTGCTCACGAAGGGAATGGTCCGGCTCGCCCGTGGGTTGACCTCCAGGACATAAACCACGCCATCCTTCATCGCGTACTGCACATTCATCAGGCCGATGACGTTGAGCGCTTTGGCCAACCTCACGGTGTACTCGCGCATTGTCTGCACGTGCTCTGGGGCGACCATGTACGTCGGAATGACGCAGGCGCTGTCGCCCGAATGCACGCCGGCCAATTCGATCTGCTCCATGATCGCGCCGATAACGACACGCTCACCATCGCTGATGCAGTCCACGTCCATCTCGAACGCATCCTCGAGGAAGCGATCAATCAGGATGGGGTGCGAGTGTGTCACGCGCGAGGCTTCGCGCACGTAGCGCTCGAGCTCCTCATCGTCGTAGACGATGGCCATCGCTCGCCCGCCAAGCACGTAAGACGGCCGCACGAGGACGGGATAGCCGATGCTGCGGGCGACAGCGCGCGCCTCCTCAAACGAAGTGGCAGTGCCATTCTCTGGTTGAGGGATGCCCAGCCGGCGCAACAAGGCGCCAAATCGTTGGCGGTCCTCAGCCAGGTCAATGCTATCAGGCGAGGTGCCGAGTATGCGAACTCCGGCTGCTTGCAGCCCTTCGGCCAGTTTGAGCGGCGTCTGCCCCCCGAACTGCAGGATGACTCCCAAAGGCCGCTCGATGTCTATGACGTTCAGCACGTCCTCGATGTTGAGCGGCTCGAAGTAAAGCCTATCCGATGTGTCGTAGTCGGTGCTCACGGTTTCCGGGTTACAGTTGACCATGATGCTCTCGATGCCCATCTCCTGCAGGGCAAATGAGGCATGGGAGCAACAGTAATCGAACTCGATGCCCTGGCCGATGCGGTTCGGACCGCTGCCAAGGATAACCACCTTCGGTTTGTCTGTCGGTGCCGCCTCGCACTCGCTCTCATAGGTCGAATACAAGTAGGGCGTGTAGGCTTCGAACTCGGCGGCGCAGGTATCCACGCGCTGAAACGTCGGGCGGATGCCAAGCTTGAGCCGGTGCTCCCGCACCACCTGGGCCGGGAAGGGCACACCTGGCCCCTTCTCAATGCCGAAAATGGTCGCCAGTTGCCGGTCCGAATAGCCGAAGCGCTTCGCCTGACGCAGCAAGTCCGCCGGCACGTCTGCCAATCGGTACCGCCGTAGTTCCTTCTCCAGGTCGAGCAGGCGCTGAATCTGGTATACAAACCAGAGGTCCACCTTGGTCAGGGCGCTGACCTCGCTCGGCAACATGCCTGTTTCGAGGGCATAGCGCATGTAGAAGATGCGGTCCCGATTGGGCGTCAGTAGCTTCTCCCGCAGACGTTCCGGGTCTATGTCGTCCCGGCCATCTGCGCCAAGGCCATGGCGGTCATTCTCGAGCGACCGGATGCCTTTCTGGAGCGCTTCAATGAAAGTGCGCCCGATGGCCATCACTTCGCCGACGGACTTCATCTGGGTGCCGAGACGTTCATCTACCCCGGGGAATTTCTCGAAATTCCAGCGCGGTATTTTGACCACGACATAGTCTATGGTTGGCTCAAACGAAGCCGGGGTCTCGCGGGTGATGTCATTGGGCAGTTCGTCGAGGGTGTAGCCGACAGCGAGCTTGGCCGCGATCTTGGCGATCGGGAAGCCGGTTGCCTTACTGGCCAGCGCCGAGCTGCGTGACACGCGTGGGTTCATCTCAATGACGACGATCCGGCCGTCCTGAGGGTTCACGCCAAACTGAATGTTGGAGCCCCCCGTCTCCACGCCGACACGGCGGATGATGGCCTTAGCCATGTCGCGCATCCGCTCGTATTCTTTATCGCTCAGGGTCTGCGCTGGCGCCACCGTGATACTGTCGCCCGTGTGCACGCCCATGGGGTCGAAGTTCTCGATGGAACATATGATCACCACGTTGTCCTTGAGGTCGCGCATGACCTCGAGCTCGAATTCCTTCCAGCCGATCACCGATTCCTCGATCAGGATCTGGTGGATCGGGCTCAGGTCAATGCCGCGCTGCGCCAGCTCGCGGTACTCCTCGATGTTGTAGGCTATGCTCCCGCCCGTGCCACCAAGAGTGAACGAAGGCCGGATGATGGCCGGAAAGCCTACGTCGCGGACAACGTCCAGCGCCTCAGACAGAGTCGTTGCCAGACCCGAACGAGGCACTGCCAGCCCGATCTCGCGCATCGCAGCCCGGAAAAGGCTCCGGTCCTCCGCGACCTGAACCGCTTCGAGCTTGGCGCCAATGAGTTCCACGCCATACCGATCCAGGACGCCACTTTCGGCAAGGGCCACCGAGACGTTGAGGCCGGTCTGGCCGCCGACGGTACTCAACAGTGCGTCGGGGCGCTCACGTTCGATGATCTTGGCTACTGTGGCCACATCGAGCGGTTCAATATAGGTGCGGTCCGCTAACTCCGGGTCAGTCATGATGGTGGCCGGGTTCGAGTTGACTAGCACCACCTCATAGCCCTCTTCCTTGAGGGCCTTGCAGGCTTGCGTGCCGGAGTAATCGAACTCGCAGGCCTGCCCGATAACGATCGGGCCTGAGCCGATGATCATGATGCGACGGAGGTCAGTTCTCTTGGGCATCAGCGACGCCCTTCCATCATCTGGACGAACAGCTGAAACGTGAGGCTGGCGTCGTGAGGGCCAGGCGAAGCCTCGGGGTGATACTGGATGCTATAGGCCGGCGCGCGGCGGAAACGCATGCCTTCCAGCGTTCTGTCGTTCAGATTCATGTGTGTGATCTCAACCATATCCGGATCCAGCGTGCTCGGCTCGATGGCGAAGTTGTGATTCTGAGACGTGATCTCGACTGCACCGCTGGCGAGCACCTTCACCGGATGGTTGCAGCCATGATGGCCGAACTTCAGTTTGATCTTGCGCCCTCCCACCGCCAGCCCTAGCAGTTGGTGGCCAAGGCATATTCCAAATACCGGCAGCACGCCGATGAGCGAGCGCACTGTCTCCACAGTCTCAGGCACATCCTCCGGGTCACCAGGGCCGTTGGAGAGGAAAACTCCCTCCGGATCGAGCGCCATTATCTCGGCATAGGTCGTGTTGTAAGGCACGACCCATACATCGCAGCCCATATCTACCAGCCGGCGCAGGATGTTGCGCTTGAGTCCACAGTCCACGGCGACCACTCTGTACGGCCGCGCGGGCCTGGGCAGTACGGCAGGGCGGAAGCCGTCGGCGCTCGGAACCCAGCCGTCAATGCTCCCCTCCTGCCAGTGATACATCGTCTTGGTGCTGACCGACGCGACGAGTGGCTTGCCTGAGATGTCCGGGGAGTTGCGCGCCTTTTCGATAAGGCTGGCCTCATCCGAATCTAGGGTCGAGAGAACCGCTTTCTTGGCGCCGTGCGTGCGCAGATGCCGCGTGAGCGAACGCGTGTCTACACCAGCAATGGCCATCACACCATGGTCGGTGAGGTACTCGCCCAGAGTCCGTTCAGCCCGCCAGGAACTCGCGAGCGCCGAGGCATCGCGCACGATCAGCGCCTCGACATGGGGACCATCGGACTCAACATCCAGGTCGTTCACTCCATAGTTGCCGATATGAGGATAGGTCATGGTGACCATCTGGCCCTGATACGAGGGGTCGGTGATGATCTCCTGGTACCCGGTCATGCCGGTATTGAAGACGACCTCGCCGCAGCGCTCGCCCGGAGCGCCGAACGATTCGCCGTAGTAAACTTTGCCATCCTCTAGAGCCAGGATCGCCCGCAAATGAAAGTCCCCCTCTCCCCAAACGACCAATCAAGCACTGGCGCGGCCGTCGGCCGGCACATACTCATCCAGGAGCGCCTCGAGCCGCCGCGCCTTGTCTACGATCTCGTCGCTCTCGAACGAGGTGATTTCGAACAGCGGCGGCAATTGGCGGTACAGCTCGGGCAAGCCGAGGATACCTTCCACTTCCTCTCGCACCCACTTATCATAGGCGATAGGGTAGGTTCGCCTGGCGATGAACAGGGCCTGCAGAAACTCCTGGAAAGCATGGTAGAAACGGGCGAAGCACTGAAAGTGAAGCCCACGCCGCGCATACGGCTCGATGTGAGCCAGGTTGTTGAGGCAATAGCCATGCACCATCACCTGACGCTTGCGCGCCAGCTTCTCGTCGTAGTAGGGCAGCCAATGCCGGCGCAGACTCTCGAAATAGCCGCTACCTTGCCAAAGCGGAACGGCACAGGCGACGTAGTTGCCGACTTCCAGTTCAAACTCGTCTGCGCCGCTCGTATAGTCGTGGCTGCCGGGGATGAAGCAGCCGTCGCTGAACTCGACCTCAGCATTGGCGTACTTGCCCACACGTTCGAGTTGCCGAAAGATGGCTTCGCCCTGGTGGAACCGGCTCCACTCGCTCTCCAGGCGCCGCCGCTCACTTGCCAAAACCTCGGGACGTACCAGCACCAGCATGTCCAGACAGCTATCCACCGATGCCTTGCCGCGAGCGCAGGACCCCACCTGCAACACAGCATCAGCGACGACGTCCGGCCCGGTCGTGAAGAAGTCAACGATGGCCTCGGCCGCCTGCCGGTGCTCTTCGCTAGGATAGCTGACACCAAGGGGCACGCCCTCTCTCCTCCCGGTCAACCTCAAGCCATCCATCGGTCCGTAGCTAACAGCAGGCCCACAGGTGCAGCCAGCCTAACCTCTTCGGCCGCTTCGCCGTGGGCCAATGCTAGATGCCACGACCAAGAAACCGTGGACACCGTAGCAGTTCGGGACCATTCCGAATGGCAAACTATTCTAGCACGCGGGGCACGTGCGGGCTATTTCGTCTCCAGCACCATCGCCAACTCGTCGCAGTTGGGGAAACGCGGGCAGTCCAGGCATTCCCCCCAGACCTTGCGCGGTAGCGATTCCTTCGGCACCACCCGAAAGCCGAGGTGCTCGTAGAAACTCCGCTCGTAGGTGAAAGCGAACAGGCGCGGCAGTCCAAGACGGCGCCCCTCTTCGATCAGAGCCTGCATCACCGCCGTGCCGTAGCCGTGCCGCAGCAGGTCTGGGGCCACGGCCACCGCCCGCACCTCGCCCAGATCGTCCCAGAGCACGTGGAGAGCGCCACAGGCGCGCACGTGACCATCTTCCACGATGACGGCGAAGTCGCGCAGGTTCTGAAACACGTGGTTCCGCGAGCGCGGCAGCATCCGCCCGTGCGCAGCGTGCTCATTGATGATGCCGATCATCTCGTCAACGTCGCCTACCACGGCCTTGCGCAGGCCATCGCTGCGCGGGTGAGCCGCACCCGGGGCCAGGTTGATGATCACGCCTTCCTCATCGCAGTCGGGGAACTTCAGGCAGTCCACACAATCAACCCAGATCTTGCGCGGCAGGTCGCCCCTGTCTACGAAGCGGAAGCCAAGGCGCTCGAAGAACCGGCGCTGGTAGGTGAGCGCGAACACTTGTGGCAGGCCCAATTCGCCGGCCTGGCGCAGTAGCGCCTCGACAATCTGGCGCCCAATACCTGTCCCTCGCCGCTCCTCGCGCACAGCCAGGGACCGGATCTCGCCCAGGTCGCTCCATAGGATGTGCATCGCCCCACAAGCCTGCAACTCACCGTCGCGCTCGACCACGACGAAGTCACGGATGTACTGCAGGACCTGATTGAGCGGCTTGGGCAGCATCAAGCCCATGGCAGCGTAGTGATTGACCAGGGCACAGATCGCTGAAGCGTCCTGAATGCCGGCGGGCCGCAATAAGCTGCCGTCGGGCAGGTGTACCGACTCGGTGCACCCTATCTGCTCCAGGCAGGAGCCTTCTGCCACGGCCATCACTCGGCTCCGCCGGG
>DAOTVV010000172.1:0-5030 GCA_034436255.1 Anaerolineae bacterium
GACGCAGATAGGCTGGCGCGCTGCCTGCTGGCGGAACGGGAATCGGGTGCCGGCTGCGGCTGGCAGATCGGCCCGGTGGAGCCGACGCCGCTGCAGAGCCCGTGGCTCGCCGTCCCGCTTGACCTGGACGCTGCAGCGCAGCAGGTGCATGTGCGCGAACAGGCGGCAGGGCGGTACGTCTGCATCGAGGCGCGAGGGGCGGCGGCTGGTTCCACTTTCCTTGTGGAGTTGTGGATCACGCGAGAGCAGGGCGCGGCTCTGGGCCGCCAGATCGAGCAGGTGTGCAGCCAACATGGCGAACGACAGCGGGAATGGGGTGGGCCCGACGCCGGTGGCAGCGGCGAGGGCACAGGCGATGGAGAGTGTCCCTGACGGTCAGAGACGGTAATATGCAATTGGGCCTCGGCGAGGGCGAGTACGACGCCGCCTACTATCGCGAACTGGGCAACAACTACCGGCAGCGGCTGGAGTTCCGCCTCGCCAACCTGTGGCGCGCGGCCTATGTAGCCGGCGTTCTGCGTCCGGCGAGCGTTCTTGATGTGGGAGGCGGCATGGGCTTGCTGGTGGAGCAACTGCGAGCCTGGGGCTTCCCCACCATGGGGCTTGAACTGAGCCGCTACGCCATCACTCAGGCTCCCGACCATGTGCAGCGCGCTTTCGTCCAGGGCAGCCTGACGGCGTTGCCCTTCCCTGACGCTGCCTTCGATGTGGTGGTAAGCGTGAACGTCCTCGAGCACATGTACCCAAGCCAGGTAGCTGGCGCACTGGCCGAGTGCGCTCGCGTCGCCAGGCGTGGACTGTACCATGAGATAACGGTGCTCGAGGACAGCGGCGTCATCCACCGCGACCCGACCCACCGCAGCAAGTGGCCAGCGAGCGAGTGGTTGCGCTTGCTCGGCGAGGCGCACCCGGGGTGGTGGGCCCGCCGCGGTCCGGTGGTCCCTCGCTTCAAGAATGGCATCTTCCTCCTGACACGCGCGGACGAGCGCTGAGGCGGGCGAGGCGTGAGCCAGGAGTTATTGAGGTGTTGACGTGGCAGTGATCGTTGATGAGAATGCAGCGGCCTGGGAGCAGCATGCGGACAGACGTTCGGCCGATCTCATAAGCGCGGCTAACACGCCGGCTCATGCCGGGCTGTCGCTTGGGGTCGCGGAGTACACGGCGAGCGAGTTCGGCGAGTTGCAGCGCCATCCAGACCAGGAAGCCGTTTACTGCGTTTCCGGGCAGGGTGTCATCCGCGTGGGTGAGGAGGAGTTCGCCATTTTCCCCGGCCGTGCGGTGTACATTGGGCGCAATGTCGTCCATGCCACGCGGCGAACCGGGCCAGAGCCGGTGAAGGTCGTTTACGTACACGCACCCGACTAACGTGTAGAGCGGGCCGGTCAGCGACGACGTCGCTCGGCGAATGAACCCAGGCGGCATAAGCTTGAAGGGCTACGTCAGCGTCAGCGATAACCAGGAGAAGCCAGCCGGAAAGGTCCCCAACTCTGTGATGCGGGACCTGCTCCTGTTTCTCGACCGGCAACTTGGCCATGGCGCCTATCGCGGTGTCCTCAACCTCGCGGGTATGCATGCCTATCTCCGCGCCTTGCCGCCCAACAATATGCACGAGGAAGTCAACGCTGCCGACTACCTGGCCGTGCTCGGCGGCCTGCAGGATTACTACGACGAGCGCGGCGCTGCTGCTGTCCTACGTGAACTGGGGCGGTCTACCGTGCGGCGGGCGGTGATCCACGCCGTCGGCCTGGCCGAGCAGACTGGCAGCCTCGACGGCAAACAGTTGTTGCGCCTGGCCCTTAACGCCCTGGCTCAGAGCACGGCACTTGGCGACCGGCGCCTGATCCTGCTGCAGGACAGCGGCGATATGCTGCTGGTCAGCACGCGCCAGCCAGCATGTTGGGCGCCCGACCCCAAAGGACGTGCCTGCGAAGTGGTGATGGGCGCGATGCGCGGTTCCCTCGAGATGGTGAGCGGCCGGCCGCTCCAGGTGCGGGCTATCGCCTGCTGCCTCAACGGTGCCCACCACTGCGTTTTCGAGGTCGCTCGCGCGGGGCGTTGGCGCTGAGGCGCCGCAGCCTTAGCACCAGCGCGCTCTCTATTCTTGAGGCTGGGCAGGAAGCCGACAGGCGCCAGGTAGTTGTCTCCCATTTGATACTATGGTAGTCTACTATTGTTAGGCAAGACGCTATCTGGAGGTTGTTGGCAATGCCTGGTCAATTGCCTGGAGCACTGAACGCAGCGCAAGCGGAAGCCCTCAATGAGGCCGTCAGTTATCAGGCCGGTTCGGTGGTCAGCCGCACCGTACTCTCGGCCCCTGGTGTCGGTAGTGTCACCCTTTTTGCTTTTGACGAAGGCGAGGGGCTCAGCGAACACACAGCGCCGTTTGACGCCCTGGTGTACGTGTCCGACGGTGAGGCCGAGATTACCATCGCCGGAAAGCCGGTGACCGCTCGTGCGGGCGACCTGGTGCTCATGCCAGCGAACCAGCCGCATGCGCTCAGGGCTGTCAAGCCGTTCAAGATGATGTTGGTCATGATCAGGGCCTAGCCGCAGGCCCGGTCAATCTCCACTCGTGGGCCTTGCCTTGCATTGATGAATCATGACTGTCAGCAGGAGTGTAAGATGAGTGCCACTGATGATAAGCAGGCGCGCCTGCAACTGGTTCGCACCCTCGTGAAAGCCCTGCATTCCGGGGCCGACCCGGATGCACTGGCGAAACGCTACCAGCAGGTGTTGCACGGGATCTCGGCAGCTGAGATTGCCGAGGTTGAAGAGGACCTGGTCCGGGAGGGGGTGCCCAAGGAGGAACTGGAGCGCCTGTGCAACCTGCACCTGGCTATGTTCCGCGAGCCGCTGGAGAGCGCCGAGACGGTGGCGCCTGACTGGCACCCGATCAGCATCCTGATGCAGGAGCACCGCATCCTCTTCGGCTATGCACAGGAACTGGCCAGCCTGGCGCAGCAACTCTCCCGGAACGAGAACGCCGAGGATGGCCTGGCACGGGTGAAGCAACTGGAGGCGCAACTCAAGGCGTCGGAGAACCACTACGTGCGCGAGGAGAACGTGATCTTCCCCTACCTGGAGAAACACGGGATCACGGGCCCGCCCAGCATCATGTGGATGGAGCACAACCAGATTCGCGAGATCAAGAAGCGCATCTACAGCAGTGTTGACGACAGCGCCGGGCTGGCTGACCGCGACCTCGGCGAGCGGCTGGCGCCTGCTGCCCTCTCACTTGCGGAGATGCTCGGCAGCCATTTCTATAAGGAAAACAAGATTTTGTTCCCGACGGCGCTGCGCGTCGTCGCCGAGGAGGAGTGGCCGGAGTTGCGCCGCCAGTTCGACGAGATCGGTTACGGCAGTTACACACCGCCTGCGGCGCCTCAGCCAGGGCCTGCTGCCGTCAGCATGGCCATTGCCAGTGCCGAGGCCGGCGTCGTTCATTTCGCCAGTGGCGAGATGCCGCTGGCGACGCTCGAGGCTCTGCTGAACACGCTGCCCGTGGACATAACCTTCGTGGACGCTGATGACCGGGTCCGCTACTACAGCCAGACCGCGGAGCGCCTGTTCCCGCGCACCAATGCTGTCCTTGGCCGCACGGTGCAGCTGTGCCATCCGGCGAAGAGCGTGCATGTCGTCAACCAGATTCTGATGGACTTCAAGGCTGGCAAACGGGACCTGGCGGAGTTCTGGATCAACTCCGGCGGCAAGCTGATCTACATCCGCTACTTCCCGGTTCGGAACGCCGCTGGCGAGTACCTCGGTTGCCTGGAAGTGACGCAGGATGTAACGCACATCCGCGAGTTGCAGGGGGAGAAGCGCCTGCTCTGAGCCTTCTCCAGTTGCAGTGGCCTCTCTGTTGTGCCGGTACGCACCATCGGCGGAGGGTGGAGCGTACCGGCAGCTTCGCTTCTGGTGGATGCGAGCTAACGCCTAGGCTGGGCGGTTGACCCAGGTCGCTGCAAACAGTGCTGCGAGAACGGCGGAGACCACGGTGAAGACCCAGTTGCCGAGGGCCGGGCCTGTGCCGGTAAGCGCAGAGATGAGAAAGACGAGCGTCTGCAGGACCAGGTAGAGGAACTCGCCGCGCACGATGTAGTCCACACTGCTCCAGGCAGTGGCACGCCGGGCGTAGAAGCTAGTCAGGCCGCCGAATCCAAGAAGAAGAGCGCCGAATGAGCGGACGACGGGGGTGAGGGCTACGACTTTCGGATAGCCGAACCAAGTGCCAAACGTCATGGGTATTATCAGGAGCAGGGCGCCAATGACGACCGCTACGATGAGGTGAACGGCGAAGGTCAGGCGATAGATAGTAGGCATCTCCTTTGACACGGTTCACCCTCCCTGGCACAGGTGCGGTTGGGCCCTCTCGCCTGCCCAACCCGGCCGGCCCGAAAACGCGGCGAACGATCGCACCCACCTCCACGGGCTGGCACCGACTGCCAGTGCCAGCCTGGCCCTTGGCGGCCGAGCGCAGTAGCATTGCCCGCCCCAGCCACAGGGCACAGCCACCACAGTCACCAAGAGCCAGCGCTTGCGACCATCGTAGGCCGTCCGCGCCGCTGGGTCAACAGCGGTTCCGGCTTCCGGGTCGGTCGGCAGGGAAGCCGCCTGGCGAGGCCGATCCAGCACGGCCTTTCTTGCCGGACGAAAGTGGGGTTATACTGTAGATGATGGAGGTTGGCCTCGATGGACATTACCTGGTACGGCCAGTCCTGCTTTCGCCTGCGCGATCGCTCGGTGAGCGTGGTCTGTGACCCTTACGACAAGAGCATCGGACTCAAGCTGCCGCGCCTGACGGCGGACATTGTCACCGTCAGCCATGACCATAAGGACCACAACAACGTGGAGGCGGTGAAGGGCGAGCCCTTCGTGATCAGGGGGCCCGGCGAGTATGAGATCAAGGGGCTGTTCGTCACCGGCATCAAGATGGCGCATGACGCCAAGGGTGGCGCCGAGCGCGGTCCCAACACCATATATCTTCTCGACTTCGGCGAGATCACGGTCTGCCACCTGGGGGACCTGGGGCA
>DAOTVV010000173.1:0-11011 GCA_034436255.1 Anaerolineae bacterium
GACGGCGACGTTGAGGTTGGCCCTCCTTACCAGTTTGCCTTTGACGCCGAGGGCAACTTCGCCGATCACAAGACATTTCCCGACTGAGGTCAACCTTGAAGGCGGCACTGCTAGTCAGCCCTAGCCACATAGAAATCTCCGATCTGCCGATGCCAGTCCCAGGACCGGGCGAGGTGCTGATACGCGTGCGCAGCGTAGGCATCTGCGGGTCCGATGTGCACTATTTCGTGGATGGCCGCATTGGCGAGACGGTGGCCAACCAGCCGCTGATCCTCGGCCACGAGTTCGCGGGCGAGGTGGCCGGAGTGGGCCCGGGCGTGTCTGGGCTTACGGTTGGGCAGAGGGTTGCGGTTGACCCGGCGATCCCCTGTGGTCACTGCGAGATGTGCCTGCTTGGCCATCCAAACCTCTGCCTCAACATACGCTTCATGTCTACGCCTCCGGATCAGGGGGCGCTGACTGAGTACGTGGTGGCGTCGGCAGAGCGCTGCTTCCTCTTGCCGGATTCGCTCAGTTTCGCCGAAGGAGCCATGCTTGAGCCGCTAGGCGTCGCCCTGCATGCGATGCGCCTGGCCAAGCTGTTCATCGGCGATAGCGCCGGCGTTGTTGGCTGCGGCCCCATAGGTCTTCTGGTGCTGCAACTCCTGCATGCTTCCGGTGCTCTTTCCCTGGTGGCCACCGACAGGCTTGACTACCGCCTCGAGTACGCTCGCCGCTGGGGCGCGGACCTTCTGGTCAATGTCGCTCGCGAGAACCCGTCCGAAGCGGTCCACGCTTTCACTCGCGGTCGCGGGCTGGACGTAGTGTTCGAGGCGGCTGGGAGCGCTGAGGCGCCAGAACAGGCGGCCAGGCTGGCACGTAATGGGGCCCGGGTGCTTCTCATCGGCATCCCACCGGAGAACAGCTTCACCTTGACGGCTAGCCTCACCCGGCGAAAGGGGCTTACCTTGAAGGCCGTCCGGCGCATGAAGCATACCTACCAGCGAGCCATCGCTCTGACCCAGGCAGGCAGGGTGGATCTGAAGGCGCTCATCACCCACCGTTTTCCGCTTTCAGAGACGGAGGCGGCTTTCTCCCTGGTGGCGGGCCAACGAGATGGCGTCATCAAGGCGCTGGTGGAACTCTGAGAGTCTGCCGGCGATCAGGCACGGCTGGTAGGTGAGCGGCACCCAGACGTTCCAGCCGCTAGGATCGCGCCGCGCAACTACACCCTGGCAGGAGGTACACATGGCCGACAAGTTCGTCATCGGCGTGGACTTCGGCACCGAATCCGGGCGGACGGTGCTCGTCAAAGTAGGCGACGGCGAGGAAGTGGCGTCACATGTCCACAGATATGCCGACGGCGTGATAGATGAGGCCCTGCCTGGCGGCAAGCGTCTCCCCCCCGACTGGGCGCTGCAGAACCCGGCCGACTACATAGAGACGTTGAAGCAAGGGATTCCGAGTGTGCTGCGCCAGGCCCGCGTCAGCGCGGACGACGTGATCGGCCTCGCCACTGACTTCACAGCTTGCACCATGCTGCCCATTGACGCCCAGGGCAATCCCTTGTGCTTCAGCGAGGAGTTCCGGGACGAACCACACGCCTGGGTCAAGCTCTGGAAGCACCACGCGGCCCAGCCCGAGGCCGACCGGATCAATGAGGTCGCCCGGCAACGCAACGAGCCGTTCCTGCAGCGTTATGGGGGAAAGATATCGTCCGAATGGTTTTTCCCCAAGGCGCTGCAGATCATTGACGAAGCGCCGCACATCTACAACGCCGCCCACAAACTGATCGAGGCGGCCGACTGGATAGTGCTTTTCCTCACCGGGGAGGAGAAACGCAATTCCTGTACGGCTGGCTACAAGGCTATCTGGGGCAAGCGATTTGGCTACCCCAGCCCAGACTACTTCGCCGCCGTTCACCCCAGAATGCGCAATATCGTGGCCGAGAAGATGTCCGAGGACATCTACCCCCAGGGCGCGAGAGCAGGCGGCCTTACTGCTCGGGCAGCTGAACTCACAGGCCTGCGAGAAGGGACGGCGGTAGCCGTCGGCAATGTTGACGCGCATGTGTCGGTGCCAGCGACGACGGTTGTTGAGCCGTGGCGCCTCGTGATGATCATGGGCACCTCCACCTGCGACATGGTCTGTGGCACAGAGTTGCATACCGTCGAGGGAATGTGTGGGGTGGTGGAGGACGGTATCCTTCCCGGGCTTTACGGTTACGAGGCAGGGCAATCCTGCGTTGGCGATCACTTCGCCTGGTTCGTGGAAAACGCCGTTCCGCCCGCCTATGCCGCCGAGGCCAGCGCTCGCGGCCTGAACCTGCACCAGTACCTCGAGGAGAAAGCGGCTCGCCTGCACCCCGGTGAAAGCGGGCTCATCGCTCTCGATTGGTGGAACGGCAACCGCTCTGTGCTGGTTGACGTTGATCTGACAGGTATGCTCCTTGGCGCTACTCTCGCCACGAAACCCGAGGAGATCTACCGTGCCCTCATCGAGGCCACGGCTTTTGGGGCGCGCATGATCGTGGATGCCTTCGAGGCCAGCGGCGTGCGCATTGATGACATAGTCACCTGCGGCGGCTTGCCAAACCGCAATCGCCTGCTGATGCAGATCTATGCCGATGTGCTGGGCCGAGAACTCAAGATCGCCGCCAGTGAGCAGGCTGCTGCTCTCGGCAGCGCGATGCACGGCGCCGTCGCCGCCGGCAGCCAGGCCGGGGGATATGACACTATCCAGCAAGCAGCGGCAAGGATGGCCAGGCTCAGCGAAACCCGCTACCGCCCCAATCCCGCTGCCAAAGCGGTGTACGACCGCCTCTACGCCGAGTATCGGACCCTCCATGACTATTTCGGCCGTGGCGCCAACGATGTGATGAAGCGCCTCAAGGCACTCCGGTCCGAGGTACTGGCCAGTGGCAGCTAGACGCCACCATCCGCTGTTTCTTCGCTCCAGACGACAGGAGTGACACGTTGGTAGACAGATCCGCGGGCCCAGTTGCGACGTCCTGGCTGGGAGACGTACTGCCACAGCCGTACACGGACATGATGCGCCAGTTCTTCGTCCACAGCGCCGATGAGATCTTGCGGCAGCGCCTGCCCGCCTATGGCAGGCAAGCCTGGGAGTTGCGCCGCGAGCAGGTCCGCGTTGGCCTCTTGCAGGCCCTGGGAGGCTTTCCGGAACGCACGCCTCTCAATGCGCGGGTCACCAAAGTGCACCGCATGGACGGCTACAGCATCGAGAACGTCATCTTCGAAAGCCGGCCAGGATTCCATGTCACCGCGAGCGTCTTCGTGCCCGAGCAGATGGTCCGCCCAGCACCAGGTATTCTGCTTCCGCACGGGCACTGGCCGAAGGGCCGGTACCAGGATGTGGTGCAGCGGCGCTGCATCGGCCTGGCGCGGCGTGGCTACGTCGCACTCTCGCTCGACGCGGTCGGCTACAATGAGCGCCAACCGCAGGGGCACCGCAATTCCTGGTTCCTGTTCAGCGCCGGCCTGACACTACAGGCCATCGAATGCTGGGACAACATCCGTGCCATTGATTACCTCTGCAGCCGCGAGGACGTTGACCCGGAGCGCATCGGTTGCACTGGTGCCTCCGGCGGCGGCAATCAGACGATGTACGTCTCAGCCCTGGACGAGCGCATCAAGGCTGCGGTCCCCGTCTGCTCGGTTGAGATGATCAGCGACTACATGGTGAAGGACTTCTGCACCTGCGAGGCAATCCCCGGCGAAGTCCGGGTGGCGGATCTGACCGAAATCTGCGGCTTGATCGCGCCGCGAGCGCTCCTGCTCATCCATGGCATACTTGACCAGGGCTTTCCGATCCTGGAAGCGCGCCGTGCCGCCTCCCGCATCCGCGACATATATCGCCTGTATGACAGCGAGCGCTTCAGCACTTTCGAGAGCTACTGCGAGCACGATTACAACGCCGAGATGCGCCAGGCGATGTACAACTGGTTCGATCGCTGGTTGATGGGTCACGACACATGCTCGGAGGAGGAGGTGGTGGATGACCGGTTGCTGCGGGCTCTGCCCGACGGCCTCCCTGCCGGCGACGCCAGCTTGGCCTCCTTGTTCGTAGAGCGGACTGCCACTTTGATGCCCAGGTCCGAGCCCACCAGTCGCCAAGCTTGGCTCGAGCGCCGCCAGGAACTCACCGCTGGCCTCTGGCAAGTGCTCGGCGGGCAACCGCTGCGCACCGGGCACGACGAACGCCTCCTTGACATCTCGCGTGAGCAAGGAGTGAGAACAGAACGCCTGTGGCTGCGCAGCGAGCCCGACATCGTCCTTCCCTGCTGCTTGCTCGTTCCTCACGGGGACGAGCCTCACGATGTCACCGTCTATCTCCTGCAGGGCGGCAAGGCCAGCCTCAGCCACGACGAGGCGCAGGCTCAGATGCGGGAGGGCCGGGCCGTCTTCGCTTTCGATCAGCGTGGAACTGGTGAGACGGCTTACCCTCATCATCTGGCGTTCCCTTCGGCATTCGCTCTCGGCCGGCCGCTTCTCGGCATGTACGTCTGGGACACGATCCGCTGCCTGGATTACCTCTGCGAACGGCCCGACGTCGCCCGTATCCATTTGGTGGCCGGTGGTTCACCCGAAGCAGCGATGGCCGGCTTGCTGACAGCAGCCCTGGACAGAAGGGTTGCCTCCGTCAGCCTCGATAGCCTGCCAGCCACCCTCGCCGTCCCCAGCGAGCAACCGGAGTTCACCACGCTCTACCTGCCCAACCTGCTCCGCCACGGCGACATCGCCGATATCGCCGCCATGATCGCCCCTCGTCCGCTGCGCGTCTCCGCCCTTCTGGATGAGCACCTGGTGCGGCTGAGTGCCGAGGACAGCCGCCAGGTGTTTCTGCCCACCCAGCGCATCTACAGTCTCATGGGAGCGCCAGCAGCGCTCGAGCTGCCGTTCGGATCCGTCTAGAGTGATACTGTGGCGCTATTGTATTGGCGCCAGTCTTGCTGTAAGCTGTAGCCAGGTATGCCGTAGCGCCGGCCGAGCAAAGGCCCGCGGTTCAGGCTGCTCAGTTAGTTTGGTGGAGGACACAGTCATGGCCCTCAGTTTCACGCATCACGATGGGCGCGACGCAGGTGCGCTTACCCTGTATGCTCTCAGCACATGCGTATGGTGCAGGAAGACCAAGGCGCTCCTACAGCAACTGGGCGTCGCCTATGACCACGTTGATGTAGACCTGCTACAAGGCGACGATCGCAACGAGGCGATGCGCCAGGTGTCTCGTTGGAACCCGGCTCGCTCGTTCCCCTTGCTCGTGATCGGCAACCGTAGCGCGATCGTCGGCTTCGACGAGGAGCGCATCCGCCAGGAACTGAGCGGAGGCGAGGAGAAATGAGCAGCAATCAGGACCGCATCGAGCGCGAATATGCCCTGCTGAAGCAGCAGGCCGAAGCCGCAGGCTATCACCTCAATCCCGACCTGGCCTTCACGAAAGCCCTGGTCGAGGGGTTGCTCATCAACCGGGAGCGCTACGGCTACCCATCCTGCCCCTGCCGCCTCGCTTCGGGAGTGCAGGCCGAGGATCGAGACATCATCTGCCCCTGCGATTACCGGGACGCTGACCTGGCGGAGTACGGCAGTTGCTACTGCGGCCTGTATGTGTCCGCTGAGGTCGCCCAGGGCGAGAAGCGCATCAGCAGCATACCGGAGCGCCGCCCTCCTGCGGAGCAGAGAGGCGCAGCAATCCCTGCCGCGCCGGGCGCTGTCCCCTTCGGCCTATCGCAGCCGGTGTGGCGCTGCCGCGTGTGCGGTTATCTCTGCGCCCGTGGCGAGCCACCGGAGACTTGCCCGATCTGCAAAGTGAAGCGAGACCGGTTCGAGCGCTTCATCTAGGCTCATCGCACCAGCGCAGGCTCGGCGGCTTGCTTCGCCCCGCTTAGACATCCCCCTTGCCGCTGGCTATAATGGCACGCAAATCGCCTGGGGAGACTCATCTTGGCCACCTATCGTGCCCCACGAGGCACTCAGGATATCTTGCCTGAGGCTCAGCCCTACTGGGAGTTCTTGCGCCAGAGAGCCGCCGAAGTCGCTGCCCGGTACGGTTTTCAGCGCATAGACACCCCCATCTTTGAAGAGACGCAAGTGTTCGTCCGCGGGGTGGGCGAAGGCACGGATATCGTCGAGAAACAGATGTACTCCTTCCGCGACAAAGGCAACACAGAGCTAACGCTGCGGCCGGAGTTCACGGCTGGCGTTGTCCGTGCGTACATAGAGCACGGCATGCACACCCTGCCGCAGCCGGTCAAGCTTTACAGCATCGGGCCTGCCTTTCGCTACGAGCGGCCACAGGCCGGCCGCTTCCGCCAGTTGCACCAGTTCAACCTGGAGGCCATAGGCGAACAGGACCCCATGCTCGACGCCGAGGTCATCTCCACACTGTGGAGCTTCTTCCGCAACATCGGTTTCGACGACCTGAAGATACAGCTGAACAACATCGGCTGCCCCAGGTGCCGCCCCCGCTATATTGAGGCGCTCACTGCGTATTACCGCGCTCATGCGTCGCAGCTTTGTGAAGATTGCACCAGACGCCTGGAGATCAACCCTCTGCGCCTGCTCGATTGCAAGGTCGATACCTGCCAGCCTTTGATCGCCGAGGCGCCTCGTAGCACAGACTACCTCTGCTCGGAGTGTGCCGACCATTTTGCCAAGCTGCGGGCCTACCTGGACGCACTGGAGCGTCCCTATGTTGTCAACCACCTGCTTGTCCGCGGCCTGGACTATTACACCAAGACGGTGTTCGAGGTGTGGGCAGAGGGCATCGGCGCGCAGAGCGCCCTCTGCGGCGGCGGTCGCTATGATGGGCTGGCTGAGCTGCTTGGGGGCAAGCCTACGCCCGGGCTGGGAGCCGCCGTTGGCCTTGAACGCATCATCCGACTGCTACAGGTGCGTAACATCGTCCCTCCACCTCTGCCGGCGCCTCTTGTCTTCTTCATGTATCACAACGATGGGGCGCGCGGAACCTGCCTGCGCCTTATGGAGGAGGTACGCGGGCGTGGTATCGCCGCTGACTGCGCCTTCGGCACGCGTAGCCTGAAGACGCAGATGAAAGCAGCCTACCGCTGCGGAGCCAAGCTGGCCGTCATTCTTGCCGAGGACGAACTGGCGCGGGGCCTGGCTGTCGTGCGCATGCTGGCCACAGCGGAACAGGAAACGGTGCCATTGGCCCAGGTCGCCGGCAGGCTTGCGGAGCTGGCCGGTTAGCCATGGCGGAGAAGCGGCCACAGCGTTTCGGCGTGTTGCATCACCCCAAGCTGCCGTTGTCCCTCGAGCTCGCCCAGCAGGTCCAGCGCTTCCTGGCTGAGCGTGGTTGCAGCGCCTGGCTTGGCTCCTCCTGGGAGATAGGGGCCGAGCAGGAGCGCTTTCCCGACCTTGACATGCTTATCACCCTCGGCGGCGATGGCACCATTCTCCGAGCAGCTCGGGCCGGGGCACCTTTGGGCATCCCGATCCTTGGCATCAACCTCGGCCGGGTTGGCTTCCTGGCTGAGCTTGAGCCCGAGGCCTGGCAGGTCGGCCTGACCAGGCTACTGCAGAGTGATTACTGGCTGGAAGAGCGCCTGCTGCTGCGCAGCGAGCATCGGCGGCAGGGCGAAGTGCTCGACTCAAGCCTCTGCCTTAACGAGGCCGTCGTTGGCCGAGGCTGCGTTGCCCGCGTGGTGCGCATCGGGCTTACAGTGGACGGTGCGCCACTGCCACCGCACGTGGCCGACGGACTGATCGTGGCCACGCCCACAGGCAGCACCGCCTACGCCTTCGCCGCCGGCGGCCCTATCTTGCCGCCCACCCTGCGCAACATTCTGCTCGTGCCGATAGCGCCGATGTTCGGCGTAATGCGCCCAATCGTGATCCATGAGTCGAGCGTGGTCCACCTCACGGTGGAGACGGATGACGAAGCCCGGCTTACAGTGGATGGCCAGTTCGACGCACCGGTCGAGAGCGGCGACGAGATCGAGATCAGAGCCTCCGAGCACAGGGCCCGTTTCGCCCGCCTTCGCCCTCCAGCCTACTTCTATGACGCCCTGGCACGGCAGCTTCGCTGCCGCTGACCGGCCCAACTGGCGAGGCGGCGTGTCCATCATTCGGCTCGCGGGGGCCCGACTGCTGCATCCACAAGTGCGAGCCTGCAGGTGGCAGGGACTGACGCGTGTTAGCTGAGATCACCATCCGCAACTTCGCCATCATTGACGAGGTCACGCTCCGCCTGGCCCCAGGCCTGAACATACTCACGGGCGAGACGGGTGCCGGCAAGTCCATCATCGTGGACGCTGTCAGCACCGTGTTGGGTGAGCGCGTGTCGCAAGACGTTGTGCGTGCCGGCGAGAGCGCGGCCCTGATTGAGGCTTTCTTCGAACTCAACCATGCGTCTCAGGCGGCTATCGAGCCGCTGCTTCGCGCCGAAGAGCTTCTGGGTGATGATCCGGCTTGTCTCGTGCTCTCTCGGGAGATTCGCAGCGGCGGCCGGAGCATCGCCCGTGTAAACGGCCGGGCCACAGCCGTGGGCCTGGTCCACCAGCTCGGCGAGCTCCTGGTGGACATACACGGCCAGACCGAGCACCTGTCGCTGCTTCGAGTGCCGGAGCACATCAGCCTCCTCGATCGCTTCGCCCGCCTCACCGGCGAGCGCGCCCGTATGGCGGAGCTTGTCGGCCAACTGCAGCAAGTTCGCGCCGAAATGCACGCCCTGCGCGAGGACAGTCGTGCACGAACCAGGCGCCTGGAACGGCTGCAGTATGAGGTTCAAGAGATCCGCGACGCCAGGTTGGTTCCCGGCGAGGAGGAGGAACTCCGCGCCGAGCGCACGCGGCTGGCGAACGCCGAGAGGCTGATCGAACTGACGAGCTCCGCTTACCAGGCCATCTACGCCGCCGAGGGAGAGACGCCGGCAGCGGCGGACCTGCTCGGCCAGTCCCTCCAGTTCCTCACCGAACTGGAGCGCATAGACCCTAGCCTGAGGCGAACGCGAGAGCAGGCAGAGGCGCTGGCAGCCGAGCTAGAGGATCTGGCCCACTCCTTGCGTCAGTATAGGGACTCGATCGAGTACAACCCGCGCCGGCTCGAACAAGTGGAGGAGCGCCTGGCGCTCATCGCCAGCCTGAAGCGCAAGTACGGCGCCACCATCGCCGAGATCAAGGCCTATGGCGAGAGGGCTGCCGCCGAACTGGCAAAGCTGAGTGGTGGCGAGGAGCGACTGGCCGAACTGGAAGAGCGCCAGGCCGAACTGCTGGAGCAGGCGGCGCGCCTGGCCAGCCAACTCTCAGACCTGCGCCGTCAGGCCGCCGTCAGGTTGGCCGCCGAGGTGGAAGCGCAATTGGCCGACCTGGCGATGGAGCGAGCCCGCTTCGAGGTTGCCTTCAGCCAGCGCGAGGCTGAGGACGGCCTCCCAGTCAATGGCCGCAGGCTGGCTTTCGACCGCACCGGTGTTGATCATGTCGAATTCATGCTCGCCCCGAACGTCGGTGAGCCGATGCGGCCCCTGGCCCGAATCGCGAGCGGCGGTGAGAACTCTCGCCTGATGCTCGCCATCAAGACCGTGCTTTCTACTGCCGATGATACCCCTACCCTGATCTTTGATGAGATTGACACCGGCATCGGCGGGCGTATAGGCAATGTCATTGGTGAAAAACTGGCCAGCCTTGCCAAGCACCATCAAGTCCTCTGTGTCACCCATCTGCCGCAACTGGCTGCCTATGCCGACGAGCATCTCAGAGTCGGCAAGGAGGTCGTCGCTGACCGCACCCGCACTGTGGTCCAGAGCCTTACGCAGGAGCAGCGCCTGGAGGAACTGGCGGCGATGCTAGGCGGCATAACACCGGGGACACTACGCAGCGCCGCTGAGATGTTGGAGCGCTCACACAAAGCCTGATCCTCAGGCAGGTAGATACCAGCGCTCCCGCATCCTGAGCGTGCCACGCCAGATGCCTGCGATCATGTCCTTCGATTCCTGGCAGTGACGGATCACTTGGGCAATGTCATTGCCCTGTATCTCGCACACGATCGGGCCTGCATAGCTGCTGTCGCGCAGCCGTTCGTACACTCCCTGGAAGTCAATGGTGTTGTTCATGTGTGGCGGCTGGTGCTCCATGTACTGGCCCCAGTAATGGTTGACGCCATTGTGGTGTATCTCGACAATACGGTTCGCTCTCGCCTCGCTGCCGGCGAACTCGTCTATGTAGGCGAGGAAGCGCTCATCTGTGTGCGCGTACATATAGGCGTGGCCGATGTCCAGGTTGATCCCCCAACCGGGAAGGCGGTCCGCTACCCACTTCAGTTCGTCCAGCCTGCCAGCCTCGTAGCCAACCGGAATGCCAGCCTGCCTGGCTAGCGGCACAATGTGCTCGGCATAGGCGAGGTTCAACTCCAGCCGATCGCTCTCCGGGCGGATGTAGCCGGGCGTCGGGCCGCCCAGGTGATAGCTGAGCGCGACGGCACCGATCTCGGCGGCGAACTCCAGGCAGCGGTCGTAGTACTCCCATGTAAGGCGGCGAAGATGCCGGTTGACGCTGGCCTGGTTCCAGCCGATGTGCGGCGCGTGTACGGTTACCCAACGGAACACTCCGAGAGACCGCTTGAGTTGGGCGATGTCCTCGGGCTGAGCTTCGAACAGATCAATGCCGACGTTGGCGATGTTTGCCGGGTAGCCGATCTGGGCCTGGTCGAGGCTGGGCACAATCTCAAAGCCGGCGAAGCCCGCCTCCGCTACCATGCGGATGGCATCATGAATGCTCTCTCCATGGGTAGCGGGCAGAAAGTGTGTCGAGATGCCAATGCGCTGCTCGATAGACAACAAGGCACCACTCCTTGGCAGTCAGTGCCTGCTACTGTAGCGCCGGCTCGGCTCGCCGGCAACCGCGTCTGGCGGCGTGGCGCCAGGGCTCGCGGCCCACACGACCGCCAGACCTACCGCGGGCTGATCACGCCCGCCAAGCGCATGCGGCCATATGAACGCCGACTTGACTACCGCTGCATTGCCGGGCATCATGGACCTTGGCCGCAGGTTTTCGGGGCCG
>DAOTVV010000174.1:0-3439 GCA_034436255.1 Anaerolineae bacterium
GGCTGGCTCGCCGGGCGGAAGGCAAGCACGCCGGCCAGCGCCAGCGCTGCCAGCGACAGGGGGATGATCGCCGTTCTTCCATTCATCTTGGCCTCTCCTCTATGGGTTTGCTGGTTGGTCACAACATGGAGACGTTCGCTCCCGTCCGGAAGTTCCGCGTGGGCCCGCTGCTTCCCAGTTGCGCCGCTCCCCGCCCCAACGACTCGGTCCAGAGTAGCAGTCGAGTGTTGGGCACGGGAACCCGATCCGCCGACTAGTCCCTGCAGCCACGACCATAGGCGCACCGCCGTCGCCGCGGCACGGTGCCCACCGCAAGACTATGCGGCACAGGGCCTGCGTCGTCGAAGCTGACACGTCCCCGTCGCTGCCCCGCCAGACGACGCCCACAACACCAACCCGCTCTGGGCGGCGACATAGCCTGACCGAGGTTCCAACGTGCCGCCTCGCAGGGGTAGTTTGTGCTTGCAGAGCCCTGGCCAGGCCTGTATAATGTAATTGCAATAAGGAACCTCGTTAGGCGAGGCGTCTGCGCAAGACACAGGCCGCTGCCCCGAAACGTCCAGAGACGCCAAGGGGTAGACCAGGCAGGGCCGGCCTAAGGCTCTGTTCAAAGTGGCTGGGGCACGTTCCCTACGCTGCGCAGTGCCAAAGCTCGACCAGTGGGGGTAGCCACACGGCTCGGTGATACTCTACTCGGCAAGGCGCGGACGCGCTTAGCCGAGGGGCGCGCCGCAGGCAACAGCGGGCCTGGGTCCGCGCAGAGAGCGACAGCCGTGGCCTCGCGGGGCGGTAGTCCCATGGGCATCCGGCATCGGCGCTGAACGACAGGCGCCGACGGCAAAGCAAGCCCCGAGGCACAAGATGGCGTACAAAGCCTCCCTGGTTAGGACGGGGAGGCTTTCTTGTTGCCACCGCGTCAAAGTCAGCGTAGCTGACGCGCCCAGCGCCTGCACCGCCAGGGCTCTCCGGTGAGCCGGGGCGGGCGGCAGCTGGGCAATAACCCGAGACGCGGCTGTAGGAAAGGGGGTGATCTCCTGGACGCTGGTCACAGTACCCATAACCGCTGGCCAAGGCGGCGGCTCGCCTGGGGCCGTGCCGGATGTCCGAGAGACGCCCGGTGTCCATCCCCAGGCCTGGCCTTCGGGCAGGCCAAGGCTTCGCTCTGAGTATCAGCTAGCCACCTTCCCTCCCCGAGTGCCACCGCACAAAAGGCGCCCGCGTGCCGTGACGCGGCAGCCTCCTCCCTGGCCGGCAACCGTACTAGCTTGCCATTCGCGTACACCAAGCTGGGAGGACCGGTAGTTGAGCACTCGCGAGCAGATCGTTATGGCGCGCGCGGCAGCGGCCGCACAGGGAGACGCCCTGGTGCGGACCAGGGCTGTGCGCTCGCCCATTTTGCGTCATATCCTGCAATACCTCATGGTCTTCGGCCCCGGGCTCATCGTCATGGTGGCCGATAACGACGCCGGCGCCGTATCCACCTACACCCAGGCGGGGGCCCAGTACGGCATGAAGCTCATGTGGCTTATGCTGCTGCTCTTGCCGGTCACCTACTTTTGCCAGGAGATGGTCGTCCGCCTTGGCATCGCCACCGGCAAAGGCCATGCCGCCATGATCTACCGGCGCTTCGGTAAGTGGTGGGGCCGCTTCTCGCTGGTGGACCTGGAGTTGGTGAACTTCCTCACCCTGGTGACCGAGTTCGCCGCCGTCTCCCTGGCTTTCAGCAAGATCGGCGTCTCGCCCTACATATCGGTGACCATCGCCGCCGCCGGCCTGATCACCATGGTGGTCACCGGCAGCTACCTGCGCTGGGAGCGGGTCACTGTCTTCCTCTGCCTGCTCGACGCCGGCTGGCTGATCTTCGCCCTCAACACTCACCCTTCGGCCATCGAGGTCGCGCGCAATGTGCTCGTGCCCTCGCTGCCTGAAGAGGGCATAACCTCGAACCTGATCTTCGTCGTCATCGCCATCGTCGGTACGACAGTGGCGCCCTGGCAGCTTTTCTTCCAGCAGAGTTGTGTGGCCGATAAGCGCCTGCGCTTCGCCGACCTGAACAAGGAGCGGCTAGACACCTTCCTCGCCGCCTGCTTCACCGTCACCGCCGCCGGCTCGATGATGCTCCTCGGGAACGTCCTGCACACCCGCGGCATCCCCTACACAGACCCGGCGCAAATGGCCACTGTCCTCGGCCCGATCTACGGACCCCTCGTGAAATATGGTGTGCTTCTGCTCATGGCGAACGCGGCGGTGCTGGGGGCGACGGCGATCTCGCTCGCCTCGTCCTGGGCCTACAGCGAAGTGATGGGCTGGACGCACAGCCTCTCGAGGAAGTTCAGCGAGGCGCCGGGGTTCTATAGCGTCTACATCGCCGCCATCATGGCCGCGGCAGCCATCGTGCTCATCCCGCGAGCGCCACTGCAGTTGATCATCATGGGCGTGCAGGTGCTGGCCGGGCTGATGCTGCCATCGGCCATCATCTTCCTGCAATTGCTGCTCAACGATAGGGAGTTGCTCGGCAAGTATGCCAACAAGCCGTGGAACAACGTGATCAACTGGACCGTGATCGTCGTCCTGTTCGTTCTGTCCTTGATCCTGGCAGCGCAGGTGATGCTGCCCAGCTTATTCCCGGCAAGCCAGTATTAGAACGATCGCAGAGAACCGGAGGCAGCGACATGACCACAATGACCCGAGATCGCGAAGAGCGCACCTACTACGTGGTCCATCCGCTGTTCGATGAACCAGAAGAGAAAGCTGACCCCGACAAACTGGGGCCCATGCACCTCTCCCTGGGCGGCAAGATTTCGCTCACCTGCCTGCGCTTCTACCTGATCCTGATGATCGCGCTCGCCTTTTACCGCGTCGCCGTCCTGGCCGGCGTCATCCACTGAGGGCCGGCCCGCGTCGGGCGCCGTGGGCGCCGCCGCCGAAGCGGGCGGCAGGCGGAAACGGCGGCGCGCCCTCGGTGAGCAGGTCCTCGCCGTTGTCGCCCATGTCGAGCAGGCCGCGGCGCTGCCTCAGCCGCCAACCAGGTGCGGGGGCACTGAGCGAGGAATACTCGCCAACCAGGTGCGGGGGACGCTCCCGAAAGCGGATGCACGCTGACGAGAGGAGGAAACCTCAGCTTCTGATCGGCGTCCATCGGCGCCAATCAGCGCTCATCTGTGGTCCATGTGCCGGCGGCGGGCTCGCGCTCCTGCCGGCGAGGTTTCGCAACCAGGCTTCCTGGGCGAAAGCCCTCAGCGCCGCCTCAGGCAGCCGGAGGGGACGAAGCACTCCGCCGGATAGAAGTAGCCCTCCCCCGACTCGTCAACCACGCGCAGCAGATGGCGCCCACCGGCGTGCGGATCAGGAACGACAGGGTGCACCCTTCGCCGCTCCAGGGATGCGGGCTAGCCCTCGTTGTCGATGCAGAGAACGAACTGCTCTTCCAGAGTGTGTT
>DAOTVV010000175.1:0-5145 GCA_034436255.1 Anaerolineae bacterium
TGCGCAGCTCAGGACGCTGGGTCTACTACGGAGGCGTGGCTCGATGACGATACGTCAGCTGCAGCTGCCCGGCCTGGCCCTCCGCTCACGCAAGGCTGGCGACCTCCTCGGGCGGGCACTGGTCCACCTTTTTCTCATCCTGTCCGGTCTAGGATTCGCCCTACCATTGTTCTGGCTCATTTCCTCTTCCCTCAAGCTGGACCGCCAACTGTTTGCCTTCCCTCCCGTGTGGATTCCCCATCCTGTCGCCTGGGACAACTATCCCCGGGCGCTGAGCGCCATGCCTTTCCTCATCTACCTGCGCAACACACTCTGGATCTGCCTCTGGAATGTCATCGGCACCATCGTCTCTTGCACGCCGGTGGCTTACGGCCTGTCACGCATCGAATGGCGTGGGCGAGACCTCCTCTTCGTGTTGGTGCTGGCTACTATGATGCTGCCTTTCGCCGTGACCATGATCCCGCTCTACATCGTCTTTCGCGTCCTGGGCTGGGTAGGCAGTATGAAGCCCCTCATCGTGCCCGCTTTCTTTGGCACACCCTTCTTCATCTTCCTGCTGCGCCAATTCCTGATGACCATCCCCATGGACCTTTCCGACGCCGCCGTGATGGATGGCTGCTCGCACTACGGCATCATGTGGTACGTCATGGTGCCGCTCTGCAAACCGGCGCTGGCGACGACGGCGCTGTTCACATTCATGGCCAACTGGAACGACTTCCTCGGCCCGCTCATCTACCTCTCCGACGATGCCCACTATACCCTGAGCATCGGTTTGCAGCGCTTCCTGGTGTTGCACAACGCCCAATGGTCTTACCTTATGGCGGCTTCAACTACTTTCACCCTGCCAATCGTGCTGCTCTTCTTCCTGACCCAGCGCACCTTTGTGCAGGGCATCACCCTCACCGGCATCAAGGGATAATCACCCGAGGAGTCGCTCATGCCCAAGCAGAAGCAGTCCGTCATCATCGCGCCCCACTCCCACATTGACGTCGAGTGGTACTGGACCTACCCCCAGGCGGTCGCGTGGGCGAAGCAGACCATCTCGCTGGCGCTCGATTACATGCGCCGTGACCCGGACTACCATTTCGCCATGGACCAGGTGCAGCTTTTCCGCCCAGCCCTGGAGGACATGGCAGCGGAGGAACGCAGCTTCTTCCTGGAGATGGTGCGCCAGGAGCGCTTCCAGGCGGTGGGCGGGATGTTCGTGCAGCCCGAAGTGGCCGAGCCCCGTGGCGAAAGCCTGGTGCGCCAGGCGCTCATCGGCGCGGAGTGGTTTCGCCGCGAGCTGGGCGTAGAGAGCGAACTCGGCTGGTTCATAGACACCTTCGGCCAGATGAACCAGGTGCCACAGGTGTTGGCCCGTTCCGGCTTCAAGTACTACGCTTTCGGCCGCGATGTGCCCTTCGAGTTGGGTCCCGAGGGCGTGCCGGCCGACTTCTGGTACGAGTCGCCCGATGGCTCGCGCGTGCTCACCCACCTCATGCCCGCCCATTATGCACCCTCGCACGACCATCAGGCGCGCGGGTTGGCGCGCATCCTGCGCCGCAGCCAGACCCCATTCGCTCTCTTCCCCTACGGCGGCGACGTCTACTTCCCTGACCGCACTTCGGCTGAGATGGTCGCCCAGGTGCGTGCCTGGGCCGAGGATCTGGGCCTGATAGACGACATCGCCGACATCCGCGTGGCCGGACCGCTGGACTACTTCCGCGCTGTGGAGCAGTACGGCGACCAACTGCCCGTGTTGCGCTACGACTTCAACCCGCCCTACTACGTGCAGGACCTGCGCGGCTGCTATGACAACCGCATCGAGCTGAAGAAACGCAGCCGTGAAGCAGAAGAAGCTTTGCTCGAGGCTGAGGTCGTTGCCTCACTGGCATATGCCAGCGCCCAGCCCTACCCCAAGCTGCAGCTGGATGACCTCTGGCGCCGGCTCTTGCACCAGCACTTCCACGACATCATCGGTGGTAGCCATCATGACCCGGTCTACCGCTCGGCTATGGCGGCGACAGACGAAGTACTGGCCGGCGCACGGCAGCTGGCTGCTGCGGCTGCCGGTGGAAGCGCGGCAGCGGGCTACTTCGCGGTCTTCAACAGCCTCTCGACGTGGCGCGACGAGCTCTGCCACCTGCCAGCTCAGTCCGCTGCCACGGAAGTGGTTGACGAGGCTGGCCAGCCCGTGCCCTCACGCCCGGTCTATGCCGAAGACGGCTCCCTGGCGCTGGAGTTCGTGGCCAGAGACATCCCCGGGCTCGGCTGCAGGCAGTATCGCCTGACGCCTGCCAGTGGAGCTAGGCCTGGCGCCGGGCGCCACGATAGGCTCATTGGCGCAGGTTATGTCGAGAACCGCTTCTTCCGCGTCGCCTGGGACGCGAGCAGTGGCGGCCTGACCGAGATCGTGGACAAGGCCAGTGGCCGTAACCTGCTCTCCCCTTCCCTCGGCTTAGGCAATGAGCTGGTGGCTGTGCGCGAGCACGAGCCTGACCTGGAAGGGCCAATGAACATCACTCCGGAGGTATACCGTTCCGCTGCCTACGCTGCCACTATCGAACTGGAGGAAAGCGATATACACGTGGGCTTGGTTGTGCGTGGCCCCTTCAAGGACTGTACCCGCCTGCAGAAGGTACTGCTCTACGATGAGCTGCCGCGCTTGGATTTCGAGACTACGCTCGTGGATTTCTCCGGTGGCGACCTCCTCATCAAGGTCTCGTTCCCCCTGGCACTTGACTGGGAGAAGGCCAGCATTGACTACGAGACGCCCTTCGGCGTTACCAGCCGCCCGCGCGGCCATTACGCCGCTCAGAACTGGGTGGATTGCAGCGACGGTGAACTGGGCGTGGCCCTGCTCAACCGGGGTACGCCCGGCTACTGGGTGGGGAATGGCAGGCTGGAGCTGGTGCTCCTGCGCAGCTTCGCCAACTACCTGGGCTACCGCATGCGCGGCTTCCAGCGCGGGCTCGATGGCTACGCTGAAAGCACACAAACGGAACTGGCGCGCGAGCATGGCACGCACCACTTCCAGTACACCCTCTACCCGCATCGCGGCCGTTGGGCCGATAGCGGTGTGGTGGCGCTGGGCCAGAGCCTGAACCGGCCACTCCTGGCAATAGCAGGTGAAGCGGCGTCGCTGTTCTCGCCGGGGCACAGCGGCAGTAGCTTCGTTCAGGTGCAAGGCGAATTCGCCATCACCGCCGTCAAACTGGCCGAGTCCGGCGCCGGCCTGGTGCTGCGCGGCTACGAGACGGCTGGCCGTCCAGGCCAAGTGCGCCTGCGCCTGCCTGGCTGGGCCAGCCGAGCGGCGCTGGCCGACCTCAGGGAAAGGGAGACAGGTGAGCTGCCCATGCAGCAGGGCCAGGTGGCCTTCCCCGTCAACCCGCATGAGATCGTGACGCTCATACTGCGCGCGTGAGCAGTCGCCACAACACTGTATGTGTCTGTAAGGAGATCTCCATGACCGCCCAGGCGCCCAAAGTGATGCTCCTGCCCTTCGCCTACCCTGACTATCCGCCCGATCTGGTAGAGCGCTTCATTCGTGAATCCGAGGATTTCCTGCGCGGCCTTGGCCTGCAGGTGCAAAGGGTGCCGGCAGTGGCCGTGGCTGACGACGTGCCCGCCGCCATTGCCGCGCTGCGCTCACAGGAGTACGACCTGATCGTCGCCACTCTGATCAGCTGGGTCGAGGCGCCCCTGTTCACGGCCGCACTGCGCCCCGTCTGGGGCAAGCCGCTGCTGCTCTGGAGCCACACCACCTTCGTCGAAGGCGATACCCGCTTCACCATCGGTGCCCTGCCGGCGGCCGGGGTGATACGAGAGACACTAGAGGAAATGGGGGCACGCTTCACGTTCACCTGGGGCATGCCAGGAGAGGAGCGCGTCCGGCGGGATGTAGTGCGTCAAGCCCGAGCCGCCGCGGCCGCGAATGCCCTGTCGCAGGCCAAGGTGGGCTTATTCGGCTACGCCTCCATGGGCATGTACACGGGCACCATTGACCACACGCAACTGCGTGCCCAGATTGGGCCCGAGATCGAGCAACTGGACCAGTACCTGATCATCGAGCGCTTTGAGCACATCAGCGACGCCAATGTGCGGGACCTGCTGCCACGCTCCCGCGAATGGCTGCTGGGAGACAAGGTGCAAGATGCCGACATCCTGCGCAGCTTGCGCTTCTATGCCGCCATCAAGGCTCTGGCCCGCGAACACCGGCTGGACGCGCTCACCGTCAAGTGCCAGTATGAGCTCTCGCGCGTGTTCGGCTTGGCCCCCTGCGTGCCTCTCTCCATATTGGGCGACGAGATGGTCACCTCCTGCGAGGGCGACGTGCCCCTGGTTGTCTCGCAACTCATCCTGCACTGCCTCACGGGTGGCGTCACCAGCTATGGTGACCTACATCACGTGGACGGCAACAAGGTGCTCTGGGGCTCCTGCGGCTACGCGCCGCTCAGCTGTGCTGCCGGCAGGCCCGTGATCAACAAGCACACGGCACTGTATGAGGGCTTGCTGAACAGCTCGCCCTTCAGGGCGGGCACGGTCACCCTGGCCAGGCTATCGCCCAAGGGCCGTGGCTTCAAGCTGCACATCGCGTCTGGGGAGGCCATCGCACCACCCAGCTTTCGCGAGGTCGGCTGCCCGGCCTACCCGCTTATCCAGGTGGTGCAGCGGGGCGACATCGAGCACTTCATGCAGAACCTGGGCAGCCAGCACTATGCCATCGTTTATGGCGACGTTACCCAGGACCTCCTGGCCCTTTCTACCCTGCTTGGCGTTGAGGCGATCGTAAGCTAACGCCGCCGCCTTGCTCCAGCCCGGCGCCGCCTCGGGGCCGGCCCTTGGGCGGGCTCGCCCGGCAATGCTGTGCCCGGCCTCCGGCAGGTGCTTCCACGTGCCCCAAGAGTGCTCGCCCAGCCCTGTGACACCTGTCCCGCATATTCCCCAGAGGCCTCGCCCTGGCGCGCCAGGAGGTGGAAGATCTGCGCAAGCTCAAGGCCCAGCCGGAGATCTTCGTCTTCCCGCCTCGTCTCCTGCCCCGGGCCTGGCTGTGGCAAAACTATGTGGACACCGTGAAAGCGATGCCCTTTGGCTGGTTCACCTACAACAGCCTCAAGATCGCCTTCCTCACGGTGGTCGGCCAGAGCCTGTCGGCCTCCCTGG
>DAOTVV010000176.1:0-14995 GCA_034436255.1 Anaerolineae bacterium
GGCCACAAGCCAGACCTGCGTCGGAGCCGTATCGCCCTGTATCGCCAGGTGCTGCGGGGCGGGCTGCGGCCGCGAGAGTGACGCAGATGAAGCTGCTGCTGGTTGCAGGCGAGTTCCCACCCATGCAGGGAGGGTTGGGCGATTTCAGCTGTCGCCTGGCAACAGCCTTGGCCAAGCAGGGCTGCGACATCTCGGCATTTGTGCCCTCTGCTGCTGTCCCCTGCGAACCGCTGCCGTTCCCGGTTCTGCCGCGGGCGGGCCGTTGGGGCTGGCAGGACCTGGCTCGTCTAGCCGGCTTAGCACGCCGCTACGACCTCGTGAACCTGCAGTACCAGGCGGCCGCCTACGCAATGCGTGTGCCCATCCACTTCCTGCCACTGGTTTGCCGGGTCCTGGGTGTACCGCTGGTGACGACGTTCCACGATCTGCGCGTGCCGTACTTGTTCCCCAAAGCAGGACGTCTAAGGGCCGAGGCAATCCGGGGACTCCTCCGAAGCAGCGCCGCTGCCATCCTCACAAACGAAGAGGACCTGGAGGCGGCGAGGATGATCGCACCGGCGACACGGCTGCAACTGGTGCGCATAGGGAGCAATGTCGAGCCGGCTGCGTTCGACCCCGATCTGCGCCTCAGCTTGCGCCGACAGTGGGGTTGTCGCGAGGATGCTACAGTGGTTTCCTACTTCGCCTTTCTCAACGCCAGCAAGGGCGCGCTCGATCTTGTGCAGGCGGCGGCCAAGCTGAGGGCTGCTGGCGTTGACCTCTGGCTGGCGTTTATCGGCGGCCAGACGGGTGCCTCCGACCCAAGCAACGTGGCGTACGCTCAGCAGGTGCAGCAGGCTATTGACGAGCTGGGCCTGCGTGAGCGTGCCATCTTCACTGGCTATCTCGAACCGGCGGCTCTCTCTGCGGCGCTATATGCGAGCGACATCTGCGCTCTCCCTTACCGCGATGGCGCTTCCTACCGACGTGGCAGCCTGATGGCGGCGCTGGCGCATGGCCTGCCTGTGGTGACCACTACGCCAGCGGTCAATACTCCCGGACTCTCGGAGGGCGAGAACATCAGATTGGTGCCGCCCGCGGATCCGGCGGCCCTCGCCGCGGCCATAGCGCAGCTGGCGACAGATGCAAGCGAACGCGCCCGCCTCAGCCGGGCGGCGAAAACTCTGTCGCGGCGTTTCGCCTGGGATACGATCGCTCGGGAGACGCTGGATGTCTACACCGCGGTCATAACGGAGCGCGGCCATAAGCGAGCCTCGAAGGCCGAGACGTGATACAATCGGCGCTGGTGCAGGGGGAGGAGTGCAGGGCTATCACGGAGCGGTCTCCACGGTCGTAGGAGAGAGGGCCATTGGTGGCGGGCAGCGCCTTGTGACGGTGATCTGTCTATGTCTGGCGCTCGCCGCCTTCGTTGGCCTGGGCGTGGCGCTGCTGGGGCCGCTTGTTTTCCTCGCCTGCGCAATCGCTCTTGCAGTGGCGCTTGCGCTGCTCAGCAGCAGCATCTATCCGCTGTGGTGCATGCTCGCGGTGATAATCCTGCTCCCGTTCGCCACGCTGCCGGTTGACCTCGGGGTTGTGCCCACTTTCCTCGAGGTGGCGTTGGTCGCTACCCTGGTGGTCGGTGCGCTCAGCCGCCTGCGCGCTGGTAGATACTTGCTGGAGGTCTCGCCTGTCGGCTGGTTTCTGCTGGCACTGATGGGGCTGATGTTGGGGTCGTTTGTGCTCGGCATGGGATACGCGCGACCCACAGTCACCTCGCTGCGGCGTTTCGCTGACATGCTCTTGAGTCTGTTTTCGTTCTACATTGTGCTGAACCTGCTCAGCGAACCCGGGGACCTGCAGCGGACGGTGCGCTTCATCCTCTGTTGCGCAGGGGCGGCGGCCTTTCTGGGCGTTGCTCTGTACTTTATGCCGCAGAGCTTGTCGGAGCGGCTGCTCGCATCCCTCGGGCGTTTGGGCTACCCGACCAGCGGCATCTTGCGCTACATCGAAGATGACCCCAACCAGCCACTTCGGGCCATCGGCACGTCGGTGGACCCGAATGTCTTCGGCGGCATGCTGGCATTCATGGGTGGAATCGCTGTGCCACAGCTGTTCCTGCCTGGCAGTCCACGCCGCCGTCTGCTGGTGTTGGCAGTGCTCGCCGTGGTGGCGCTGGCTCTGCTGCTCACCTTTTCGCGCAGCTCCATGGTTGGGCTAGCAGCGGCCTTGCTGATCCTGGGGCTAGTGCGGTACCGAAAACTCCTCTGGTTGCTGCTGGCTGGAGCACTGCTCATCGTCATTCTGCCACCGACCCAAGCCTACGTACTGCATTTCATCGAGGGGGTACAGGGGCAGGACCTGGCCACTCAGATGCGGTTCGGCGAGTACAAGGACGCGCTGACCCTGATCAGCCGTTATCCATGGTTCGGCGTCGGCTTCACTGGTGCGCCGGACGTTGATATCTACATTGGTGTGTCGAGTCTATACTTGCTCATTACCGAAGAGATGGGCCTGGTGGGCCTGGCCCTTTTTCTTGTGACAGCGGCTTCGTTCTTCATCTACACCTGGCCGCGCGCCCGACTGGCGCGCCGCATGACGCCAGAACTCGAGGCAGTGATCCTCGGCTGCGAGACGGCGGTCATGGCCGGTTTGGTCGCAGGGGTACTGGACCACTACCTGTTTAACCTTGCCTTTCCGCACGCCTCGGCCTTGCTCTGGGTCACGATTGCCATTGGCGTGGCTGCAGCGAGGGCGGCTGAGCGCGGCCCGGCGCTGCAGGCATCTCCGCATGCTGGAACCGGCTCTCACTTTGACGCTCAAGGGCTTGGAACATAGCATGGCGGCGGTCCTAGCCTGGAGGAAAGACTGATGGAGCAACCCCTGGCAGTTATGTTCGGTGCCGGCAATGTTGGGCGCGGCTTTCTGGGCCAGTTATTCACCGAATCGGGTTACCGGGTCACGTTTGTGGATGTAGTGCGGCCGCTTGTGGAGGCATTGAACCGGCGAGGGGCATACACCCTACAGCTTGTGACTGACGAGGCGGTGCAGGAGTACACCATCACCAATGTGTCAGCGCTCTTCCCGAGCGATACTGAAGCTGTCGCCGGGGCCCTGGCCAGTTGCGCCATCGCTGCGACCGCTGTTGGCGTCAATGCACTACCTAAGATCGCTCCTGTGGTGGCAGCGGGCCTGGAGCGGCGCCGCCTGGCTGGCGAGGCGGATCCCCTTAACATAATCATCTGCGAGAACCTGAAGGGTGCTCCCGACTTGTTTGCCGAGATGTTGCGGCCGTATCTCTCTGAGGAGGGGCGCCAGTACCTGGAGGAGCAAGTCGGGCTTGTGGACGCGGTCATCAGTCGCATGGTGCCCATAATGCCGCCCGAGATCGCCGAGCGCGACCCGAGCTTCATCATGGCTGAACCCTACAAGATCCTGCCCGTGAACCGGCTGCGCTTCAAGGGTCGTATTCCCGAGATCGTCGGCATGGAGCCAAAGGACAACTTCGAAGCCTATGTTGACCGCAAGTTATATACGCATAACGCCGGTCACGCCATGCATGCCTACCTCGGGTATCTGCGAGGCTACACCTATGGCTACGAAGCTCTGGGGGACCCGGTGATCTTGGGGCTGACGCGGCAGGCCATGCAGGAATCGAGCGAGGCACTCATTGCCCGGCACGGTTTTGCCCGGTCTGATCAGTATGCTCATGTCGAGGACCTGCTGCGCCGGTTCCGCAACCATCGCCTGGGTGACACTGTTTTCCGCCTCGGTCGGGATCCACTGCGCAAGCTGGGGCCACAGGACCGGCTGGTGGGAGCGGCGCGCCTCGTGGTGGAGACCGGTGGCGTGCCCGATGCCCTGACATGGGGCATTGCTGCTGCCCTGCTGTTTGACCCGGCGGAAGACCCGGCGGCGATGCAATTGCAGGAGCTGCTGCGCTCCGCCGGTCTGGCTGAGACACTGCGCCGGGTGAGTGGCATTGAACCGGGTAGCCCTCTGTCGGCTATGATTGCCGAACGTTATGAGCATCTGAAGCAAGGCTGCTGGCCGGCTCTCGCCGCGCAAGCGGCCGATTAGGAGGGACTAGATGGTGGTCGAATCGTCTTCGGTTTCCGGAAGCGCCGGTGAGGGCGCTGGCTTGTCGCTGCCCGCGAAGGAGGAGTTGCTGACCTACCTGCGGCAGATGTGCGAGATACGCAACTTCGAGGACACGGTCTATGACCTTCTCGGCCGCGACGTGATCAAGGGCGCCTCGCACCTGTACGCTGGCGAGGAGGCGGTTGCTGTAGGAGCGTTGGCAGCGATCCGCGACGACGACTACATCACCAGCACTCACCGCGGCCATGGTCACTGCCATGCGCATGGAGACAAGCACGCCAAGACGCCCGAAGCTAAACAGGATCATCTCAACCGTATGATGGCGGAACTGTGCGGGCGGGAGACGGGCTATTGCCGTGGCCGCGGCGGGTCAATGCACATTGCCGACGTATCCAAGGGCAACCTGGGCGCCACCGGCATCGTCGGCGGCAACATTCCTGTGGCCACCGGGGCCGGCGTATCCATCCAGATGCGGGGCACCGACCAGGTGGTGCTCTGCTTTTTCGGGGACGGCGCCACGAATACCGGCAGTTTCCACGAATCCCTGAACATGGCCTCAACCTGGAACCTGCCGGTTGTCTACATCTGCGAGAACAACCTTTACGGCATGTCCGTGCCCTTCTGCAAGGCGGCGAAGTGCCCTGATGTCTCAGAGCGTGCCAGCGCCTACGGTATTCCTGGCGTTATGGTTGACGGCATGGATGTACTGGCGGTGCGCGAAGCAGTAGCCACCGCCGTCGAGCGAGCCAGGCGCGGCGAGGGGCCGACATTGATTGAGTGCAAGACCTACCGCTACTACGGGCATTCGCGCAGCGACCCGCGCGTCTACCGCACCAAGGAAGAAGAAGCTGCCTGGCGCGCCCGCGACCCGATCAAGCGTTTCGAGCAGTTCCTGCTCAGCCAGGGCCTGGCGACACAGGCGGAGATCGAGACAATCGAGCAACGAGCAGAGCAGGCCATTCAGACAGCGGTTGACTTCGCTCTCAAAAGCCCGATGCCTTCCCCCGATGAGTTGTATGAGGACGTGTACGCGCCAACCAGCTACGCTCCTGACGTAGTTCAACACGAAAAGGAACTGCGTGCCGCTGTCCGCGACGGCAGGGTCGAGCGTGTGCTCACCTATGGCCAGGCGCTCAACGAAGCACTGCGCGAGGAGATGACCGCCAACGAACGCGTGTTCGTCATGGGCGAGGACGTTGGCCTGTACGGGGGTGCTTATGCCGTGACGCGGGGCCTGCTGAAGGATTTCGGGGAGGCGCGCGTGCGCGATACGGCGATCAGCGAGGCCGCCATCGCCGGTGCCGCAGTCGGGGCCGCGATGACCGGCATGCGGCCAGTGGCTGAGATCATGTACATAGACTTCACGCCTCTTTCCATGGACCAACTGGCCAACCAGGGGGCGAAGAACCGCTACATGTTTGGCGGCAAGACCACGGTGCCTTTGGTCCTGCGAACCGAAGGTGGCGCTGGGCGGAGCATCGCTGCTCACCATTCGCAGAGCCTGGAAGCGCTCTGGATCCATTTCCCCGGCATCTACGTGGTCATGCCATCCACGCCGTACGACGCCAAGGGCTTGCTCAAGGCTTCGATCCGGGATGATAACCCGGTGATGTTCATCGAGCACAAGATGCTTTACAACACGAAGGGCCCTGTGCCGCAAGAAGATTACATAATCCCGCTGGGCGTGGCCGACGTGAAGCGCGAGGGCACCGATGCGACCATTGTTGCCTACTCGCGCGGCCTGCTGCGCTCTCTCGAGGCGGCAGAGTTGCTGGCTCAGGAGGGGATCAGCGTTGAGGTGGTTGACCCGCGCACCCTGAAGCCTCTGGATCTTGATACGATCGTCGCTTCGGTGAAGAAGACTGGGCGCGTCGTGCTTGTCAGTGAGGCCTACAAGACGGGTGCCTTCACGAGTGAACTGGCGATGCTGATCAACGAGGCAGCGTTTGACTACCTGGACGCACCGATCGAGCGCGTATGTGGAGCGGACGTCCCCGTGCCGATGGCCGAGACGCTGGAAGACGCTGCCATCCCAGACGCGGCTCGCATCGCCGCCGCGGTTCGTAAAGTACTGCGCTGACAGGGGGGACGATGGCGACGGAGGTTATCTTCCCGAAACTGGGCGAGACCATGCGTGAGGGTACCATCGCCGAATGGCTGGTGCAGGAAGGGCAGCAGGTCAAGAAAGGTGATGCCCTCTTCCAGATGGAATCGGACAAAGCTGTTCTGGATGTTCCCTCTCCTGCCAGCGGCATCGTTCGCAAGATCCTGGCGCCCAAGGGCAAGACGGTACCGATCCTGAGCGTCGTCGCCGTCATCGCCGGGCCGGACGAGGACATCTCGCGCTACGAGGCGGGTGGCCCGTCCGCGCCAGCGCCGGCAGGCGCCACAGCCCCGGGCGCGCCCACAGGGGTTACCGAGGTGAGCGCGCCTCAGGCCGAGCCGGCGCCAGCCCCGGAAGCGAGCGAGCGGGTTTTCGCCTCACCACGTGCCAGGCGGTTGGCGAGGCTGGAGGGCGTAGACATTGAGGGCCTGACGGGCAGCGGCCCTGGGGGCCGCATCGTCGAGCGAGATGTTGAGCAGTACCTGGAGCAGCGCCCGCGCGCCAGCACCGCTGCCGTGGAACTGGCGCGTAGGAGCGGGGTGGACCTGGGCAGCATATCTCTAGCTCCCGGAGTGAGCCGGCTAACCAGCGCTGAGGTGGCGGCCGTCGCCGGAGCGCCGGTCGGGCCGGAGGCGCCTGCGCCTGCTCCCACGGCTGGCGAGGAGGCAGTCCTGGAGAGGGTGCCGTTGAGCGGCATCCGCGGCCGGATCGCTGCCAAAATGGCCGAAAGCTCCGCCACAACCGCCGCGTTCACCCTTACGTCGGAGGTGGATGCAAGTGCGCTCGTGCACTGGCGGGAAAGGCTCAAGGCGGCGGCCAAGCCCGGTGAGCGGGTGCCGACCTACAACGACCTGCTGATTCGCCTGCTGGTGGTCGCTCTGCGCGAGTACCCGCGCATGAATGCCCGCCTCGAGGGTGGGGAGTTAGTGGCCTACGGGAGCATCAACATCGGCGTGGCTGTTGATGCCGAACGCGGGCTTTTGGTCCCGGTTCTCAGAGACGCCGGCCATAAGAGCTTGAGCGAGATCGCGGCCACAACTGCCGACCTGGTTCAAAGGGTTCGCTCTGGTGACGTGACGCCTGACGATTTTGTGGGCGGCACGTTTACCATCACCAACCTTGGAATGTTCGAGATAGACGCCTTCACGGCAATCATCAACATCCCTGAAGTGGCCATTCTGGGTGTCGGCCGGATCAAGGAACGCCCGGTTGTTCGCGATGGGCAGGTTGCCGTTCGGCCGACCGTTGTCCTCAGCCTCACCGTGGACCACCGTCTTGTTGACGGTGCGCCAGCGGCGCGTTTCCTGCAGCGTCTGTGCCAGCTGATCGAGGAGCCGCTCCTCGCTCTATGAGCCATGAATGGGCACGGGTACGAGCCAAGGCCGGCTGCGGCCGCTGCTCGCACCCGTGCCCATATTACCGCATGTGTATATGCTCCAGTATAATATCTCTATAGCAAGCTGTGTACGCATAGATGAGCTACTGAGTTGACAATGGCCGTGAGCACTAGTGCCGCTGAAATCCAGGAGCTTCCCCGTTCCTTGCGGGATAAGCTGCCTGAGGCAGAACTCGCCCCCGTGGCGCGCGCCTATGCGCGTGCTGCGGCTGCCCACCAAGGGCAGGTGCGCGCCTCAGGCGAACCTTACATTCAGCACTCTTTGGCTGTAGCCGAGATACTCGCGGACCTGCGGCTGGATAGCAGGACGATCATGGCCGGGCTGCTGCATGACGTGGTGGAGGACACGCCGGTCACTCTGGACGAGATTCGGCAGGAGTTTGGCGACGAGGTGGCCTCTCTGGTGGATGGTGTCACCAAACTGGGCCAGCTCGACGAGCTCGGCAGGAGCAAGGAGGGCAGCCATGGTCAGACGGATGTAAGAGCCGAGAGCCTGCGCAAGATGTTCCTGGCCATGGTTGACGATGTCCGCGTCATGCTTATCAAGCTGGCCGACCGGTTGCACAATATGCGCACTCTTGGTGCGATGCCAGAGGACAAGCGCAGGCGCACAGCCAGGGAGACGCTCGAGATCTTCGCTCCGCTGGCCAACCGGCTTGGCATCTGGCAGATGAAGTGGGAACTCGAGGACCTGTCCTTACGCCATCTGGACCCTGAGGTCTACCGCGAGATCGCCAACCATCTCGAAGAACGGCGGCGCGACCGCGAAGCCGATGTGCAGCAGATCGTCGCGCTGCTCAAGGCAAAGCTGAAAGAGCAGGGCATAGAGGCTGAGGTCACGGGGCGCGCCAAGCACATCTATAGCATCTACAAGAAGATGCAGCGCAAGTCCCTCGATTTCGAGCACGTGTATGACGTGCGTGGCGTCCGCATCATCGTGGACACCATACCGGAGTGCTACGCTGCCCTGGGAACCGTGCACACTCTCTGGCGGCCACTGCCTGGCACTTTCGATGACTTCATAGCCACTCCCAAGGACAACATGTACCAATCGCTGCACACAGCGGTAGTCGGGCCAGGTGGGCGGCCGCTGGAGGTGCAGATACGAACCTGGGAGATGCACCGCGCCGCCGAGTATGGCATCGCCGCTCACTGGCGCTACAAGGAGCCTGGCTCCAGGCGCGACGTCGTCTTCGAGAACAAGATCGCCTGGCTGCGCCAGCTGATGGAGTGGCGCCAGGACGTTACCGACGCGAAGGACTTCGTTGACAGCCTGAAGACGGACGTCTTCCGCGACCGCGTCTACGCTTTCACGCCGAAGGGCGACGTTATAGACCTGCCGGTGGGCAGCACGCAGATAGATTTCGCTTACCATGTGCACACTGAGATCGGGCATCGCTGCCGGGGCGCCAAGGTTAACGGACAACTTGTCGGCCTTGATTATCAGCTCAAGAACGGCGATCAGGTTGAGATTCTGACTGCGAAGCGCGGCGGGCCGAGCCGCGACTGGCTCAACCCGGACCTCGGCTATACCCGTACCGCGCGCGCCAAGCAGAAGATCCGTGCCTGGTTCAAGAAGCAGGATAGAGAGCAGAATGTCGCTCTCGGGCGGGACATGCTGGACCGTGAGCTTAAGCGGCTCGGCTACGAAGGCACCATGGACCAGATCGCCGCCCTGTTCAACTATGAAAGCGTAGACGATCTGCTTGCAGCGCTTGGCTATGGCGACCTGAACACGCAGCAGATCGCCAGCAAGATTCTCGATGTAGAAGAGAAGCCGGCCGAAGAGGCAGCTGAGGAGCGACACGGCCAGACGGCCAGTTCCGAAGTCACCGTGCGCGGTGTCGGCCGGGTGCTGACAACCATGGCGCATTGCTGCAACCCTCTGCCGGGTGACAGCATAATCGGCTATGTGACCCGTGGGCGCGGCGTGACGGTGCATAGGCGCGATTGCCCCAATATCCTCAACAACCCAGACGTCGAGCGGCTGATCGAGGTTGATTGGGGCACCGGTCACGATGATGGGCAGACTTACCCCGTGTCGGTGGCCATCCGGGCCTGGGATCGCGGCGGTCTGCTCCGAGATATCGCTCAGGTGGTGGCCGACGAGGACATCAACATGAGCGCCGCGAACGTCGTTACGCACAAGAAAGAGAACATGGCGACTTTCACCGCCACGCTCGAGATCAGGAACATGGCTCAACTGAGCCGGGTGCTGGCGAAGCTCGAGCACCTGCCCAACGTGCTGGAAGCGCGCCGCCTGACAGGCTGAAAGGGGCAGGCCCGCGCCGCGGGCCTGCCACGCATCACTGCGTGATGTCGGCGCTTCGCGCGCCCGTGGCCCGCATCAGGTCGGCGGGGTTCAGTTCCAAGCCCAAGGTATGCTTGCCACCGCTGATGCTGACCAGTTCCTCCGCAAGTATGTGCTCATCCATGACCACGGCAATCCGCTTCTTCAGCCCAAGGGGACTCACTGAGCCGGGCTCGTAGCCCGTGATTGCAGCGACTTCATCATGCCTGGCCATGCTCAGCCCTTTCATCCCCAGCACGGTGGCCAGCTTGTGCAGGCTTAGCATGCGGTCGCCCTGCACAAGCGCCAGGTAGTACTTTCGGCCGGGGGCGACGACCAGGAGCGACTTGACCACCCGGCTGAGGGGCAGGCCCCGCGCCTGGGCGGCATCTTCGGCGTGAAAGGTGGCTTCTTCCTGCCATACGGCCTTGTACGGCACGCCAAGCGCATCCAGTTGCCGCATAGCCACGGTCTTGACGGGCTTCGCCATATAGGTTTCCCGGGCTCAATCAGGGTAGCTGTCTGACGGCCTCGATTCGGTGGCTCTCGAGCGAGCGGTTCACAGCCATGGTGACGAAATGCGTCCGGAGCGCCTCGCGGTAGTCGCAGCGCAAGTGCGAGCCATCTTTGCCGGCGACCGCCTTGACGAATGCCTCGTCCTCGAGGAAGTAGGGGTCAACCGTCGCCGTGTAGGTGGTATGCTCGTTGCTACCGTAAACGGTGAGGGTGCGAGAACCTTGCTCCAGCCGGATATCTCGCCCGATGAGGTCTATGCCGACCTTGTCTGCGCCCGGTGGCAAGAGATCCGCTGAAGAGATGTTGCCGATGGTGCCACTGGCGAACTGCAGGTTCACCGTGGTGGTGTCCTCGATGTCGTACCCTGGGATGTCCCGGCGCAGGCCACTGAACCCCAGCGCGTAGACCTCGGTCACCTCGCCCAGCAGATAGCGGGCCAGATCGAAGATGTGAGTCGTCTGCTCCACAGCCTGGCCGCCAGAGCCCTGCTTGCGCCGCCACCAGTCCACGCCGGGCATGCCGCCCATCCAGTAGCCAAGAGCCATGGCAAAGCGAGTGCTGGCGGTGATCGCTTTGGCGCGGTCGGTGGTGTCCAACCAGCGCCAATTGTAGCCGACCGCGGAGATCACGCCGGCTGCGGTGATGGCCTCGTAGATCTCGATGGCCTTCTCCGTCGTCGTGGCTATCGGCTTCTCGACAAACAGGGCCAGGCCGGCCGTGGCGGCGTCTATTTCCTGACGTTCGTGGGCGAAAGGCGGCAGGCAGACATAGACGGCATCAAGCCTGCCCTCGTCCAGCATTCGCTGGTATGAGTCGTACACACGGCAAGCCGGGAACTGCCTGGCGGCTGCCTCGGCACGCTCTCGGGCCACGTCATACATGGCAACTACGTCTGCCGTGTCAATGCGCAGCAGGCCACGCATATGAGTCTGCGCAATGCCACCAGTTCCGATGAACCCGATGCGGACTGACATCATCTGCCTCCATCATGCTCTTTCATTGACAGGCCGTGGCGAGATTGCATAGACTGGGCGGCATCCACGAGTGAGGAAAGCCATTGACCCTGAGTGAAGCCATCGCTCGTTACCTGCCGGCGGTTGAAGACGCCATGCGCTGCATCTTATCCCCGCCCAGCGATGAGTTCAAGCGATTCTACGGCATGATGCGCTATCATCAGGGCTGGCTGGATGAGGCGCTGCAGCCGCAGGCAGGGGCCTCGGGAAAGCGGGTTCGACCGGTGCTGTGCCTGCTCTGCTGCCAGGCGGTTGGTGGCCAATACGAAAGCGCCACCTCTCTGGCGGCAGCGATCGAGCTTATGCATAGTTTCACTCTCGTGCATGACGACATCGAGGACCGTTCGGAGACGCGGCGTCATCGCCGCACGGTGTGGGCGCTATGGGGCGAGGCGCACGGTGTCAACGTTGGCGACGCCATCTTCGCTGCAGCGCACCTGGGCCTCTATCAACTCTCGACCAAGGTTCAGCCGGCGCTGGCCCTGGAACTCGCCGCTGCGTTCGATGACACCTGCTTGCGCCTTTGTGAGGGACAGTACCTCGACATGGACTTCGAGGGACGGCGAGAGGTATCCGTCTCGGAGTACATGACCATGATCGAGCGCAAGACAGCCGCCCTCATGGCCCTGGCAGCCTGGAGCGGCGCCAGGGCAGGCGGTGCGGATGAGCGCCGGGCAGAGGCGTTTCGCGGCTTGGGCCTCGAACTCGGCCTTGCCTTCCAGATCCAGGACGACCTGCTCGGGGTCTGGGGCGATGAGCACGAGACAGGCAAGTCCACCTCGACAGACATCGCCTCGGCCAAGAAGACTTTGCCGTACATTCTTGCCCTTGAGACTCTGCCAGCCCCCCTGGCCCAGGAACTGACGGGACTGTACTCGCTTTCAGAGCGGGGACCGGCTGAGGTGCAGCGAGCGCGCGAACTCATCGAGCTTTCCCGCGCACGCGAGCGCTGCGAACAGGCGGCGCAAGAACATCACGGCGCGGCGCTGGAGCACTTGCGCGCTTCTCAAGCGGAGCCAGGTGCTGCCCAGGCACTGGTCGAGCTTATCGAGCAACTGGGTGGCCGGAGAGCCTAGGGAACTGAGCCTGAGCGGCCGCCCGCGGTTGCGGTTCGCCCCATCATCACTTGCTGTTCACAGCCGGCACTCTCTTGCTGCTGTTGGCGAGGCGGCGCCGCTGTCGCAGCCAAAGGCTGAGCGCGAACAGCGTGGCCCCGCATGCGATTATCGCTGGGGGCACGAAACTCGCCGGGCCTGGGTCGCGCCACACTCTGAAGGCGTCAATGTCCACCGTGCCACTCAATACTCTGAGCGTAACCGCGTGCTGGCCATCGGGCAATCCGCTCGCCAGCCCGAGTTCGGCGAACCCTGGTCCAGATGTGTACTGCACCGGTGCTCCGCCATCCACTTGCACCGCCACCGTCGCCGGGCCAGCGAGGCGGACGGCGAGGCCTGTGCCCCGCCAGGCAACCCGCAGGTCACCCGATGCGCTGGACATAACTGTACCATACGACGAACCGGAGGCTGGCTGAGTCCGCCAGCCTCCCTCATACTGGATTGCCCAATGTGTCGCCTGGTGCATGCCCAGGCCGAGCACCGGCGTGCTGTGTGTGAGTTGTTTGAGGGCGGCATAGGCCGGCATGGGTGTGAAGTCCGGGTCCACGAGGCGGAAATAGTACATGGGCTGCGCCGCCTCGGCATCGGTTGCGCGCTTGAAGAACCAGTAGTTGATCACGCCCATCCAAGGCCACTCTGCCTGTGCTCTCTGGTAAGCGAGGACATCGTATTCGGCCTGCTGAGCGAGGCTGACCCGCCCGTAGGCAGGGTAGGCTGCCAGGCTCGTGGGGATGGCGTTCCAATTCATCTCGGAAACCCAGATTGGCTTGGCGGAGTCCCCGTTCTTGACCATGATGTCCCGGATATACAGGGGCCGCGAGAAGTCCAGCACCCTTGGGCGCATGCGGCGATCGAGTGGTCCGCTCCACAGGCCGTAGCCCTGGATACTGAGAATGTCGAAGTAGGGCGCTGCCCCGGCATCGTACATGCGCTGCAGGAAGATGAAATCGTTCATTGCCGGCTGGCTGCTGCCATGGCGAACCGGGTCATTCTCGATGGTCGCCGCCAGGGCTCCAGCCAAAATCACGCAGTCCGGGTCAGCTGCTTTGGCGCGGGTGTAGGCGACGCGCAGAAGCCTCGTGTAAGCTTCCGGGTTCACCTCCTGCTCGCCCCACTCGGGGTATATGTTCGGCTCATTCCAGATCTGATAGAAGCGAATGCGGCCGCGGTAACGGCTGACGACGGCGGCGACGAAGTCTCCGTAGTCGTCGTAGTTGTCGGGGGGTGCAAACGTGCCAGCGGCGTCACCTTGTGCGCGCGACCAAGATGGCGGCGTGCTCAGGCGGGCGATGATCTGGATGTGGTACTTCTCTGCAAGAGCAACGATGTTATCGTACTTGGCCCAGGCGGAGATGCACGTGCCCTGGCGGCAATCCCGGTAATCGCCCTTGCCCTGAATCTCGATGTCCTGCCAGGGAAACTCCTGGCGAATCCACTTGAAGCCAGCATCGGCGATCATGCGCATCGCCTGCTCACGCTTGGCTGGCTCAACTTCCTGCTCCAGAAAAGTGTTGATGCCGTACGGGTTAACGTCGGCGTAGCGCACCGGCAGGTTGGGGTCCACGTGCGGCTGAAGGCGCGTCATATCGGACACGAGATGGAACAGGCCGCGCAACTGCGGCAGAGGCTCTTCTTCGCCGGTCCACCCGCGCGCCTCGCCGGAAACGATTAGCGCCGCTGATGCCATTGCGGCCAGAATGGCAACGGCGACGAGGGCGACAAACCACGCCGGCACTGGCAGGAAGGTGGCGCGCAGCCAGGCGCGGAACCGTCTCATGCTCATGCAGCTTCCCGCCTGACGGCGAGGATCAGGATTGAGGCGGCACAGACGAGGGACATAGCGGTGCCGACAAGGAAACTCACAGGACGGTAGGTGAGTTGGACCGTGTGCCTTCCGGGAGACAGCTTCACTCCCAGGAACAGAACGTCGCAAGGGATGAGATCGGCTGGGCGGCCGTCAACGCGCGCCTGCCAGCCAGGGTAAGAGATCTGGCTGAACACCGCGAGAGCAGGCGCCGCCACCTGAGCTTCAGCGAGGATGTCGCCGGCCGCCCACCGCTGCACCTGGGTCCACTCGGGCGCGATTGGTGCGGCAAGGCCGAGGTCTTGGCTGCCCGGAACAAGAGCCTCCCGCGCCGGGTCAAAAGCTGGCGACGCGAGCACATCCCAGGCCGAACTCGCTGAGCCCTGGACAGCTTCATGGATCAGGCGCAGTGGCGGCAAGGGCTGATTGAGCCTGTAGATGGCTGGTTGGCCCGCCAGCACCTGGCTGAGCCCACCTGTCGGTTCGGTGCCCTGGGCCACTGCCACATGGGAGACAGATAGGAGTTGCCAGCGCCGCCACTCCGGCACGTGCGCAACAAAGCTCGCGTAGCTGGCGAGGCTGAGCGGCGTGTTGCCCGTAGTATCGGCGAAACCATAGAGAAGGCCGGCGCTTGGCCCCTCCGGCAGCAGGCCGCCGCTGGCGAAGCGATACCCCGGCTC
>DAOTVV010000177.1:0-2641 GCA_034436255.1 Anaerolineae bacterium
CACCATCATACCCGTCGCCGGCATGCCGGCTTTCTCGGTGTTTCTTGCCGGCTGGAGGCGGGCCAAACAGGCGGCTGGATCGTGAAAGCACCCGCAAGTGCAATACGCCGAAGTGAGGGAAGACAATGAAGACTTCAGACTCTACCACGCCCACCGTCGGGCTGTTCGGCTGTTTCAGCGCTGCCTCAAACACTGGTTCGTTGACGGCAATGGCTTGCCTCCAGGTGACCAAACGCCTGGGCAGCGACGTGGTTGGCATCTGCTCCCTGCCCGCCTTGCTGAACCACGTGCCCCGGCAGTCCTCTCTGGTTAAGCGGCTCCCGCACGTCCTGGTCGTTGACGGCTGCAACCGTGGTTGCGCCCGAGAATTGCTCGCCGGGGTACACGTCACCGCGGACGCCTATCTGAACCTGGAGGCCGACCTAGGAATACACAAACTGGGGCCGTTCACGTCTCATGAGTTCGATGACGAACAACTCGAAGCCGTAACAAGAGCTATCGCCGCTGCTGTGGAGGCGCTGGCCGCAGTTGGCTAGCCAAGCAACCTCCTTGGCTAGCCATGCCCAGCCTACCGACGCTCTGCCAGGCTGCGCTGTCGCCCTGGCGAGCGCTGGCGTTGCCCACACTCCACCAGGCATGCAGGCGGCGCTTTTCAAGACACTGAGCCTATTCAATCGTGAAGGGCAGCCCCACTCGATGACCAGCAAGCCGGCTGGGATAGGCACGGTCTAATGGTGCATGCCGATCAGCCAGGTAAGCAGGACGCAGACGTAGGCATAGGCGAAGAGAACCAAGAGCGTGGCCGTAGTCCAGAACAGGCTCAGCCGCCGTCGCGGACCCGCTTCCTCCGGCCCTGGTACCGCCGGCATGGGCGGGCCGACGCGCCGACGCAACCGCCGCCGGACGCGCGCAACCTTCCAGGTGTCGTCAGCTTTGCCGCTCAAGGCTCACCCTGGCAGTTCTCATCCCCGAGCCGACACTTCGCTCAGGACGGCATCATCGCGGTGAACTCGCCATAGCCGCCGATGGGCTTCGCCGCAGCCAGGTATCAACCTGGGCTGCACCAACTTCGGGGACCCACACCGGCACGTGCCAGCTCTGGCACGGCGCCCCCGTCGCCCAGGATTCTAGGGCAGCGCAATCGCCTTGACAAGGCGCCTCTCTTCACAAAGATCATGCCATTGGACGTTCGGAGGGCCGGGCGAAAGGCTGCTTTGAACAGGCACCGCGCGGCGCCAGGATTGGCGACGACAGGTAAGAGCATGGACGAACTCAGTGTAGACCGATACCGCGGCGCCCTCCTGGGCCTGGCGGTGGGCGATGCCCTTGGTGCCGCGCTGGAATTCCGTGCCCCTGGGACTTTCACCCCAATTGAGGACATGGTTGGCGGCGGCACGCTCCGCCTGGAGCCAGGTGAGTGGACGGACGACACCGCTATGGCCCTCTGCCTGGCCGAGAGCCTCGTCGAAAGGCGAGGATTCGACCCGGTGGACCAACTCCAGCGCTACCTGAGGTGGTACGAGGAGGGCCATCTCGCCTGCAAGGGCTACTGCAATGACATCGGCAATACCACACGAGAGGCACTTGAGCGCTTCAGGCGCACGGGGAAGCCGTATTGTGGCTCGAAAGACCCGATGACAGCCGGCAACGGTTCGCTCATGCGACTGGCGCCGGTGCCTCTCCTCTACGCCAGGCGGCCGGCCGAGGCCATCGAACGCTCAGGTGAGAGCTCGCGCACAACGCACCAGGCCCCTGTGGCCATTGACGCCTGCCGTTATTTCGGCGGCCTCATAGTGGCTGCCGTCCTCGGGGTAAGCAAGGACGAGATGCTTCAGCCGCTTTACAGTCCGGTGCCGGATTACTGGGATCAGCATCCGCTCGCGCCTGAGGTAAAGCAGGTGGCGTGTGGTTCCTTCAAGGAGCGCCAGCCACCGGCAATCAAGGGCAGCGGCTACGTTGTCCGCTCCATGGAGGCAGCCCTCTGGGCCTTTTATCACCATGACGACTTCCGAAGCGGCTGTCTGGCTGCAGCCAACCTGGGCGACGACGCAGACACAACTGCCGCCATATTCGGCCAGTTGGCTGGCGCCTACCACGGGGAGAGCGGCATCCCTCGGGAGTGGCTGGCGCGCCTGGCGCACAAGGACTGGATTGTGCCCCTGGCGGAGAAGCTGCTTGAGTTGGCGCGGGTCGTCTAGCTGTCAGGCGCTCCCGCGCTTGTCCCCGCCGGGATACGCGTGGTTTGACGCGCGCCGGTCACCCCATTAGGGTTGTCAGGAATCGAATCAGGGCTAAGCGCATTTGCGCTCCAGGAGGCAGCCATGGCGAACCCCATTGGTGTATCCACCTATTCATATTGGCATTTCCTGCCGGAAAAGGTGCCCATCGAATATGTCATGCAGCAAGCGCGGAGTCTCGACCTTTCAGCAGTTGAGATACTCCATGTGCAGATGCAGTCGGAGGATAACTACTACCTGCAGCAGTTGAAGCGCACCGCCTACAGCCTGGGGCTGGACATCTCCTGCCTGGCCATTCACCAGGGCTTCGTCTCCCCGGATCCTCAGGTACGGCGCCAGAATGTGGAGCACACGCAGCACTGCATCGAGCTTGCCTACCAACTCGGTGCGCCCTCCATCCGGCT
>DAOTVV010000178.1:0-8844 GCA_034436255.1 Anaerolineae bacterium
CCCAGGCGAGCACGAAAGAGTCGTTCATGCCGAAGATGACGTCGTTGCCCATGATCGGGTTGAGGCCATAGATGCCCACCAGGAGCAGGGCATCCTCGCGGTTGCCGGCCAGGCCGGGCAGCAGCGCCAGGCTCAAGGCGAAAAGCGCCAGGTAGAGAAAGCGCTCGTCCCACCAGCCCAACGCCCAGTCCGAGGCAAGCATGGCGGGAGCGCTGGCGACGAAGGTCCAGGGCAGGTAGGGATAGTGGTAAAGGGCGGTGCGTTTCTCCAGCCCCCAATCGGCGAGGGGCGTGTTCAGGTAATTCTCGGCGTAGGGGTTGCGCCCGCTCAGGAACATCTCGGTAGCTGCCTCCGTCTGGATCACGCCGCCGTCATGCGTGAAGGAGGCCGGGCCGGTGGCATGGCGCATGAGGATGAGGAAGCCGCTCTGGGCAAACACGGTGCTGGCGATTATGGCAAGGAGCAGCCCCAGCTTGAGCCTGTAGGTCAGATCCCGGCCCAGTCGGGAGCGCAGGGCATCGGTCAGCAGGTAGCAAGCCAGCAGGGTGAAAGCCAGGGTGATCAGCAGCAGGCTGATGGGGTCGGTGAGCCAGTTGCGCATCAGGTCCCACGCCTGCTGCGAGAGCAGTCCACCGATCAGAGGCAGGTGGCGCACCGTCGCTTCCGGACGTGGTGCCACCAGGTCCGTCAGCGTATCAATGCGCACCCGTGCCAGGAGCAGGACGACCAGAAGGAGCGCGTCGAAAGAGACGACCCGGCCCCGTTCGCCCGGGCTGCCCTCGCTGCTCCCTGGCACTGCTAGCCCCAGGAGAGGTGGCGGATGGCGCTCGGCTGGCTGAGTTCGATCACGTTGCCATGCTCGTCATCGCGTACGACCACCACCATCCAGCTATACTCGCCGGCACCGTGAGGCGGGGCATTCAGGCGGTAGCGCGTGTCGGTGCTACGCGCGATCCCCCACGCTGGCTCGCCCTGCTTCCACATGCGGATGTCGAAAGACTCGCCCGGTTTCAGGGGCTGGTCGGACTGCCAGACGAGGTCCACCGCCTGGCCCAGGCCGAAACGGGTCACGTCTGCCGGCTCTACGAGCACCGGCGCGTCGTAGAGCGCCTGAGCCTCCGGCGTGAGCGTTGGCTCGGGCGTATGCGTGGGCGTAGGGCTCGCGTTCCTATCCACTGTCGGTGTAGGCGGAACGCTGGTCCGGGCGCTGACTGTAGCCGCAGCAGCGGCCTCGGTGGCGTCCGCCGTCGGTGGCGTCAGCCGTGGCTGTGGCGTCCAGATGGTGTCGGGCGTCTGCAGGGCGGCCAGGAACTGCGCCGTAGCCGTACGCGGGTCCGGCGGCGGCGTGTGCTGCTGGTGGAGGCTGCTGAGCACAAGCCCGGCCGAGGCAGCAACCATGAGCAGCACCAGCATGGCAACTTTCACCAGCCGTGGCACATGCTTGCCGATGCCGAGCAAGCGACGCCCGCCGTCGGCCAGGTCATTGCGCAGCTGGTTCCAGCCGGACTCTTTCTCCTGGAGGACCTCGATGAACGCCTCTGCCGAATGAAAGCGGTCCGCCGGTTCCTTGGCCAGGGCACGCAACAGCGCCCGGCTGGCATCCTGCCCGAGCGCCCGGCGCAGGCCCTGGGGCACTTCGGGCATGAGCACGGCGTGCGCCCGCTGCCACTCCGCCTCCGTATCCGCCGCGAAGGGCAGCCTGCCGGCCAGCATCTCGTAAGCGATCACGCCCAGGGAGTAGATGTCGCCCCACGGGCCGGCCGGTTCCCTTGCCGCGCGCTCGGGCGAAGCGTAGCGCGGGTCACATTGCCCCGGGTGCTGGCCGCGGTAACGTGCCCCGGCCAGGCCGGCGAGCACCGGCTGGCCATCCGGCAGGATGAGGATGTGCTCCGGCGTCAGGTTGCAGTGAATGTACTGCCGCAGGTGCATGGCGTCGAGAGTGCGGGCCACGGGCATCAGGTAGTTGAGCACCTCGGCGCGAGTAAGGCGGCGGCCGCCGGCCATCTCATCGCGCAGGGAGCGTTCGCCCCACTGCATCACGGCGTAGATGTATCCCTCGGCGCTCTGGCGCACGGATTCGATCCGGCGCACGCCCGGCAAGTCCAGGTGCGCCGTCAACTCCCGCTCTCGCCGCAGGCGCGCCAGGTCCGTCGCCGAACGATTGACGGCGATCTTCAGGGCCACATCTCCCTGCGGCCCGACGGCGCGGTAGATGGCGAAGCGCTCGCCACTGCTCACCAGGCGGATGATCCTGTATTCATCCACCTGCTGCGGCGCTGGCTGCAAGCCCTGGTCCGGCCGCGCTTCTGCCTTGGGCTGCTTCGCCTCCGCTATGGGCCCCAACTGACTCGCTCCTCGGTCCAGTTGGCACCAGGCGCACCATTCAAGTTGAACAGCTTCTGCTGCCCGCTGCCGTCCGGCTTCATAGCCCAAATCGCCCACTGGCCATCCCGGTCGGAGAGGAAGGCGATGGCGCTGCCATCCGGTGACCAGGTGGGCAGGCCATCGTTAGCCGGGCTATTCGTCAGCCGCGTCAGGCCGGAGCCATCCAGGCGCACCCGGTACACTTCCCAGTTGCCGTCCCGCGTGGACATGAAGACCACGCTGTCCCCGAATCCATCCGCCGCACGGTCGCTGGCGTCCGTGGTCAGGCGGCGCGGCTGCCCGCCACTGCTCGTCGTCAGCCACAAGCCGCAATTGGCGCCCGAGCCGAAGCCGTAATCGCAGCCGCTGTAGGCGATCTCGCCATCGGGCAGCCACACCGGGAAGCGGCCGAATATGGTGTTGCCCCCGAACCTGATCGCCGGTGGTGCCTGCGGTGGCTGCCCCATGACCGAATGCGTGTACAGCCGCCACTGCCCGTCGCCCTGCTGGGTGGAAGCGTAGACGATCATGCTGTTATCTGGGGACCAGGTGGGGTGCTCGTCGTCGGGATGGCGGCTTATCTCGCGTTTGTCGCTGCCGTCCTCGTTGATGGCCCACAGGCTGTCTGTGCCGCAGCCCTGGCCGTTCATCGCCAGGCGGCCGCCGCTGCTAAGGTCCGGCTGGCGCATGCAGGCAAGCACCTGGTGCTGGCCAGAGCCGTCGGCGCCGGCCAGCCACACCGACGGGTTCGCCCCGGCGAGCAGTGTGTAGGCGATATGGCCGGACAGAGTGAGGGCGCTGGCTGGCGTGGCCGTCGGTGGCACAGGCGTATCGGTCGCGAGCGCGACGGTGGGTTGGACGATGGCCGGCACTGTCGGGGTGTCTGTCGGCTGCGGCGCCGGCGTCGCCGTGTCGGTCGGCATAGGAGCAGGCGTATCAGTGGCCGCGGGCGTAGCGCTAGCAGTCGCAGTTGCGGTCGCGGCCGCTGTCGCCGTCGCCGTCAGCGTGCTGGTGGGGGCGGGGCTCGGCGTCGGCGAAGCGGTGGCTGATGGCGTGGCCGAGGGCGCCTCGGTGGCTGTCGCCGCAGCAGGCGCGGCGCTTGCCGCCACAGCGACGACGGCGGGCGTGGGGCTACCGCCCTTGTTGCGCCCCGAAAGGTAGAGCATTGTCCCGACAATGATGGCCACCAGGAGCACGCCCGCGCCAGCGCCCGCCAGGGCCAGTAGCAGGCCATGCTTTCCCGCCGGCTGCGGCGGCAGCACGTAGGTGGGGCTTGTCGCTGGCCCAGGTGGCACCGGCGGCATCGCCCCGCCAGCGCCGCCCCAAGCGCCAGGCACAGGACCCAGCGGTGGGCCGCCGGCCGCCGGCCCGGTCGCCCCCGGCCCCATGGCCGCCTGCACTTCCCGCGCCGCCAGCGCTGAGCGGCTGATGACGCTGTCATCCTCCGCTCCCTGCCAGCCGGCTCCTGCCCGGGGCTCGCGGTTCACCTGCGTCGGCGCCTCGGCCGCGGAGAGGCCAGCGCCCGTGTAACGGGTCGCCGCCTCGATGTCGAACGCGGCCGCTGCGCTCACCGCCTTGGCCATCTCCCCGGCGCTCTCATAACGCACCTCGGGGTCCTTGGACAGGGCCCGCTCCAGGGCCGCCTGCAGGCCGGGCAGTTCGATACCGAGTGCAGCGAGGCTAGGGGGAGCCTGGTGCACCTGCTCGTATAGCGTGCCCAGAGGGCTATCGGCTTTGAACGGCACCCTCCCGGCGATCGCCTCATAGGCCACAAGCCCGAGGGCATAGATGTCAGCGCGTTTGTCAATCGCCAGGCCCTGTGCTTGCTCCGGCGTCATGTACTCTGGGGCCAAGAGCTGCGTGTACGGGTTGGCGATGGTCAGGGCCCGGCTGAGGCCGAAATCCGCCAGCATCGCCCGGCCGCTCTTGTCGAAGAACACATTGTTGGGGTTGATGTCCCCATGGATAACGCCCTTCCCGTGGGCATAATCCAGGGCGGCCGCCAGGTCCTCCACTAGCCGGACGGCATCCTCGGGGCGCAGTTTGCCCGCCGCCAACCGGGTCCGCAGGCTGCCCCCTTCAGCATAGGCCATGGGCAGGAAACACAGGCCTTGCTCGCAGCGTGCCTCACCGGTGGCGAGGATGTTAGGGTGGGCAAGGGCGGCTGCCACAGCCGCCGCCTGACGGAAGCTTTCCACCACCGTGGGGTTTGCCGCTAGCTCGGGCTTGAGCAGCTTGAGCGCTAACTCCCGGCCGCTGCCCAACTCCCGCGCCCGGTAGACCACGGCGCACAGGCTCTCGCCGATGCGCGCGCCAATCTGGTAGCCGGCGATCTCCCGCCCAGCCAGGTCTTCCATGCCCCTCTACCTCCGCTTGGCGCTCCGCTCTTCCCTGTCAAGGGCAATATTGAACTGCACGGCGCTCGCCGCCGCCAGGACCAGGTTGGCGACCCACGTGATCCAAAGGTTGTACTGGTCGTGCGTCAGGGAGGGCAACGCCTGGCTGATGCCCAGCCAGACCAGGCTGAAGAGGATGAGGATGCGCACCTCTCTCAGCCTCCAGGCAAGCAGCCGCCCGATACCGTAGATGCCGAATATGCCGCAGGCGAATTCCACCAGGACGCGGAAACGCGGGCCGGTGCGCTTCCGCCTCGTGCTCGTCCTCTCCATGAAACCCCTCACCGCTCATGCAGGCCGAAAGCGCCGCACGACGCTGGCAACCTCCGGCCCAGCCGATTCTATGGCAACCAGACAAAACGCTCGCGCATCTCATCCCCCGGCCGGAGGTTCGACGCGAACAGATGCATCTCGCTGCCCACCTGCACCTTGCCGGCCGCATCAATGCGCAACGGCACCGCCCAGACGCCCCATTCCGCATCTTGGTTCGAGCGGAACGCCACATACGAGCCATCCGGGGACCAGCGGGGCAGCGTTTTCTCGGCAGTGTCGCTGCTCGTCAAGCGCACGACATCGCTGCCGTCGGCGCGCATCACGTAGATGCCCCAGTTGCCCTCGCGTGCCGATTGGAAAGCGATCCAGCCACCATCCGGCGACCAGGCCGGCGCGCCGTCGCTGGCGTCGCTCGTGATCAGGCGCTGGCCGCTGCCGTCGTCATTGGCCACGATGATGCCGCACGAACCGCCGATGCAGCCCTTGAAAGCAATATGAACCCCATCCGGGGCCCAGTCTACATATTCCCCGAAGCAGATGCCAGAAGCGATGCCGCCCTGAGCCGGAACCAGGTAGATGCGGCTCTTGCCATCCCCATAGCGCAGGCTGGAGAAAGCCACCTTGGAGCCGTCGGGCGCCCAGGCCGGCTGCCCATCCTCCGGGTGCGGGTCGCGCGTCAATATCCAGCGCTGGCTGCCATCGGCGCTCGCCAGGTAGAGGCCAAGAGCATCCGCCTGCCAGGAGTGATAGGCCACGCGGCTCCCGTCCGGGCTGAAAGCCGGCTGGCTGGCCTGGGAGAGCAACACCGTCTCCTGGCCGGTCGCCAGGTCGTGCACGATGAGATCGTAGCGGTCGGCGGCCGGAACGTAGCGACCGAGGGCGATGCGCCCCACCAAGGGAGGGGGCGTGGGTGTGCCAAGCAAGCCGTCCAGCCAAACTCCAGGCCCCTCGCTCGGAGACGTAGCGATCGCGCTCTCCAGGCCGACCAGGGCCTGCTGCCTGGCATCGGTGCCAAACGCCGTCAGAGTGGCGACGGCGGCCTGGGCGCGATCGGCAGGGGCTGCCGTAAGCATGGCGAGCAGGGTAGGCACGAATTCGTCCGGCGTGGGCGTGATGGTGGCGGTTTCAGTAGGCGCTGCCGTGGCGCTGGCAGTGGCGGTGTAGGCCGGTGCCGCCGTCGCTGTGGCAGTTGCCGGGCGCGTCGCCGTGGCCGGCGGTACGGCCGGCAGCGCTGTCGCCGTCGGCGCCGGCAAGGCCGTGGCAACCCAGGCCAGTTGTGGCAGAACCGGCACGGTGTGGGGCAGCAGGCGCAGCATCACCCCCAGGCAGAGCAGCAGCGCCAGCGAGGCACCGAGCCAACCTGCCTTGCTCTCTGGCCGCTCTGCGCGGCGAGGTCCGTCACCCGGCTCGGCAACGACGTCGAGAGCGACACATCCGCAAGTGATCCGGTCACCAGGACGTATCACCTGCGAGCCGAGCACGCGGATGCCGTTGAGGTAGGTGCCCGCCGGCGACCCCAGGTCCTCGAGCAGCCAATCCCCACCGTAGCGGCGCAGACGAGCGTGGTGCGCGGCTACAGAGCCGCTCTTGATGCGAATGGTATTGTCGCTGGCACTGCCGATGCTCACCTGCTTGCGGCGCAGGGGCAGGTCCTGCGCCTCACTTCCGGCCTGAGCAGCAAGTGACAGGCGCATCTGTCAGTTCTCTTGCACCCGGGCCCGAGCCGATGGCCCCATAGTGTATCCCTCTCACAAGGAAGGAAAACGCCGCTTGCCTCGAACGCTAGAGCACAGCTAAGCTGAGGCGAGGCGGCAATAGCCTGCCCGTGCAAGCCTGGGGTGAGTATAGCACAAGATGAGCAGCTGGAAAGCTTCACTGATAGGATGGCTGCAAAAGCTGGCCGCCAGAGCGCGGCGCTGGAACCAGGCTCCGGCAGGGACTGCACCCGCCTGGACGCTAGCGTTCCTGGAGCGCATCTTCAGCACCTACCACTTCGCGCCCGAGGCAGCCGCCTGGTTGCGGCGCGAGATCGCCGTCGAGGTGCTCGACCCTGGCAGCACCAGAGGCGGCGGCTATTGGCTGCCAGCGGAGAAGAAAGTGCGCCTCTTCACCGCTCAGGACGAAGCAGCGGTGCACGAACTGGCGCACGCCTGGTGGCATTACCGCCGCCCTGGCCAGGCACAGGACCTGATCGCCGCCGTGATCCAGGCTGCGGCAGAGCCCGACCGGCGCTACGCTCGCGTGCAGGGCCTGGCATATGGCTATGTCCACGGCATCCCCGAGCAGCACTGGCCCGGCATGCTGGTGGATAACAACGACTGGGAGATGTTCGCTGGCCTGGCGAGCGGCACCATGGGCGATATGCGGCTCATGCCACCCTACCTGCGCCGCTTCTATGAGGGGCTGTTCACCATGCCCGAGCCGCCCTAACGCGGCACAAGCGCAGCGCGCCCACCACGTTCCGGCTCTGCCGCCACCCAGCGCCGTGGCTTGCTGGTAGCTCAGCCGGCGGGCCGCTATAATCAGCCAGAGAAGGGATAAGACTTCAGGTAGTTTCAGCCTATGGCAACCGAACTTGTTCATGTCGGCTTTGGCGACTATGTCGCCGCCAACCGCATACTCGCCGTCGTCCGCCCCGGGTCCACGCCGGTGCGGCGCTGGCTGGAGGAAGCCGAGCGGAAAGACCTGCTCCTGGACATCACCCATGGCCGGCGCACGAAGGCTATCGTCCTTCTGGACAGCGGCCACCTGATGCTGCTCGCTTTGCAGCCCGAGACGGTCGCCAACCGCTTGCAGGCCATGCATCCCGGCTCGGACGTCCTCAGGGCGCCGGCATCGGAAGAGGACAGCGATGACTGACGCCCTGCCTGCGGCGCCGGACCGCACGCTGGCCGGCACGGCCTTCCGCCAGTGCGATGGCCGCTTCTGCGTGGCAAGCAAGCCTCTCGTCCTGATCGTCTCCGGGCCATCGGGCGCCGGCAAAGACTCCCTGATCAGGAGCCTGCAGGCCCGTGGCCACAACCTGCACTTCGTCGTCACGGCCACCTCCCGTCCGCCCAGGCCAGGCGAAGTGGATGGTGTTGACTACCACTTCCTTTCGCCGGAGGAATTCGAGCGCCGGCTGGCCGCGGGGGAGTTCCTCGAGCACGCCTGCGTCTTCGGCAAGCGTTACGGCGTCCTGCGCTCCGAACTCACCCGCGCCCTGGAAAGCGGCAAGGACGTGATCCTGCGCGTTGACGTCCAGGGCGCTGCCACCTTGCGGCGGCTGCTGCCCGACGCCATATCGGTGTTCGTCGTGGCTGAGAGCGTGGAGGAACACCTGCGGCGGATCCTGGCGCGCTGCAATGGCGAGGCCCAGGAGTCGTTGACCTCGCGCTGCGCCAGGTTGCAGGAAGAACTCAGCCACTTGCCCGAGTTCCAGTTCGTCATCGTCAACCGCAGCGAGCATCTCGACGAAGCCGTGAACCAACTCGAGGCGGTGATCACTGCACAGAAGTGTCGCGTTCACCAGGCGGAGCAGCGGATCAGCCCGGCGCCGGGCTGATCACGCCCCTGGCCCCTTCTTGGGCCCCTGGCTGGCCTGCCGGTTGATGCCCCGGGCCATGGATGCCAGGCCGGGACCGCCGGCCGAACCGGGAAGGGGTGCCCTTACGGAGGTGTATTGTTGCTGACATGCAATCGGCAGAGGGCCGGCCTCTCCAGTCGAGCGATATCCGGCCGGCGCAGTTCGCCGACGACCAGTGGTATCCGTCGAGCGGCCCGCGCCTTCGCCAGCTGCTGGTTTCGCTGCTTGCCCAGGCGGATTATCGCG